>NZ_JBSVZB010000003.1:0-455775 GCF_054072015.1 Cupriavidus sp. CP313 | reverse complement strand
GCGACCACCGGTGGGCATAGCGGTGACGTGGTCCGCGACGTGATGTTGGCCGCCGTCGAGAATCGCTTTGGAAACGCGCTGAAGACGCCGACGGAAATCGAATGGCTGACCGATAACGGCTCCGGTTACACGGCCGACAAGACCAGGGCGTTTGCGTCGGCCATCGGCTTGAAGCCGCTGACCACGCCGGTCTGCAGCCCGCAGAGCAACGGGATGGCGGAGAGCTTCGTGAAGACCATGAAGCGCGACTACGTCGCCTTCATGCCCAAGCCTGATGCCGAGACGGCGGTTCGGAATCTGGCCATCGCCTTTGAGCATTACAACGAGCAGCACCCCCATAGCGCCCTGAATTACCGCTCGCCGCGGGAGTTCAGGCGTGCGATGGCCTTATCAACCTAAGGGTGTGACCGTGTCCGGGGACACGGGGGCAAATCCACATAGGACAACCCGCTACCCTGCGGAGCACGTCACGTTGACGGCTAGCTTCAGAAAGAAGCTGCGCCCCTGTGTACCGCATTGCAAGGTCGGGCGCGGTAAGGTCGGCACCGGCGGCAAGTAGCCCGGATAGGGGACTTTCAGTCGTCACTTGAACTCTCGAACTCGCGTCGCCATCGTCTGAATCGGGAAAATTCCAGTCTTACTATGGCTTCAGGTCGAGCACCGCTTGGTAGGTCTGCATGTTGATGGGTACCGAGAGATGCTCATGGGTGACCAGCCACGTGCCGCCGAACTTGCGGAAGCAGACGGTCGCGCGCACCCAGACATCGGTGTCTTCTCCGCTTGTTCTCGCTCCAGTGATTCGATTGAGACTGCGGCAGAAGGCCACGTCATCGCCCGCAGTGATGCTCAGGTCGCGAATCTCGTAGCCAACAACCGGGCCTCGGAACGAGGCGAACCAATCCGCCCAGTTCTTTCGATACGCGGCGGCCCCGTCATACTGCAGCGGGGGCGGGACGTCGAACACCACGATGTCCGCCGCGTAATGGGACATGAGCCCATCGAGGTCCTTGGCGCGTAGCGCCTTTGTCCAACCTTCTATTCGCAGACGGATTTGGGCTTCATCCGTGCTGCGCTGCTCTTCGTTCATTTTTGTCTCCTTTGTTCAAGTGCACACTTCACCGTGGCTCATAGAAATGGCTAACCGCCCGCGTTCACCGGCGCCGAGCGAGCGCAGCGAGCGAGGGAACCCCAGCGCAGCGCTGGGGCGTCCGAGTGGAACGCGTTGTTGTTGGGCGGCGACGCATCATTAGTGGCGAGCTCAGTCCTCAGCTCACTGCTCTCTTCACGAGCGCGCCAATCTTTGCCTCTTCCGTGGCTGTCAACGCCTTCAGCGCGAATGAGGTGGGCCACATGGATCCTTCGTCGAGATTTGCCTCGTCGCTGAAGCCGAACGTTGCATACCTCGATTTGAACTTCTGCGCGCTTTGGAAGAAGCAGACGACTTTGCCGTCCTTGGCATATGCGGGCATCCCGTACCAGGTTTTCGGCGAGAGGGCTGGCGCGCTGGCTTTGATGAGAGCATGGAGCCGCTTGGCCATGTCGCGATCCGGTTCCGGCATCTCGGCGATCTTCGCGAGCAAAGCGCTTTCCCCGTCTGCCTTGTCCGCTTCCGCCTTCAACTCTTTGGCGCGCTCCTTCATCGCAGCTCGTTCCTCGTCCGTGAATCCCTTGGACGCCTTGTCGTTCGCGCTGGTGCTCTTGGCGGCCTGCTGCGTTCCCTTCGTTGGGCTCATAGAAACCTCTCATATAAACGCAGTTCCAAGCTGATAAGCATAGTCGTTTGATCCTCCGCAACCTGCGCCAGTTCTGGGTTTGGCACGAATATATTGCTTCGTCGGGCGACGCCTGATAGCTGACGAAGATCCATGGAGCGATTGCGAATCCTCTTATCGTCACAGACATGAGGGCCGGCAACACTAGACCCGTCGCCGAAACATCGGCGGCCGGGCGTAGCAACCTGAACAGCTCCAAGGGATCGCCGTTTCATACGGCCTCGTCTGCGCGTATGCGCTAGCTCTCCTTCTACGGCGGGCCGGGCGGGGCAGCCGAAAGGCTGGCCGGACTCCCTTGGATTGCCGGCATTGCTACCCCCGCTGTCAGGCCCGCCACCCTCCAACTGAGTGCATCAGGCGGGCCCTCCAACCTTCCCTAGGAGCTCGCAATGCAAGACCAAACCGCATCGAAACAAGAAATCATCCTGGCCGCCATTCCAGACTGCCTGTACTCGCTTGGACGCGTCAGCGCCGGCGTGGGCTGCGTCCTGTCTCTGCTGGAAGTTGAAAGCGAACGGTCAGAGGTGTGCCACGGCGTGCATTGTCTGGTGGCGATGCTCAAAGCGCAGCTTGATCAGACTGCGGAGGAGCTTCTCCGGACGAGTGAGTTGGGTTCTGATGCTGCGGCTGCCTGAGAAATGCTCTGGCCGGATGGAAGACTGCAGCTTCGGCTGCGGTCTTTCCCTCTGGCTATCCGCGAACAACAGTGGGTCTGTTTGCAACGCGGCTGACCGACTCCGGCCAGTTTCCGACGACCATCGCTCGTGATCGAATGACCGAAGCGGGCACGAAGACAGCCACACGTTGCTGCGCCGGTTCATGACACCGTTTGTCGGACCAGACGTCTACAAAATCCCCAGCTATCGTTGCTCGAGCCATCCGTGCTCGCCCCTGCCTCCGACAACTGAAAGCGCGTTTCACATTGCGGAATTTGCTCCGTGTTTCCCCCGGCGCTATCTTTCGTTCTCTGAAAAATCGTTCCACATTACGAAATTTGTTGCCTATCTCATTGAAAAATAATGAGAAATCAACTCTTATGTCTTATATAAGACTTTGCCGCGATGCATCAACAAGGCCCTACAATGAACCCACGCTGCTCGCCTCGACATCCGCCAGCACACTCAACTATTTTTCAAACGCGCTTTCTTCTTAGGAAATTCCCATGGCCCAGTATCAAGACGACATCAAGGCAGTTGCCGGTTTGAAAGAGAACCACGGCAGCGCGTGGAATGCCATCAATCCCGAGTATGCCGCCCGCATGCGTGCCCAGAACAAGTTCAAAACGGGCCTGGACATCGCCAAATACACCGCCAAGATCATGCGCGCCGACATGGCCGCCTACGATGCCGACTCGTCCAAGTACACCCAGTCGCTGGGTTGCTGGCACGGCTTCATCGGCCAGCAGAAGATGATCTCCATCAAGAAGCATTTCAACAGCACCGACCGCCGCTACCTTTACCTGTCCGGCTGGATGGTGGCCGCGCTGCGCTCCGAGTTCGGCCCGCTGCCGGACCAGTCGATGCACGAAAAAACCTCCGTCAGCGCGCTGATCCGCGAGCTGTACACCTTCCTGCGCCAGGCCGACGCCCGTGAACTGGGCGGTCTGTTCCGCGCGCTGGACGCTGCCGAAGGCCCTGCCAAGGCCGCCATCCAGGAAAAAATCGACAACCACGTCACCCACGTAGTGCCCATCATCGCGGACATCGACGCGGGTTTCGGCAACGCCGAAGCAACGTACCTGCTGGCCAAGCAGTTCATCGAAGCGGGCGCATGCTGCATTCAGATCGAAAACCAGGTGTCTGACGAGAAGCAGTGCGGCCACCAGGATGGCAAGGTCACCGTGCCGCACGAGGACTTCCTGGCCAAGATCCGCGCCATCCGCTACGCCTTCCTGGAACTGGGCGTGGACGACGGCATCATCGTGGCCCGTACCGACTCGCTGGGTGCCGGCCTGACCAAGCAGATCGCCGTGACCAACACGCCGGGCGACCTGGGCGACCAGTACAATTCCTTCCTCGATTGCGAAGAATTGTCGGCCGACGCACTGGGCAATGGTGACGTCATCATCAAGCGCGACGGCAAGCTGCTGCGTCCCAAGCGCCTGCCTAGCAACCTGTTCCAGTTCCGCGCCGGCACGGGCGAAGCGCGCTGCGTACTGGATTGCGTCACCGCACTGCAAAACGGCGCTGACCTGCTCTGGATCGAAACCGAAAAACCGCATATCGCCCAGATCGGCGGCATGGTCAGCGAGATTCGCAAAGTCATCCCGAACGCCAAGCTGGTGTACAACAACAGCCCGTCGTTCAACTGGACCCTGAACTTCCGCCAGCAGGCGTATGACGCGATGAAAGCCGCGGGCAAGGATGTGTCGGCATATGAGCGCGCCCAGCTGATGAGCGTGGAATACGATCAGACCGAACTGGCGAAGCTCGCCGACGAAAAGATCCGGACCTTCCAGGCCGACGCGTCGCGCGAAGCAGGTATCTTCCACCACCTGATTACGCTGCCGACCTACCACACCGCCGCACTGTCGACCGACAACCTGGCCAAGGAATACTTCGGCGACCAGGGCATGCTGGGTTATGTGGCTGGCGTGCAGCGTAAGGAAATCCGTCAGGGCATCGCCTGCGTCAAGCACCAGAACATGTCCGGCTCGGACATCGGCGACGACCACAAGGAGTATTTCAGCGGCGAAGCGGCCCTGAAAGCGGCGGGTAAAGACAACACCATGAACCAGTTCTGATACCAGTAATACCCCAAGCAAAACGCCAACCCATACGGGTTGGCGTTTTTTTGTCCGGCGAGATAGCTCGCGGGGTTCTCATCAAACAGCAGGTACGAAGGCTCAGGTCAAGGGCCGAGTCGGGTTGACGCTCGCCGCTGCGCCGCGTGCGGTTGGTCTGCAGTATCGACTAGCGAAACACGAAAACCGGGATCTGGCAATGCGTCAGGACTTTCTGGGTTTCGCTGCCGATCAGTAGCCCCTGCAGGCCGGTTCGGCCATGCGACGCCATGACAATGAGGTCACAGTTACGTTCCTCCCCGGTCCGGATGATCGCCTCATAGGGGTGATTGTGGGTAACGCTGAGCGTCTCGCATGCCACCGCCGCTTCCTTTGCCGCTTGTGCGACCACCGCCAGGTATCGCTCCGCATGCCTTTCGGCAAGTTGTGCGTAGCGCTCCTGGGTGTCCTCCAGCATGTCAACCCGATGCGTGAAGACATGGAATTCCGGGATGACATGCAATCCAGTGATCCTCGCCTCAAATGCCTTGGCGAGTGTCACCGCCATGCGAACGGCAGCGTCGGAGAGTGCCGATCCATCGGTGGGCACCAAGATATGCTGAAACATGTTGGCCTCCTCGTGGCCGGCCGGGCCATCCGCCTCGGCGCCCTGGCACGCGCTACGAACTTAATGGTATGACAATCGTTCCTGCTCTGGCGACGCGCTTCTCGATTCCCTGATCAGGGGGCAGGGCGACTCGTGGCGGTCCAGCCCCTTGTCAGCCTTGTGCATGCGGCGCTGCAACATCCCGCTGTCGCAGGTGCGCAATCCTCCCAATGCGGTCAGCGCCGTCGAGTTTCTCGTTCAGCGTACTGCTGTCGCCGCCGGCCCTTTGTTGAAGGGGCGCTGCGGTGCTAGGCTGAAGGCGAAATCTTGCCGCCCAGGCGGAGACACCAATGGTCGAAGCTTCCGAACTGAAGTCGGGCATGGTCATCATGCTAGAGGGTGAACTTCATAGCGTTACCAGCGCCGGGTACCACGCCGGCGGCGGCCAACAGGGGAGCGCAGTTTTCGCCAAGTTCAAGAGCCTTAAGACTGGTCACATCAAGGAGTTGCGGTTACATCCGAGCAACAAGCTCGAAGAGGTCACGCTTGATCACCAGGAGATGGAATATCTGTACACCGATGGTGTCGCCTTTTTCTTCATGAATCCCGACACCTTCGAGCAGATCAGTTTTCCTGCGGAAACCATGGGCGCATACCAGAAATATCTTCACCCCAATATGCGAATCCCGGTGCAGCTTTATGAGGGCGAGCCAGTCACCATCGCATTCCCCCCTGCGGTCGAGTTAACCATCATGTCCACGCCGCCGGCCCTGCACGAGCATGAAACCTCTACCTTCAAGACTGCCACGCTGGATAACGGCATGGAAGTTCTCGTTCCGCAGTTCGTCAAGGAAGGGGACACGGTGCGAATCGAGGTCGCTTCAGGAAAATATTTGGAGCGGGTAAGGCGAGGGACGCGAAAGTCGTGACTCCCGTGCCGCGCTATCGCTCCCTGCATGCGCAGCGCCGCGCACAGTCCCGCCGGGACGGGGCCGGCAGTGTCGGCAGTACCGTATCCGGCACCTGTCCTTCACTTTGCGCCTCGTGTGTGCATATTATGCAAGTATGCGCATGCCATGCGTGACGCATGACCATCGTCGTCGCTCAGGAGTTCCACGGTCCTCTTGCCCCCTCCCGCGCCGCTTCATCGTGGCTTGCTGTTTGTCATGCCGGGCCGTCAACCCAATCCTATATTTGACACAGTGCCAATCGTGCTGCGCGACGCACCGCGATGATTTCGCTAACAGGAGGGCAAGATGAACGACATCCGATCCGATTTCTCTATGCGCAAGGACGCATTGGCCCGCGACGTCGATACGCTGATGGCCGACGTTCAGGCACTTCTTCATGATGTCAAAGCCGAGACCGGCGTAGGAACCAGCCTTGAGCGCCATGCACTCAAGGCCCGGCAGCGCGCGCTGCAGGAGCGCATCGTTACGCTGCGCGAAGAAAGCCGCGCCAAAGTCTCCGAGTGGGCGACAACGACCGATCGCTACGTTCATGAGCATCCATGGCAAAGCATGGGTACCGTGGCCGCCATCGCGGCAACCACAGGCGCTATCGTCGCACTGGCTGCCAGCCACCGTTAGGGATTCGTGACTGCGGCGCCGGCACGGCAGTGACACGTGCTGGTCCCGCATGGGACACGTGGTTTTTGCCATGCCGGTAAATGGCTACGGCCCCTTGCGGGAGCCTCGATGTGAGTGGCGACACATCTGAGCGGCAATACAGCAACTGTGCCCGCCAAATGCGATTGCCCAAGCGCGCTATGCTGGACGGTCTGCTTACGTGCGACCCGCAGGATGCTTATCCAGGAGGCCAGTCATGGAAGGGCTGACAAAGGAAGAATTGGCGAAGTTGGTGGCCCAGATGGACGCTGAGGAGTTGCGCATCCGTGCCGTCGCCGGAACCGCGGATTCGCCAGTCGTGGCGCCAACACAACGTGAACACCTTGATGATGGTGAAGTGGCGGACGAAAAGACCGTGCAGCGCCAGGGCGACGCGATGCTGAAACACTATCGCATGCAACTGGCCGACATTGAAACAGCCCGGTCACGGATGCGGAGCGGCCAGTATGGCGTTTGTATCGACTGCCAGCAGGCCATCCCTTTCGCCCGCTTGCAGGCATACCCAACCGCCATGCGTTGCACGGCATGCCAGAATCTCCACGAACGCCGCAATCCCCGCCAGGCGCAGGAGACGCGCCGACCGGCTTCCGCAGATCTTTCGTTGCCGAACTGACTTACTCGTTCCTGAGATCAATGCCGAAGCCGCCAGCCAGTTCACAATCGATGATCCCGGCGGCGTAGGCAAAAAGCCAGTCCTCTGCCTCCTGCTGCGTTGCGGGCGGGTGGGGCCAGTCCGGCGTAAAGCGGATGCCCATGTCCTCATTGCGGTTGGAGATCTGGACTCGCCCGCCTGGCTTGCCTGGCTCAATCACCTCCGGCACGAACAGGGCAACGTGGAATCCCTTGTAAGACCGCTTTCTTTCCAGCATTTCAGCCTCCGGCAATTTACGCAGGTCCGTGGCTCGGCCCGAGCGCCGGACTGTCTTGAGTCCAAGATATAGCGAGGCGCGGCTAATGCCTAGTAGTGCCGCGGAACCCCGGGGATCACATCGGAGCGTGCGGTCGATTTTGACCTAGACTGAAAAAGTGCCCTTCGCGCGCTTCGGGGCTGCGCAATGGAACTTCACTGGCTGCCGATTGATGCGGGCGAATGACAATGGCACAGGCAACACACAATCATCTGCTGCCTGAATTCATGTGGATTGATGTTCACGAAGGGGGCATCATGTTGCAAGCCAGTGAAATGCAGCAACGTTTTAGTCATCTGCAGCAAACCATCAGCGAGACATCACGAACTTGTCATGCCGATACGGGGATTCCACAAGACTTGATGAACTGGGTGGATGAGCTCGACAAGGAATGTAAATCGGCATCGAAGGTCGTGTCCTCCAAGGATGAGGATCGGATCCGGCAGTGGGTCGATGATCTCGAACGGATCGGTGATCGTGCAGACCGCGCTTGCCAGCAGGCCGGCGGTCTCGATGCAAAGGTCAAGGATGCAGTCAGTTCGATGCATTCGGAACTTGCTGACCTGAAGCGCCAACTGCACTAACCAATCTGACAGCCCCGGTCCAACCCGCCGGGGCTGATTGCATGCGCCGCGGTCAAGGCGCGCACGATCTCAGGCCGCAGGCAAGGCCAAGTTGCACCTGCACCCAGCCCACATAGGCGGCCCCCTCAGCCCTGCAGAGCCCCCATAAGCACCTCCTGCACAATGCGACTGCCTTCCGGTGTAGCCCAACTCCCAGCCAATTCCGCAATCAACTGGTTAGTGCTGGTCAGCGTGACGCCATTCTTCTCCATGCGCCGCAGGGCAATATCATCAGCCATCTTGCTCGGCGAACCCCCAGCATCCGCGACGACCTGCACCGCATACCCTTGCGATACCAGGCTCAACGCCGGATAGACCGTGCAAACGTCATTGGTCACCCCAGCAATGATGAACTTCTTGCGCCCGGTCGCCTTCACCGCCGCCGCGAAGTTCTCATCGTCCATCGCGTTCACAACGCCAACGCGCTTGACACGCGCAGCGAACTCAGCCGGAAAGATGTCCGCCAGCTCGCTGATCAGCGGCCCCTGGGCGTACTCCTCCATGCTGGACGTCATCACGACAGGAACTTTCAGGATCGCCGCGGTCTTGGCCAGCATCAGCGCGTTGCGCTTCATTTCGTCGAAGGGAATGGACTTCACCCAGCCCATGGTGCCTACCTGATGGTCGATCAGGAGCAGGGCGGCGGTGTCTGCAGTGAATCGTTCGAACTTCATGATGTATTCCTTGATAGTGAATGGGGCAAACGCCCCTTGCCTCAAGCCGCTTCGGCCTCAGCCAGCGCCGGATAGTCGATGTATCCCTTTGCTGTCGGCGGCGCAAAGAATGTGTTGCGGTCCGGCGCGTTGAGCGCGGCGCCCTGGCGGAAGCGCTCCGGCAGGTCGGGATTCGCAAGGAAGGCGCTGCCGAAGACGGTGGCGTCGGCCTTGCCATCGGCCAGCAGGGCTGCGGCGCTGTCCTGCGTCAGCCCGCCGCCGATCAGGTAGGTGCCGTCGAAGCGCGGGCGCAGCAGGGCGTGGTAGTCGACCGTTGCACCGAACAGCGTGACATGCAGATAAGCCAGGCCCCGGCCGCGAAGCTTGTCGACGAGGTAGGTGTAGGTCTCTTGCGGCGCGGCATCGGTGATGCTGTTGTAGTTCATCTCCGGCGAGATCTTGATGCCGACCCGGTCGGCGCCAGCCTCGGCCACCATCGCGGCCAGCACTTCCAGCACAAAGCGGGCGCGGCCTTCGACCGAGCCACCGTATTGGTCTTGCCGGTGGTTGCTGCCTGACGAAAGGAACTGCTCGGGCAGGTAGCCGGAGGCCGTGTGCAGTTCCACGCCGTCGAAGCCTGCATCGATGGCGCGGCGGGTGGCCTGGCGGTAGTCGTTGATGACGCCGGCGATCTCGGCCAGGGTCAGCTCGCGGGGCGTGACGAAGTCGACCTGGCCGGCAGGCGTCCATGCCTGTCCCTCAGGCTTGATGGCCGACGGGGCTACGGGCGTTGCGCCATCAAGCAGCGACGGATGCGAGATCCGGCCGCAATGCATCAGCTGCATGAAGATACGGCCGCCACGCGCGTGCACGGCTTCAGTCACCTTTTTCCAGCCAGCAATCTGGGTCTCGGCTTCCATGCCGGGCGTATTCACGTAGCCCTTGCCCATGGCGGACGGAAACACGCCTTCGGTGATGATCAGGCCGGCGCTGGAGCGCTGGGCGTAGTAGGTGACGGTCATGTCGCCGGGAACGCCGTCGGCGTCGGCGCGGGAGCGGGTCATCGGGGCCATGACGAGGCGGTTCGGCGCGATGTGGCGGCCGATGCGGACTGGGGTGAATAGTTGGCTCATGGTCAATTCCTGTACGGGTTGGGGCGAAGGAGACGATGGGAAGCCCATGGACGTATCGTCGATTAATTCATTGACGAGATAAAGGTGGTAGATTGGCAATCATTGATCCAAAAATGGCGCAATCCAGATGGAACTGCTCAATGACATGGCCTTGTTCGTGGAGGTCGCCCATACGCGGAGCTTTCGTGGCGCGGCCGCTGCCACCGGTGTGCCGAACTCCACACTGTCCAGGCGGATCAGCGCGCTGGAGAAGGCCATCGGCCTGCGGCTGCTGCATCGCACGACGCGCAAGGTTGAACTGACCGAGGCCGGGCAGCTCTACTACGAGCGCTGCAAGCGCATCGTGGACGAAGCACGGATTGCACACGAGCAACTGGGGGAGATGCTGGCGCAGCCGAGCGGCGTGTTGCGCGCGTCGCTGCCGGTCGACTTCGCCATGATCTACATGGCACCGCTGATTGCGGAGTTTGCGGCCCGTTACCCGGGCATCACCTTTGATTTCGACCTCACGCCCCGGCGTGTCGACCTGGTGGCCGAGCCCTTCGATGTGGCCATTCGGATGGGGGAGCTCACGGACTCGAACCTGATTGCCCGCCTGCTTGCGCGCCTGTCGGTGCACGTCTATGCCTCACTGGGCTACCTGGAACGTGCCGGCGAGCCGACCCATCCCACGGACCTGGTGCGGCATCAGTGCATCGGTTTTCCCAAGGCAGGCAAGTGGGCACTGCATCGCGGTGAGGAGACCGTCGAGGTGGAGGTGGGGGGAAGGTTCTACGTCAACAGCGTTGGCATGTTCCGACGCCTGGCAACGCTGGACCTGGGCGTGATCTTGCTGGCTGAGGAGGTGGCGGCAGAGGATGTGGCGGCCGGCCGCCTGCGCCGGATATTGCCTGACTGGCAGACCAGGCCGACGCCGGTCTATGCCCTGACCGAAACACGCTTGCTACCGGCAAAGACCCAGCGCTTTATCGAGTTCTTGAAGGAGCGTCTGGGCACCAAAGCGTGAGCACGGCAAATGTCTGCTCGCGCGGGTCGCCTGGGGAACGCGCGGTGATTGCGCATCGAACGCGCAACCACCTCCAGCGGCGGTAACCCTCACTTACGCCGCATTTCCACGACCGTTGGCTTGCCATCAACGTTGTCGAATGTCACGGATACCGCCTCGCCCTCCTTGAAATCCTTCAGCGATGCGCGATCCTTGACGGGGAACGCCATGGTCATCGCGCCCATGCCGAGGTTGGCGATCGGTCCGTGCTTGAGCGTGACCTTGCCGGCCTGCGCATCGATCTTTCTGATCTCGGCTGCCACGGGTTGCGGCGCCTGCTGCGGGGGTGCGGACGGCTTCATGTCCATGCCGTCCATCGAGCCCGCTGCGAATGCGGCCGGCGTGGTGGTCAAGGCAAGGGCGAGGGCGAGCGTCTTGATGGATTTCATTGCGGTTCCTTCTGAAGTGAGGGGTGGACGGAAACAGGTTGAGGTCTGGTCTGGCGCCGGCGCATCAGCAAATACACCGCCGGCACCACGAAGAGCGAAAGCAACGGCGCGGTGAGCATGCCGCCCACCATCGGCGCGGCAATGCGCTGCATGACCTCGGAGCCGGTGCCATGCGACCACATGATCGGCACCAGCCCGGCAAGGATGACGGCGACGGTCATTGCCTTGGGGCGTACGCGCAGCACCGCGCCTTCCTGGATGGCTTCAAGTAGCGCGGACAGGCTGGCATCGCCCTGGTTTGCGCGCGCGGTCCATGCCTGCTTCAGGTAGAGCAGCATGATGACGCCGAATTCCGCCGCCACGCCCGCCAGCGCGATGAAGCCGACCACGCCGGCAACCGACAGGTTGTAGCCCAGCAGGTAGAGCAGCCAGAAGCCGCCGATCAGCGCCAGCGGCAGCGTGCCCATGATGAGCAGGGCTTCATCGAGACGGCCGAACACCAGGTACAGCAGCACGAAGATGATCAGCAGCGTGAATGGCACCACCACCTTCAGCTTTGCGGCGGCCCGCTCCAGGTATTCGAACTGCCCCGACCAGCTCAGCGAATAGCCGGCCGGCATCGGCACCGCTTTCGCGACGGCGGCCTGCATGTCCTGGACGGCCGAGCGCAGGTCACGCCCGCGGATGTCGACATACACCCAGCCCGACAGGCGCGCGTTTTCGCTGCGCAGCATCGGCGGTCCCTGCACCACCTGGATGCGCGCCACGTCGGACAGCACGATCTGCTGGCCCCTGTCGGTGATGATGGGCAGGCTGCGCAGTTGCTCCGCCGAGTCGCGGTAATCGCGCGGGTAGCGGACGTTGATCGGGAAGCGCGCCAGCCCGTCGACTACCTCGCCCACATTGTCGCCGCCGATGGCCGACGACACCACGCTCTGCACATCCGCGATGTTCAGCCCGTAGCGGCCGGCCGCCACGCGATCGATATCGATATCGACATAGCGCCCGCCGGTCAGCCGCTCGGCCAGCGCCGACGTCACTCCCGGCACTGTCCTGACGGTTTCCTCGATGCGCGTTGCCAGGCGATCGATCTCCTTCAGGTCCGCGCCCGCCACCTTGATGCCGACCGGGCTCTTGATGCCGGTGGCAAGCATGTCGATGCGGTTGCGGATCGGCGGCACCCAGATGTTGGACAGGCCTGGCACCTTGACCACGCGGTCCAGCTCTTCCACCAGCTTGTCGGTGGTCATGCCGGCACGCCACTGGTCGCGCGGCTTGAACTGGATGGTGGTCTCGAACATCTCGAGAGGCGCCGGATCGGTCGCGGTATCGGCGCGGCCGGCCTTGCCGAACACGGTTGCCACCTCGGGCACGGTCTTGATCAGGCGGTCGGTCTGTTGCAGCAGCTGCGCCGCCTTGCCGGCGGAAAGGCCCGGCAATGCCGACGGCATATAGAGCAGGTCGCCCTCGTCAAGCGGCGGCATGAATTCGGCGCCGGTACGCATCATCGGCCACGCCGTCGCGGCCAGCAGCACCGCGGCGATCGCAAGGGTGGTCTTCGGATAGGCCAGCACCCGCGCCAGCACCGGCCGATAGGCGCGGATCAGCCATCGGTTCAAGGGATTGGACTGCTCCGAAGGAATCCTGCCGCGGATCAGGTAGCCCATCAGCACCGGCACCAGCGTTACCGACAGGCCCGCCGCCGCGGCCATGGAATAGGTCTTGGTAAAGGCCAGCGGCGAGAACAGCCGGCCCTCCTGCGCCTCCAGCGTAAAGACCGGGATAAACGACAGCGTGATGATCAGCAGCGAGAAGAACAGCGCGGGCCCGACCTCGGTGGCGGCCTGGCCGATCACGCCCCAGCGCTCGTTCCCCGTCAGCGCCCGGCCGGGATTGTCCGCATGCCAGTGCTCCAGCTGCTTGTGCGCGTTCTCGATCATCACGACCGCGGCATCGACCATGGCGCCAATGGCAATGGCAATGCCACCCAGCGACATGATGTTGGCATTGATGCCCTGGTAGCGCATCACCAGGAAGGCGGCCAGCACGCCCAGCGGCAGCGAGACGATAGCCACCAGCGCGGAACGCAGGTGGAACAGGAACAGCAGGCACACCAGCGCGACCACGGCGAACTCTTCGACCAGCTTGTGCGTCAGGTTTTCCACCGCGCGGTTGATCAGAGCGGAGCGGTCGTAGGTGGTGACGATCTGCACACCGGCAGGCAGGCTCTTCTGCAGCGTGGCGAGCTTCGTCTTGACCGCCTCGATGGTTTCCAGCGCGTTCTTGCCTGAGCGCATCACGATCACGCCGCCGGCCACCTCGCCCTGGCCGTCAAGTTCGGCGATGCCGCGCCGCATCTCCGGGCCGAGCTGCACGATGGCGACATCGCCCAGCCGCACCGGAATGCCGGCATCGCTGGTCACCAGCGGGATCTGCCGGAAATCGTCGAGCGTCTTCAGGTAGCCGCTGGCGCGGACCATATACTCTGCCTCGCCCATTTCCAGCACCGACCCGCCGGCCTCCTGGTTGGCGCCCTTGAGCGCCGCCAGCACCTTGCCCTGCGACAGGTTGTAGGCGCGCATCCGGTCCGGCCTCAGCACCACCTGGTACTGCTTCACCATGCCGCCCAGCGCAGCGACCTCGGCCACATTGGGCAGCGATTTCAGTTCGAAGCGCAGGAACCAGTCCTGCAGCGCACGCAGCTGGCCGAGGTCATGCTGGCCGGTCTTGTCCACCAGCGCGTACTCGTAGATCCAGCCGACGCCGGTGGCATCCGGCCCCAGCGCCGGCCTGGCCGCGGCGGGCAGGCGGGACTGCACCTGGTTCAGGTATTCCAGCACCCGCGAGCGCGCCCAGTACAGGTCGGTACCATCCTCGAACAGCACGTAGACGAACGAATCGCCGAAGAAGGAGTAACCCCGGACCGTCTTGGCGCCGGGTACCGACAGCATGGTGGTGGTCAGCGGATACGTGACCTGGTTCTCGACGATCTGCGGCGCCTGGCCGGGGAAGGGCGTGCGGATGATCACCTGCACATCGGACAAGTCGGGCAGGGCGTCGAGCGGCGTGCTCCGCACCGCCCACAGGCCCCATGCGGTCAGCATCACCGTGGCCAGCAGGACCAGGAAGCGGTGGCGGATCGAAGCCAGGATAAGGCGCGCGATCATGGCCTGGCTCCCTGTGAGTTGCCGGCGGGCTCGACCGATGACAGCATGGCCGCGCCATCGCGGTCCAGGTGGAAGCGGAAGCGGATGCGGTCGCCAGGCTTCAGTCCCTTGGGCAGGCCTGTCGGCGGCGCGGCGAAGTCCATGGTCATCGCGCCCCACTGTGCCGACGGGATGGGGCTGTGCGAGATGGTCAGGCTTTCGCTGCCGTTCACGGCCTCGATGCGGCCAGTGCCCTCATGCTCGGCGGCCGGCGCGGCAGGTGCAGACGCTGCTGGTGTGGCCGTCATCCGTTCCGCGCTGCCGCGCAGGCTGGCTTCAGAGTCGATCAGGAACTGGCCGGACGTGACCACTTTCTGTCCCGGCGCCAGCCCGTCTAGCACCTCGACCATGCCATCGGCCTCGCGGCCGGTCTTGATCTCGGTGGCAACGAACCCTGCCTGGCCGGCATCGACCATGACGATATTGCGCTGACCCGTGCGGATGACCGACTCCGACGGGATCAGCAACGCTTCCTTCTGTGCGCCACTGTCGAAGCTGACCGTGACAAACATGCCCGGCAACAGGTGCCTGCCGGGGTTGGGCAGGACGATGCGGGCCTTGACGGTGCGGGTCGCCGGGTTGACGTCGGGAAGGATGGCGTCGACCTTGCCGGCAAGGGGGCTGGCGGTGCCGCTCTGCAGTACCGTGGCCGCCGCGCCGGGCCGGATGGTGCCGGCCTGGCCCGCCGGTACTTCGGCAATCACCCAGACCTGGCTGAGATCAGCCAGGCGGAAGAGGGTCATGCCCGGCGACACGGTCATGCCCTCGCGCACTGCCACCTCGGTCACGAGGCCATCGACCGGGCTGGCGATGGCAACACTGGCCTGCAGCTTGCCGGACCTCTCGACCGCACTGACCTGGCCCGGCGTCATGCCCGCCTGTAGCATGCGAGCCCGCGCCGCGCCGCGCAGGTCGCCCCCCAGATGCTCACTTCCTGCCATGCGCGACACGGCCAGGTATTCCTCTTGCGCCGCGACCCAGTCGGGCGAGTACAGGGTGACCAGCGCCTGGCCGCGCCGGACCGGGTCAAGGGTCGCCCTGACCGCGACGTGCTGCACAAAGGCGTTGGTGCGCGCCTGGATGATCTGCACGCTGCGTTCGTCGATGGCGACATTGCCTGGCACCTGCAGCACCGCTGCCAGCCGTCCCGGCTTTGCCTCGGCGGTGCGAATGCCGAGGTTTTGCGCGACATGGCTGTCGACGGTGACACCGCTCCCGCTGCCATCGCCGTCCGCGTAGACCGGCACCAGTTGCATCTCCATGAAGGGCGACTTGCCCGGCTTGTCGAAGCGCTGGCCCGGCACCATGGGATCGTGCCAGTACAGGATTTTCCTGCCGGTCTTCGGATCGATGGCGCCGGCCTTGAGCACGGTGGATTCCGCGCCAGGCGTGCTCGACGGTTGCGCAGTTTGCGTGCCGCGCGTGAACCCGAAGTGGTAAGCGCCGTAGAGGGCGCTGCAGACGACGACCAGCCCGGCTGCTGCTGCAATGGCGTGCTTCTTCATTTTGCCTCCTTCGCTGCGGCTTCGGTCTGGACGGTAGGCAACGGCACCAGGTAGTTCAGGTCCGCCCACAGCCTGGCGGTCTTTGCCTCAAGCAGAAGGCGTTCCATGGTGGTGTCGATGGCGCGATGGTTGGCTTCGGCGACGGCCAGCAAGGTGCCCGTGTTGGCGCGGTAGGCCGTCAGTGCCGCATCCGCCTGTGCCCGGGCGAGCGGCAAGGTCTTGTCGTCGTAGCGCCGCAGCCGGTCAAGGTTGCGCTGCAGCTCGGCCAGCCTGGCGCCGACCATGGCCTGGGTATTGCGCCGGACCACTTCCAGCCTGGCCCGCGCGTCGTTGGCTTGCGCCAGCCGCGCACTGATTTCGCGGTCCTGGCGGTTGCCCCGGTCCCACGGCAATGGGAAGCTGACATTGAGCGAGCCCATATTCGAGTAGGCCGAGCCGCGCTGGCTGTACATCAACTCAACCGTCACGTCCGGCTTGCGGGCTTCCGTTGCCACCTGGATCTCCGATTCAGCCAGCGCCACGTCGCGCTGCGCAGCCGACAGTTCGGGCACGGCATCGAACTCGCCCCTGGCGAGTTGCCGGGCGCCTGGCGGCACGTCAAGCGGTGGCCGCTCCGACAGCGGGCGCCCTGCAGCGGCGCCGACCCAGCGCTCCAGGTTCAGCGTGGCGGTCGCCAGCGCGGCGCGGTTCTCGTCCTCGCGGTCGTGCAGCTTCTGGATTTCCAGCTCCATGGCCAGTACGTCCGCACGCGAGCCGCGCCCGCTGCGGTAGGCCGCGGTGGCGGCCTGCAGTGCCAGTTCAAGCGGATGGCTGTGATGGCCGAGCAGCACGCCGGCCTGCTCCGCATACCACCGGTCGAGCCAGGCATTGACCGCATTGCGCTGCACGCCTGCCAGCCCCACCGCGCGCTGCGCGTCGGCAGCGGCGGCTTCGGCTTCAAAGCGCGCGGCCCTGGCGCGGCGCTTATCCGCGCGCGTGAATTCCTGCATCACTGAGATCGAGCGCATGGTCATGGAATCCCGGCTCAGCGAGAACTGGTCCGGGCCATTGACCGGCACGTTGTTGATGCCGAGCTTGAGCACGGGATCCGGCAGGCGGCCGGCGGCGACCGCCATTTGCCCGGCGGCCTCCACGGCGCCGCGCGACGATTCGGCATCGCCGGCATGGGCGCTCGCGATCGCGACGGCTTCCTCGAGGGAAAGGGAAGGGGCGGATTGCCCGGGCGCGCCTTGCGGCGCTGCCAGGCCGACTGCGGGCGCGCTAAGCAGCGCCACGGTCAGGTGACGTAGAAAAAGCATAAAGCCTCCAGGAACGACGACTGCTGCCCGCATGGAAGCGGGCAGCACCAGGTGACGTCGAACCGGAGGCTAAGTCTGGAAACTGCAGTGAAGGATGGTGAGGGGTGGCGGTGCGCGCGCCTCTGCCTCGGCGCGCAGCGCAACGCGAACCTCCGCCAGGACCACGCGCGTTGGCTCAATCACGCGCATCAGCACCGGCATAAAGGCCGGAAGCTGCGGCGAAGCATGGTCGGCGTTCTTGGAATCGGCCTGGCAATGCGCCAGGCAAAGCCCGCTCTGGTCGATGCCTTGCTGGCTGTCGCTGGCGGCCATATCGGCACAGGACTCGGTCATCGCCGCCATCGTGCCGCTGTGTTCCGCCTGGTAGCGGCTGCCGGTACAGGCGTACGCCGCCGCTGCCAGCTGGGCTGCCAGGAAGACAACGAGGAGGAAGCCGGCGAACCATGGCCGGCGATGCGATCTACCCACGAGAGCGGTGCCTGTTTTGGCGACAATATAGCAGTGTTCAGCACCACCAGGCAGCTTCACTACTGCGGCAGCTCGTCGCACAGGTGGGCCGTTCGCCTTCAACAGGCCGATCATGGCGAACTGCCTGATGCCGCACTTTCTGATGTTTGACTGCAGTGACAACGTTGCCGCCCACATGTGACGCGTCACGGAGCCGAAATATTCGTCGTGCATCCTCCCGCCAAAACCAACGGGGAGGAAATATGAGGCGTCTTTCAATACTGGCGGCACCGCTGCTGGCGCTGGCCGTGGCGTCGTGCGGCAGCGATGATGACAACAATGCGTCGGTCACGCAGCCGCCGGCTGGCGGCAGCGCCGCGCCCACGAAGAACGTCGTGTTCTTCCTTGGCGACGGCATGGGCATGACGACCATGACCGCGGCGCGGATCTACAAGGTCGGCGAGGATGGCGAGCTGACCATGGACACGCTCCCCGAGAGCGGGTTTATCCGGACCTATTCGAACAACGCGCAGGTGACCGACAGCGCGCCGTCGATGGCGGCCTACATGACCGGCGTCAAGATGAACAACGAAGTCATCTCGATGACGCCGGAGACCAATGCCTTTGATGCCAGCGGCAAGGACTATCTGTCCGGCGCGGACAGCACCTGCCCGGCTTCCGGCAACGGCCAGGGCGTGCCGACGCTGCTCGAGCAGATGAAGACGGCAGGCTATGGCACCGGCGTGGTCACCACCACCCGCATCACGCACGCGACCCCCGCCACGACCTACGCGCACGTCTGCCACCGCGATGCCGAGAACACCATCGCCGCGCAACTGGTGCCGAACGGCGCCGGCTACAACAGCGCGCTCGGCGACGGCGTCGATGTGATCTTCGGCGGCGGCCGCAAGCACTTCCAGAACAAGGCCGCGGGCGGCGCCCGCACCGATGGCCGCGACCTGGTTGGCGAGCTGACGAAGGCCGGCTATACCTACGCCTCCAGCAAGGCCGAGTTCGACAAGATCGACGCCGCGAGCGCCAGGAAGGTGGCAGGCCTGTTCACGTCCAGCCATATGGCCTACGACCTGGACCGCGTGCCCGGCGACGAGCCGAGCCTGGCGGAGATGACCAGCAAGGCTATCGACGTGCTCGCCGCGAAGAAGAAGGGTTTCTTCCTGATGGTGGAAGGCGGCCGCATCGATCACGCGTTGCATGAAACCACCGCGCGCAAGGCGCTGCAGGACACCGTGGCCTTCGACACCGCGATCAAGACCGCCATCGACAAGCTCAACGTGATCGACCCGGGCCTGAAGAACACGCTGATCGTCGTCACCGCCGACCATGACCACACGCTGGTGCTGAATGGCTACGCCAAGCGCACCGGCCCCACCAGCGACAGCAACCCCGGCGTGCTGGGCCTGCTGAAGAACTACGTGACCGGCGCACTGTCCACGGACTCCGGCGGCAATCCCTTCACCATCATCGGCTTCGGCACCGGCGAGAACCGCCCGGCCACGCGCACTGCGCTGACCGATGCACAGGTCTACGACAAGAGCTATCACCAGGAAGCCGCGATCCCGACGGCGGCAGGTGGCGAGACCCATGGCGGCACCGATGTCTTTATCGGCGCACTGGGCAACGGTGCCGAATCCTTCACCGGTGTGATGAACAACACCGAGGTGTTCGGCCTGATCAAGACGGCCATCGGCCTCTAAGCCACTATTGCTGACGGAATAAAGCCATGAAACTCATCATTCGAACCGGCCTGTCCGCAGTTGCGGCTGCCTGCGCCTGCATTGCCCTCCCTGCGCAAGCCGCGGGCGAGGCCAAGAATGTCATCTTCTTCCTGGGCGACGGCATGGGCCCGACCACCGTCACCGCTTCGCGCATCTACAAATATGGCGAGGCGGGCAAGCTCAACATGGAGTCGCTCAAGCGCACGGCGCGCGTGAAGACGTATTCGAACGACGCGCAGACCACTGACAGCGCACCGTCGATGGCGGCCTACATGACCGGCGTGAAGATGAACAACGAAGTCATCTCCATGTCGGCCGATACCAAGGCCAGCGACGGCACCGGCAAGTCCTATGTGACCAGCGCCGGTGACAGCACCTGTCCCAGCGGCAACGGCTCGCCGGTCGTGACCGTGCTGGAGCTGGCCAAGGCCGCCGGCAAGTCGGTCGGCGCGGTGACCACCACGCGCGTGACGCACGCGACGCCGGCGGCCACTTTCTCGCACGTCTGCCACCGCGACGGCGAGAACAATATCGCCGCGCAGGCAACGCCCGGCAACGCCGGCTACAACACGGCGCTCAAGGACGGCCTGGACGTGCTGCTTGGCGGCGGCCGCCGCCAGTTCCTGCCCAGCGCCGCGGGTGGCAAGCGCACGGATGGCGTCGACCTGACCACGCAGTTCCCGGGATACACCTACGTGACCACCGGCACCGCGTTCAAGGCCGTGGACCCGGCATCCACCAACAAGCTGCTCGGCCTGTTCAACATGGACCACCTCAACTACGAGCTGGACCGCGTCAAGAACAATGTCGACGAGCCTAGCCTGGCCGACATGACCGAGAAGGCCATCCGCATCCTGCAGAAGAACGGGAACGGCTATTTCCTGATGGTGGAGGGCGGCCGGATCGACCATGCGCTGCATGGCACCAACGCCAAGCGCGCGCTGGAAGACACGATCGCGTTTGACGATGCCATCAAGCGTGCGCTGTCGATGGTGGACCTGTCGAACACGATGATCGTCGTCACTGCCGACCACGACCATACGATGACGATCAACGGCTACTCGCATCGCGGCAACCCGATCCTGGGTACGGTGACGGACATCAAGACCAAGCAGCCGGCCGCCGCGGCTGACGGCCTGCCTTACACCACGCTGGTGTTCGGCAACGGCGGCGGTCCGCGCAAGACCCCGCGCGACAACCCCGCGCTGGTGGACACCACGGCCGACGGCTACCTGCAGGAAGTCGGCGTGAACCTCGGCTCGCCGGGCTCGGAAACCCACGGTGGCGGCGATGTGATGCTGTTCTCGACGGGGCCGGGCAATGCCGCGCTCAAGGGCACCATCGATAACACCAAGGTCTTCAGCGTCGTGAAGTCCGCGCTGGGCCTCTGATGCCGGCCGCGGCCTTGCTGCACGACTGAGTACAGTGTCTTTTGATGCCATGCGCGCGCCGGTTTGCCGGCGTGCGCATTTTCGCTTTCTGAACGAGATTCATGAAAACAATGCAAGCCACTCCCGTCCTCGCACTGCTGCTGGTCTCGGCAGCCTTCACCGCCGTGGCGGCAGAGCCGGCCAAGGCCTCCGGCCCCCTGGCGCTGCGCGTGCAGCATGAGTTGTCGGCGCTCGGGGCCGACGGCGTGCGCCGCGACATCTACTTCACCGAACGTGTCTACCGCGAGGGCGGCACGGTCTGGATCGAGCGCGAGATCCCGCACGGGGCGCATGACGAAGCCGGGCACGCGAAGGCAGACAAGGGCCACAAGCACATGGACATGTCGGCCGCGGCGCGCTGGATCGAGCGGCAGCCGTCCGGCAAGCTGTCGGTGCGGCTGGTCAGCGACGCCATGCGCAAGACCTTCGAGGTCAGCCCGGCCGAATACGGCAACATCGGCTTCGACGGCTCGTGGGCGACCGCCTACCACCTGCTGGATCCGGCAGCGCTCAAGACCATGAGCGCGAGCGGCCCTGCGCGCGGCGGTGTGCAGGAGTACCGCGCAAAGCGCGGCGATGAACAGGTGACGGTCCAGTGGGACGTGGCCGGCCAGTATCCGCGCCTGGTCCAGTCGCGCAATGCCAGCGGCACGCAGAAGAAGATCACGCGGGTGACCGCCGCTGCCTTGCCGCAACCCGCTCCGTGGAACCGCACACGGCCCTATGCGAAAGGTGAGTACACGGATCTGATGGACTAGCCCGCGAGTATCGCCGGCCCGGTTGTCCCCGGAACGACGCGGACGGCGGGCAGGGTGCCAGCAGCGCTTCGCCGGATCAGGCATTGCATCAATCCTATATTTCCAGTATTGTAGAAATATGGAAGAGAATGATGTCGTCCGCTCCCTTGCAGCATTGGCCCACGGGCTGCGCCTCCAGGTCTTTCGGATGCTGGTCGTCGCCGGCCCGGGTGGCATGACACCCGGCGCGATGGTCGAGCGGCTGGGCGTGCCTGCGGCCACCTTGTCGTTCCACCTGAAGGAACTGGCACACGCCGGCCTGGTGACGCAGGAGCGGGACGGACGCAACCTGATCTACCGCGCCGCTTTCGCGCATATGAATGCGTTGCTCGGCTACCTGACCGCCAATTGCTGCGAAGGCGTCGAGGCAGCGGCGGTTTCCTGTCACTGCTGATGGAGATGTTCCGATGAAGCGCTTTCACGTTCACGTCCATGTCGACGACCTTGGCAAGAGTATTGCCTTCTATTCGAAGCTCTTTGCCGCTGAACCGACGCGAGTCGAGAGCGACTACGCCAAATGGATGCTCGAGGATCCGCGCATCAACTTCGCGATCTCCACGCGCGGCCAGGGGGCGGGCGTCGACCATCTCGGTTTCCAGACCGATGATGCCGCCGAGCTTGCTGAACTGAAAGCGCGCGCCGAAGCGGCTGACATGGTGCTGCTGGACCAGGGCGAAACCACCTGCTGCTATGCCCGCAGTGAAAAGCACTGGGTCACCGATCCGCAGGGCATTGCATGGGAGCACTTCCATACGCTGGGCAACGTCCCGGTATTTGGCGAAAGCAAGGCCGAAGCGGCTTCCGCCGAAGGCTCCGCCTGCTGTGCCCCGCGCGGCAAGCCGATCGGCATTGCGGTGAATTCCAACTCGTCCTGCTGCTGAGCACGCCTTCTCTCCATGACCACCAACGTTCTGATCCTTTGCACCCACAACTCCGCTCGCAGCGTGCTGAGCGAAGGGATGCTCAACCATTGGGCCAGCAAGCTCGGCAAGGATGTGCGCGCCTTCAGCGCCGGCAGCGCACCGAGCGGGCGCCTGAACCCGTTTGCACTGGAAGCGCTGACCAATGCCGGCGTCGACGTGAGCGGCTATCGCAGCAAGAGCTGGGACGAGTTCGTCGATGACAACGCGCCGGAAATGCGGATCGTGATCACGGTCTGCGACAGCGCTGCGGCGGAGCAGTGCCCGTACTGGCCGGGCAGCCCGGTCAAGGTGCACTGGGGCTATGCCGATCCGTCCAACGCCCTGGGCGGCGACGAGGGCAAGCGCCTGGCATTCGAGTTGACGCGCGAGGCCATTGGCTACCGCATGCTGCAGCTGCTGGCGTTGCCGCTGGAAAGCATGAGCAATGCGCAGCTGCAGGACGCGCTCAACGCGATCGCGAAGAACTGAAGGCGCCAGGACTCCGATGAATCAAAACGCAACCACCCACGCCCCCATTTCGACGAAGCCCGCCATTGGCTTCTTTGAACGCTACCTGACCATCTGGGTTGCCCTGTGCATCATCGTCGGGATTGCGCTGGGGCAGGCGATGCCGGGCGCGTTCCAGGCGATCGGCAGCATGGAGTACGCCCAGGTGAACCTGCCGGTCGGCATCCTCATCTGGATCATGATTATCCCGATGCTGCTGAAGATCGACTTCAGCGCACTGGGCCAGGTGAAATCCCACTGGCGCGGCATCGGTGTGACGCTGTTCATCAACTGGGCGGTCAAGCCGTTCTCGATGGCGCTGCTGGGCTGGCTGTTCGTGCGGCACCTGTTCGCGCCCATGCTGCCCGCCGAGCAGCTCGACAGCTATATCGCCGGGCTGATCCTGCTGGCTGCGGCACCGTGCACGGCGATGGTCTTCGTGTGGAGCCAGCTCTGCAAGGGCGACCCGTATTTCACGTTGTCGCAGGTGGCGCTGAACGATGCCATCATGGTGGTGGCGTTCGCGCCGGTGGTGGCGCTGCTGCTTGGCCTGTCGTCGATCACGGTGCCGTGGGATACGCTGCTGACGTCCGTGGCGCTGTATATCGTGGTGCCGGTGGCGATTTCGCAGCTGCTGCGCAAGCTGCTGCTGAGCAAGGGCGTGGCGCATTTCCAGCGGGTCGTGGGCAGGCTCGGTCCGTATTCCATCGCCGCGCTGCTGCTGACGCTGGTGCTGCTGTTCGCCTTCCAGGGCCGGGCCATCATCGAGCAACCGCTGGTGATCGCGCTGCTGGCTGTGCCAATCCTGATCCAGGTGTTCCTGAATTCTGGCCTGGCGTATCTGCTAAATCGGAAACTGGGTGTGGCGCATTGCGTGGCAGGCCCTTCCTCGCTGATCGGCGCCAGCAATTTCTTCGAGCTGGCCGTGGCGACGGCGATCAGCCTGTTCGGCTTCAAGTCCGGCGCGGCGCTGGCAACGGTGGTCGGCGTCCTGATTGAAGTGCCGGTCATGCTGCTGGTGGTCAGCATCGTCAATCGGACCCAAGGCTGGTATGAAGCGGGGCGGAAGGCCTGACGCTCGCCCCAGGGCGCGCTACTCTGATTGTGTGGCGACCAATGACTAACTGCCTACTCGAGGCCGCAATGACCAATGTCGTGCTTGAGTCGGTGCTGACCTGTCCGCAGTGCGGCTTTGCGAAGCGGGAAACCATACCCACGGACGCATGCCAGTTCTACTACGAATGCAGCAACTGCGGCGTTGTGCTGCGCCCCAGGCCCGGAGACTGCTGTGTTTTCTGCTCGTTCGGGTCGGTGAAATGTCCTTCGGTCCAGGCGCAGCGCGGGTGCTGCGGCTAGCCGCAGCACGCTCAGGCCGGCTCGGTCGAGACGCCGCGGCGTTTTGTAGCTGCGGGTTTGCATGCCACACCCGCCACGCCGCAGCCTTCCGGATTGCCTTCGCAGCAATGTTCCGTCAGGAAGGCAATGAGCGCGTTCATCGTGTCGAATTGCGCCCGATAGATTACAAATTTGCCTTCCTGCGTGTTCTTGATGAGACCGGCGTGAACCAGTTCTTTCAGATGGAAGGACAGCGTCGCGGGTGCCACACCCAGCGCTTCGCGGATCCGGCCCGCGCTGACGCCGTCCGGGCCGGCCTGGACCAGCAAGCGGAAGATCGCCAATCGGGAATCCTGGGCAAGTGCAGCGAGCGCTGCTACGGCGGCTTCATTCTTCATTTCTCGAACTGTAGAGGTACTGGCGCGGCCCGCGCAAGTCAGGTGCTGTCGAATTCAACTATTCTGATTGGATCCTGGTTCCGGCGTCCACTGCTGCGGCCGCCCCCGCTTCGGCGCCAACGATCCCTTCAAGGAGAAGCACAATGCGTGTCATGGTGATGGTGAAGGCCACGAGCGAATCAGAAAGCGGCAAGATGCCAAGCACGGAGTTGCTTGCGGCAATGGGCCAGTTCAATGAAGAGCTCGTCAAGGCAGGCGTCATGCTCGCAGGCGAGGGCTTGCACCCGAGCGGCAGGGGAAAGCGGGTGCGCTTTTCGGGCGATCAGCGGACTGTGACGGATGGGCCGTTTCCGCAAACCAACGAACTCGTCGCCGGATTCTGGTTGTGGCAAGTCGAGTCAATGGATGAGGCTGTCGAATGGGTCAGGCGCTGCCCCAACCCCATGGAAAGCGAGTCCGAAATCGAAATTCGCCCGCTGTTTGAGGTCGAGGACTTCGGCGCTGAATTCACGCCAGAACTGCGGGAGCAGGAAGAGCGGCTGCGCGCTGAAGTGGAAGGGCTTGCGAACAAGGCGCGCTGACGGGAGCCCCACATGCGCGGAGAGCGCACAGGGCGAGGCGTTGCACCGCAGCCCAACGCAGACCAATGACTCCAACGATGCAGGCATAAAGCTGTCGCTCTGCGATTCGAAATTCTTTTTCGATTCGGCTGCCAGTCTTGCCCGGATCCAGGGGAGCAGTGAAAGGCGGAGTGCCGAAGGCAGCCTGTGCGACATCGGCCTTCATTACCGCCAGCCAGGCCAGCAAGAGCATCAGGAGCAGACGCATAGTGCCGCGATCACGTTGCCTCGATCCAATTTCCGTTACTCCCTCCTGTTGTATTCGGCGATCCATTGCAAGCCTCGGGGTGAAGTGCGCCCTACACGCGTCATGCACCGCAACATTTCTACGTAAGCACATGTAAGTTAAGAGCCGTATACAGCACTTTTATTGTCATGTTTTAAAGACTTTTTGGGTATGTACCTAGGGATCGAATTAGAAGAAATCCTCTAGGATTCGCACTCGGATGGTGCGCTGCAGGATTGGCGGCGCTGCCAATCCGGAAGCCATACCGTGGCGGATTCACTTTGCAGCATTCTTGCGCGAATCCGTTCGATCAATCCACAGGAGATTTCGCATGTCCCCTTTTATGCCCGAGCAATTTGCTGCAGTGCAAAAGTCCAGTCTGAGCCAGCTGTTTGCGCTGACGAACATGGCTTTTGACGGCTTCCAGAAGTTGACCGAGTTGAACCTGCAGGCAGTCAGGACGACGCTTGCCGAAGGCCAGGGCAATGTCGAAGCGGTGCTGGCCGGAAAGGACCTGCGTGAAGTGTTCGCCGTGCAGGGTAACCTGGCCCAGCCTGCCGCGGAGAAGGCTGTTGCGTATGCACGCCATGTGTACGAAATCGCATCGAACACGCAGGTGGAACTGACCAAGGCAGTCGAGGGCCAGTACGAACAGCACAACCGCAATGTGCAAGCCTTCGTTGACACCTTCGTGAAGAACGCGCCGGCCGGGTCTGAAGCGATCACCGCGCTGCTGCAATCGAGCGTAGCGGCCGCCAGCAACACCTTTCAATCCTTCCAGGACGCCGCAAAGCAGACGGCTGAAGTCGCCAAGGCCAACTTTGCCACGACCGCCGCAGCTGCCTCCGGCGCGGCACAGCAGGCGGCGCCCCGCGCTTCCAAGCAGTAACGGCGTACGGCTGGCCATGCAGGCCAGGCCAGCGCGCTGAACAGAGATCGCAGGCTTGCAGGCCAGGGGCATCAGATCCCCTGGCTTGCCGCACCGCGACGCCAACCTTCCCGCATCAGCATACAAACTGGGACCGGAATCATCCGGCCCGGCTCGCCCTCGCTTCTTTCGCGCCAGGGCAGTGGGAATTTGCTTGGGATAGTCAGGGCAAAAGCCCTTCCCGGCAAGGCAGGGGTCTTTCAACTTTACGAGAATGAAGCAGGCAGGATGACGAAGAGAATTGCACTGGTAACAGGTGGTATGGGTGGGCTGGGAGAAGCCATCAGCATCAAGTTGCACGACGCAGGCTATGCCGTGGTGGTGACGCACTCGCCGGGCAATGCGACCGCCCAGGACTGGCTTGCAGCGATGGCCGCCACCGGCCGCGAGATGCGTGCCTACGAGGTGGATGTATCCGACTACGATGCCTGCCAGGTTTGCGCTGCGCAGATCCTGGCTGACACAGGTCGCGTGGATATCCTGGTGAACAACGCCGGCATTACCCGCGACATGGCCTTCAAGAAGATGGACAAGCCGAACTGGGATGCCGTGATGCGGACCAATCTCGACTCGGTATTCAATCTCACCAAGCCGCTTTGCGAAGGCATGGTCGAACGCGGGTGGGGACGCATCATCAACATCTCGTCGGTCAACGCATCCAAGGGCGCCTTCGGCCAGACCAACTATGCCGCCGCCAAGGCCGGGATGCACGGCTTCACCAAGTCGCTGGCGCTGGAAGTGGCAAGAAAGGGCGTGACGGTCAACACCGTCTCTCCGGGCTACCTTGCCACCAAGATGGTCAACGCCGTGCCCAAGGAAATCATGGAGACCAAGATCCTGCCGCAGATTCCGGTCGGCCGCGTCGGCAAGCCGGAAGAAGTCGCGGCGCTGGTTGCCTACCTGTGCTCGGAGGAAGCGGCCTACGTGACCGGGTCCAATATCGCCATCAACGGCGGGCAGCACATGCAGTAAGGGCGCTGGGCCAGGCGTCGCCAGGTGAATGCGCGGCCGCGGGCCCCCGCCCTCAGTAACTGAGGCTTATGCCTCAGTTACGTCTTCTCCGGCATGGCCGACGAGTGATGGCTTGTAATTAGCCATTGCTTGCCATCCCAGTGATAGGTGTAGGTAAAGCGGGCCTTCACCACGGCTCCCGTTCGTGCGAAGGTGAATGTGTAGAGCCCGGAATCCACGGCGGAATTGCATCCCAGTTCAATGCTGCGGAAGTCGATCTTCCCGGATGGACCGTTTTGCAGGAAGTGATGGAAATAGTCCTCTTTCTCCGCGACGCTCAAGCGAGGCTTGTTGGATACCGTCGGAAGAAGAATGGACCGTTCCGCATAGTTGGCCACTACCTTGTGTGGATCGCCTGTCTGCAGTGACCGATTCCATCGATCAAACAACGCCGCAATCTCCTGCTCTGACGTCACCTTGCAGCTTTCTGTGCGCGACGCCTGCGCAGTGCCTGGCGTGCCCTGGTTCATGGCGCATCCCGCAAGCACGAACGCCAAGGCAGCAATGCGAAATAGCTTCATGGCAGGGTTCCTCAGGTTAGGAGTTGAGAGCCAGCGGACACCGCCTGAAGTATGGTACATCCCGCAAGCGTTACCTACCCGGCCTGCTTGCGGAATGCCCAGCGCCCGGCCAGCACCGTGAAACTGGCCACCAACGCCACCAGTACCCAAAAGCCGTGCGGGTGTTCGGCCAGCGGAACGCCGCCCACATTCATGCCGAAAAAGCCGGCCACGATATTGATCGGGAGCGCCAGCACAGTCACCAGCGTCAGCGTGAACAACGTGCGGTTCGTTTGCTCGTTGAGCTTGGCGGCAATTTCTTCCTGCAACAGCTTGATGCGTTCGACCAGCGCGGCCAGATCGTTGAGCACCAGCGAGAATTCCTCGGTCGATTCACGCAACTCCTGCAAGTCCGTTTCCTGCAGCCAGGCCGGCGGCCGGTTCAGCAGCCGGAACAGGGCGCCGGGCTCGGGCGCCAGCAGCCGTTGCAGCCGCACCAGCCCGCGCCGCATCGAACCCAGGTCGGCGCGGTTGCCTTGCAGGCGCTGCGACAGCAACTGGTCCTCGATCTGGTCGACGTTCACACCGGTCTCGCGCACGATCTGCACCAGCACGTCGGCCTGGTCACGCAACAGGTGCACCACAAGATCCAGTGGCGAGCGGAATGCCTCGCCGCGCCGCACCGCCTCGCGCAGCCGGTCCACGGAACGCAGCGGCTTGGCGCGGGCCGTCACCAGCAAGCGGTGGTCGGCGTGGGCCCAGAGCGTGGAGATATCCGTCGACGTGACGCCGAAGTTGTAGATCACGTCGTTGACCACGGCCAGCAGGGCGCCTTCCAGGCGCTCGATTCGCGTCGAGCGCGAACCCTGCCGCAGGGCCTCGAAGAATTCGTCAGGCAGGGCCAGTTGGCCTTTCATCCAGCGCTCGCATGCGCTGTGTGACAGGTTGAAGTGCAGCCACAGGAAGGGGCGATGGTGCGCGGCGTCCGGCGGTACTGACGGCATCTGCTGCAGCCATGCCGCTGCGGCACGGGAATCAATCTCGCGCACCGGCCCGCCGGGTTCGAACAGGAAACCGCTGACCAGACCGACCGGGTCCGACCCATAGCCGGTCTCGACAATGCCCGCTTGCATGCAAACGCCCTCCACATCAAATGTGCCTCGCGCGACGTTAGCACAGCACGATGATAGTTGGGGGGCGCTACAAAGCAGCCGGACGGCTACCAGCCAAAGCGATAGTCCCTGGTCGGATGCAGCCACCACTTTCCGTTCCCGGGCAGTTCCAGGACCTGGTGGTGGAATTTCAGCAGCGTGGGCCGGTGGCTGACGCTGACAAGCGTCGTCTGCATGTCGGCCAGCAACTGATACATGCCTTCCTCATTGCTGATATCCAGGGCACTGGTCGCTTCGTCCAGCATGACATAGCGCGGTTTTGAGAGCAGTACGCGGGCGATGGTCAGCCGCTGTTGCTCGCCAAGGGACAGGACTTTCCCCCAGTCCACTTCCGTGTCCAGGCCGCCAAACCGGCCAGCGATGTCCTTCAGGTTGACTGTTTCCAGCAACTTCAGAAGCTCTTCGTCAGGGATCCGCTGGCCAATGTGGTTCGGGTATAGCAGCTGGCTGCGCAGGCTGCCGACCACCATGTAAGGATGCTGCGGCAGGAACAGCATTTCCTCCGGCATTGGCCGCACGATGCATCCCGTGCCGTTGTTCCACAATCCGGCAATCGCGCGCATCAGGGAACTCTTGCCGCCGCCGCTGGCGCCGACGATAAGAAGGCCCTCTCCCGGGTTGACCGACAGCGTCAGGTCGGTGACCAGCGTTCGCTCTTGATTCGGCGTGCGCAAGGTGACATGTTCCAGCGCCAGGCGGGAGTCGTGGATGGACTCGATCGTGGTGGCCGGCTTCACGGAGGTTGCTGCCGTCCCGGTCAGCGAGATGGAGAATGTGTCCAGTCGATCCAGCCCCGCCACGAAGCGGCTCAGGTCTTCAAAGTTGTCAACGATCACGGTCAGCGCGTTCAGTATGGCGGCGAACGCGCCGGCCGCCTGGATGGCGCTGCCGACTTCAAGCTCGCCGGAAAGCACGCGTGAAGCGACGATGGCGCTGGGCAGCAGGATGGTCAGGAAGCCATAGGCATACTGGAACATGTTCAGGCCCAGCTGCCACTTGATGAGCCGGTCGAAGTTCTGGAAGGCCTTGCCAAAACGGCCATTCACATGGGATGACTCCAGCGCTTCGCCCCGATAGAACGCGATGGACTCGGCGTTCTCACGCACCCGGATCAGGCTGAAGCGGAAATCTGCCTCCCGCTTTAGCTGGAAGAAGTTCAGGCCGATCAGGACGCGGCCGAAGAAGAAGATGGAGATGAATGTGCCAGCGATGGCATAGATGACAAGAAAGTAGACCAGCTCTCTTGAGATCGACCACAGGACGGCGCTAAAGGCGATGAGCTGCAGCAGCGCGCCGATGCCGATCGAAAGGAAGAACAGGGATTGCCGCGTGAAGGTATTGATGTCCTCGGCGATGCGCTGGTCCGGATTGTCGATCGCGGCATCTGAATTGAGTTTGTAGTAGACCCGGCCTTTGAAATACCCGTCCAGATAGTGATTGGTCAGCCAGCGCCTCCAGAGCAGGCCCAGCTTATTCCTCAGGTAGTAATAAACCGCGTAGATGGGAACTGCCACCATCAGGATATAGAGACACTTCCTGATCGAGGCCCAGAAGCGATCCGCGTTTTGCGCCGCCAGGGCCGAGGTGAATTCACCGGTTTGCTGGACGATCAGTACCTCGGTCTGGGTCTGGCCCAACAGCAGCAGGATCAGCAGGACCAGCAAGCCGGAGGCTTTCCATTTTTCCCGCGAGAACCAGTAGGGTTTTGCAATGGCCCAGTATCGGGTCCACACATGCCGGGTGGAAGTGACGGGGCGTTTCCTTGGGGCCGAAGTGGTGCCGGTGACCCGCGACTCAGGAACGGCGCTCATATCCCATCTCCCAGCACTAACCGGATTGCATACTCGCCACATGGCCCCGCCACGGGACACGCGGGAGAACGGCAGAAGACTATTCATGAAATATAGGCCAGCAGAATCGATGCCTGACTGATTCGTGGTCCCTGGCCGGACGAAACGGCTTGCCCTTGAGACGCAAGGAACGGTCAGGCGCCACCCGCGGCTTTGCCCGCGGGTTCTTCATTTTGATCAGCCTGACAACAACACGGCATTGTTGAAGGTCTTTGAATAGTCCTGCCAATCCACAACGGATTGTGGAGGCCGACCGCCGTGGGCAGAATCGGCCACAGGTTCAAGGCGCGCGGCACGACAGGTCCGCCGGCGCCGGCCGGCAGACTGTTTCAAGGAGCCGACGATGAGGCTGACTATCAACGGAACGGATCACGACGTCGACGCCGATCCCAATATGCCGCTGCTGTGGGTGCTGCGCGACCTGGTGGGCCTGACGGGCACCAAGTTCGGTTGCGGCATGGCGCAGTGCGGCGCCTGCACCTTGCATGTGGACGGCACGCCGCAGCGCAGCTGCGTGCTGCCCGTGTCCGCCGCCGCCGGCAGGAAGATCACCACCATCGAGGGGTTGTCGCCGGACGGCAGCCACCCGGTGCAGGTGGCCTGGGCAGAGCTGGACGTGATCCAGTGCGGCTACTGTCAGTCCGGCCAGATCATGTCGGCGGCCGCGCTGCTGGCGCAGAGCCGCAAGCCTACCGACGCCCAGGTCGACCAGGCCATGGCCGGCAATATCTGCCGCTGCGGCACCTACCAGCGCATCCGCGCGGCCGTGCACCGCGCCGCCGAGCTGGCCGCTCGCTGAGGGAGGGACAATGGTGAAACCCTTGTCCAGCGAATCGCGCCGCAGGTTCCTTGCGGCAGGTGCCGTGCTTGGCGGCGGCCTGGTGATCGGATTTGCCGTGCCGGTGGCGCGGCGCTTTCCGGAGGCCCAGGCGGCAGAGTCCGCTACGACCTTCGCGCCCAATGCCTTCCTGCGCATCGGCGCCGATGACAGCGTGACCGTGCTGCTGGCCCATTCTGAAATGGGGCAGGGCGTATGGACCACGCTGCCGCTGCTGATTGCCGAGGAGCTTGACGCCGACTGGTCGCGCATCCGTGTGGAACACGCACCCGCAGCCCCGGCCTATGGCAACAGCGCCATCGGCGGCATGCAGGCGACCGTCGGTTCCTCCAGCATCCGCACCGAATTCACGCGCTACCGGCAGGCCGGCGCGGCGGCGCGGGCGATGCTGCTGCAGGCCGCCGCGCAACGGCTCAAGGTGCCGGCCGAGCGTCTGCATACAGAGAACGGCGCGGTCGTCAGTGGCACGCAACGGCTGCGCTATGGCGAACTGGCCGACGAAGCAGGGCGCCTTGCAGTGCCCGATATGGCCGCGTTGGCGCTGAAGCCGCCGGGCAACTGGCGTTGGATCGGCAAGGGCGCGCGCCGGCTCGACAACCTGCCCAAGCTGACCGGCCGCGCCCGCTTCGGCATGGACGTGCAGTTTGAAGGTCTGCTCACTGCCGTGGTGGCGCGGGCGCCGTTGTTTGGCGCGCGTGTGCGCAGCTTTGACGCCGACGCGGCGCGTGCCGTGCGTGGCGTACGCCAGGTGGTGCAGGTGCCGAGCGGCGTCGCAGTGGTCGCCGATCACTACTGGGCCGCCAGGCAAGGCCGCGACGCGCTGAAGGTCGAATGGGAACCGGCCACCGGCGCGGCACCCGATAGCGAGCGGCTGCTGCAGGACTTCGCCCGGCTGGCGGGCGAGCCCGGCCCGGTGGCCGCGCAGGCCGGCGACGTGGCCGGCGGCATGCAGGGTGCGGCGCGGGTGGTGGAGCGCGAGTACCGCGTGCCCTACCTCGCGCACGCGGCGATGGAGCCGCTGAACTGCACCGTGCGCATCGATGCGGGGGGCTGCGACGTCTGGGTCGGCACGCAGATGCAGACGCTGGCGCAGCGCACGGCGGCGCAGGCGGCTGGGGTTGCGCCGGAGCAGGTGCGCATCCATACCACCTTCCTCGGTGGCGGCTTCGGGCGCCGCGCGGTGCAGGATTTTATCGGCGAAGCCGTGCACGTGGCCAAGGCAGCGGGCGCGCCAGTCAAGGCGGTGTGGTCGCGTGAGGACGATATGCGCGGCGGCTACTACCGATCCGCCTTCGTGCATCGCGTACGGGTGGGGCTGGATCGCGCCGGCGTGCCGGTGGCGTGGCGCCATGGCCTTGCCGGGCAGTCGATCCATCCGGATACGGCAGGCGTGCACAAGACCTCGGTTGAAGGCGTGGCCGATTCGCCCTACGTCACGCGTTGCCCGGCGCATCGCGTCGAAGCGCATTCGCCGCGCACCAGCGTGCCGGTCTGGTACTGGCGCTCGGTCGGGCACAGCGACAGCGGTTTCGTGATGGAAAGCATGGTCGATGAGCTTGCGCGCGCAGCGGGCAAGGATCCACTGGCATACCGGCGCCTGCTGCTGAAGGACGACCCGCGCCATTTGCGCGTACTCGACCTTGCTGCCGACAAGTTCGGCTGGGGACGCCGGCCGCCACGGGGCCGCGGCTATGGGCTGGCGGTGCATGCCTCGTTTGGCAGCTTCTGCGCGCAGGCGGTGGAAGTCTCGGTCAGCAACGGCGCGATCCGCGTGCATCGCGTGGTGTGCGCGATCGACTGTGGCATCGCTGTCAATCCCGACAATATCCGCGCGCAGATGGAAGGCGCGATCGTCTACGGGCTGAGCGCGGCACTGTACGGCAACATCGCGCTGAAGGCGGGCGCGGCCCAGCCCTCCAACTTCCATGACTACCCGGTACTGCGCATGCCGGAGATGCCGCGCATCGAGGTGCATATCGTCGCCAGCACCGATGCGCCCGGCGGCGTGGGCGAACCCGGCACGCCGCCGATCGCGCCGGCGGTGGCCAATGCCGTGTTCCGGCTGACAGGGCAGCGGCTGCGCGCATTGCCGCTGCAATTGCGCCGGGCCTGACGGCGCATGCTTTCCCGACTTTGCAACCAGGAGCCCCCGATGACCCAGCTTTCACCTGACCTGCACGCCGCCGCGCTGCCTTCTGCGCTGTCGCTGCGCCTGGCCCGCCTTGAACCGCTGGCGTACGCGCTGCTGCGCGCCGTGTTCGGCGTCGTCATGATGACGCACGGCCTGCCCAAGCTGCTTGGGACCAGCCATGGCTCGATGGCCAACCCGATGGCGGGGGCGACCAACCTGATCGCCAATGTGCTGCACCTGCCGATGGCGCCACAGCTCGCGCTGGCGGTGGCGCTGCTGGAGACGATCGGCGGCGCGATGCTGGTGGCGGGGCTGCTGACCCGCCCGGTGGCTGCGCTGATGACGGCGCAGATGGCGGTGATCTGCTATATCCATCGCCAGCATTTCGCGTGGATCGACCGCGGCATGGAGTATCCGCTGGTGTTGCTGGCCGTGGTGGTGCTGATCGTGGCGCGCGGCGCGGGGGCGTGGTCCGTGGATGGCCGCCGGCGGGCTTGACGCGGGCGCCGAACCTGATTCCAATCCGGGGGTGACCGTTCCGCTATGACAGGCCCCCCGCATGGACCGCTTCGACGCGCTGCAACTCTTTACCCGGATCGTGGAACTGGGCTCCTTCACCGGCGCCGCCAGCGCGTTGGACATGCCACGTGCCACCGCCACGCACGCCATCAAGGAACTTGAGGCCCGCGTCGGCGCGCGCCTGCTGGAGCGCACCACGCGCCAGGTGCGCCCCACGCTGGATGGCCAGGCGTTCTATGAGCGCAGCAAGCGCGTGCTGCAGGACCTGGAAGACGCCGAGACCTCGCTCAGCACGCAGGTGGCCAACCCGCGCGGCACGCTGCGGCTGGACCTGCATGGCACCCACGCCACCATGATCATCCTGCCGCGCATCGGCGAGTTCCGGGAGCGCTATCCGCATATCGACCTGATCGTCAGCAGCGGCGACCGGCTGGTCGACCTGGTCGGGGAGGGCATCGACTGCGTCGTGCGTGCCGGCCGGCCGCGCGATTCCTCGCTGGTGGCCCGGCGGCTGGCGGATATGCCGGAGGTGCTGTGCGCCAGCCCCGGATACCTGGCCGCGCACGGCACGCCGCAACACCCGTCGGAACTGGCGCAACACATCGGCGTGGGGTTCTTCTCGCGCAGCCATGACAACCGTTATCCCTTCACGCTGACCGTCGATGGCGAGGTTCAGGAGTTCAAGGCGCGCGGCTGGATCTCGGTGAGCGATGCCGAGTGCTATACCAGCGCGGCCCTGGCCGGCTGCGGCCTGATCCAGGTGCCGCGCTTCCGCGTGGAAGAGCACCTGCGCGCGGGACGGTTGGTGCCGGTGCTTGAGGCCTGGCCCTGCCCGGACTTGCCGGTGTCAGCGCTGTATCCGTTCCACCGGCAGCTGGCGCCGCGGGTGCGGGTGTTTGTCGATTGGGTGGCGGGGTTGTACGTGGAGCGGTTCGGGCCGCTCCGGGGGGCGGCCTGAGGCACGAACACGCCGCAATCAGGCCGTCGCGGGGCGCGGCAGCGGCCGTGCCGGCGCGGGTGCGGCTTGCGCCGGCTCGCTGACCGGCAGTGTCATGCCGATCCGGATCGCGTCCGTCTGCACCTGCGCGAACACGCCGCCGCCGTGCATGGTGGCGATTGCCTTGACGATGGCCAGCCCCAATCCGTGGTTCTGCCGGCTGTCGCTGCGCGCGGCGTCGGCGCGGTAGAAGCGATCGAAGAGGCGGTCGGGCCGGATCGTGGACAGGCGATCGGATTCATTGCGCACGGCGATGGTCAGCGTGTCCGCCGATTGCGCGATCGTGACCGTTACCGGCCGCCCGGGCCGGCCGTGCTGCAGGGCGTTGCTCATCAGGTTGGTCAGCGCGCGCTGCAGCAGCGAGACGTTGACACGCACGCGTGCATCGCCGGTCACGTGCAGCGTGGCGCCGGCTTCCTCGAACAGCATGTCGAGGAAGTCCGCGCTGCGCCGGACTTCCTGGGCGACCGAGACCTCGACCAGGTCGCGCGCCAGCGCCCCGCGGTCGGACTGCGCCACGAACAGCATGTCGATCACGATGCGGCTCAGGCGCTCCAGGTCTTCCAGGTTGGACTGCAGGATCTCTTCAAGCTGTTCAGTGCTGCGCGGGCGCGACAGCGCCACCTGGGTCTGGCCGATGACATTGCCCAGCGGCGTGCGCAGTTCGTGCGCCACGTCGGCATTGAAGGCGGATAGCTGCTGGTAGGCGTGCTCGAGCTTGTCGAGCGCGCCGTTGAAGGCATGCACCAGGCCGCATAGCTCGGCGGGCAGGTCGGCGTCGGGCAGGCGCTCCAGCTGCTTGGGATCGAGTGCGCCGGCATGTTGCGACAGGCGCTCGATCGGCGCCAGGCCGGACTTGGCAATGCGCCACCCAAGCAGGCTCACCGCGATCACGCCGAGCACCGACGACACCACCAGAGCGATGCCAAGCGTGCGGCTGGTCGCGAAGAACGCCGCCTGGTCCACCGCGACCGCGAGTGCCACCTCGGGGCGGTCACGCAGCGCCGGGATGCTGCGCTTCAGCATCAGGAAGCGGTTGTCGCCGAACTCCACCGCCCACACGTCGGGTGCGCGCGGACTGGTGTCGGCCTCGCGCGGGAAGGGCTCGCCGTAGTCGAAGCGGGGATCAGTGCTTTCGACAAAGTAGCGCACGCTGTGGTCGGCCGGCGTCAGGGTGCGCAGCATGGCGGCAAAGTGCTCCCATTGCTTTTCAGTGCCCAGGCCCGCGGCCTTGGTGCCGGCCAGGTCGAAGCGGGCGCGGATCTCTTCGAGCTGGCGCTTTTCCAGTTCCACGCACTGCACGCGGTACAGCACCATGCCGGTGATGGTGAAGACCAGGGCTGCCGCCAGCCCGAACATGGCGGCCAGCCGCGCCGCGATCGAGCGTTGCCGGTTCATGCGCCCAACCCGTCGCGGGGCTCCAGCACGTAACCCATGCCGCGGATGGTATGCAGCAGCTTGGGTTCGCCGGGCCAGTCCAGCTTGGCGCGCAAACGCTTGACGGCGACTTCGACCACGTTGGTGTTGCAGTCGAACGAGATGTCCCAGACCAGTTCCGTAATCGCGGTCTTGGACACGATCTGCGCCTGCCGCCTGGCCAGCACTGACAACAGCGTGAATTCGCGTGCGCTCAGTTCCAGGCGCCGCGTGCCGCGCGTGGCGCGCCGCGACAGCAGGTCGATGCGCAGGTCGCCCACGGTCAGCTGCGACGGCTCCGTCTGCCGGCCGCGCCGCGTCAGTACGTTGAGCCGGGCCAGTAGTTCCAGGAAGGAGAAGGGCTTGGACAGGTAGTCATCGGCGCCGGCATCGAAGGCATTGAGGCGGTCATCCAGGTCGTCGCGCGCGGTCAGCATCAGCACAGGGGTCTGCTGCTCGCGGCGCAAAGACTTCAGCACCGAGACGCCATCCAGCGCGGGCAGCATGACGTCGAGCACGATCGCGTCGTAGGGCTCGGTACAGGCCAGGTGCAGGCCGTCCACGCCGTTGTGCGCGGTGTCGACCACGTAGCCATTCTCGGACAGGCCGCGGCGCAGGTAATCGACCGTCTTGATCTCATCTTCGACCAGCAGGAGTTTCATTGGTCCAATCCTCGGGATCTAAGCAATATAGAAGATGTGTGCGGCTCCAACCTGTCAATCCTGTCAGTTTCCCGGTGCCGCACCGAAGCTGTGCAGCCAAGCCTTGCGGCGCCCGCTCCGCAAGCATGACAGGTGCACGTGCCGCTATTGTTCACGCTGGTGGAAAAGACTGTTTGAAGGCGCGCTGCCGATCCACCCTGACGCAATTGTCAGCGTTGCGTCAGGGTGGCGTCGGCTGCGCTCCCTAGACTCCATGCGTGCCCGGCCGGGCCGGTTTTCCCACATGCACAGGAGTCTTTCCATGACCTCATCCAAGCGATCCCACCACCACGACAGCACAGGCCACCGTTCCGCGCGGGGCGCAGGCACGCGCCGGGCACGCCTGCTGTGGATCCGCGGCGGCACGCATCGGCGCGCGCTGCTGCACGCCCTGATCCCGACCTTGCTGATGATGATCGGCGCAAGCATTTCGTTGTCGGCCAAGGCTGCACCGCGGCCCGTTGACCCGTATACCGATGGCGCGGCCAGCGCGGCGACAGCCAAGGGCCGCTTCGATGTGTATAGCGACGGCGCCCGGGTGCGTGACCCGCGCGACACGTATACGGACGGCGCGCGCAGCGGGCCACGGCCCGCTGATGCGAACGGCTGAGGCCGCGCGCAACGACAGCGACGGAAAGGCCCGGCGGCGTTTATCGATACGCCTGGCCGTCATCTCAACGGCGCTGCGGTGGCCCCGTATTCCCGCAGTCCGCCGCCCATGCAGCCATCATGGCCCATTTGTTGTGGCAGCGCCCAGCGCCGCCTCCGCCAGGGGCCGGCGATAGCGGGACAGCCGGTCCAGCGCGAGGTAGACCACTGGCGTGGTGAAGAGCGTCAGCGCCTGGCTGAGCAGCAGGCCGCCTACCACGGCCACGCCCAGCGGCTGGCGCAGTTCCGCGCCGGTGCCGAAGCCCAGCATCAGCGGCACCGCGCCCAGCAATGCGGCCAGCGTGGTCATCATGATCGGGCGGAAACGTGTGAGCGCCGCCTCGTAGATCGCCTGGCCGGCGCTGATGCCGCGGGTGCGCTGCGCCTCCAGCGCAAAATCGATCAGCAGGATGCCGTTCTTCTTGACGATGCCGATCAGCAGGATCACGCCGATCAGCGCCATGATGGAAAAGTCGAACCCGCCCAGCCACAGCAGCGCGAGCGCGCCGATGGCCGCCGACGGCAGCGTGGACAGGATCGTCAGCGGATGCACCAGGCTTTCATCAGACTTGCTCCGCGAAACCCCGACCTTCAGGGCGGGGAGTGAAAGGAGTGCTGCCGGCAGCAAGCAATCCCAAATTAGAATGACCGGCATGCTTCTCGTCTATCGCCACCGGGTGAAGTCGCTGAACGGCCTGCTCAATCAGCAGAGCCGTGCGGTGAACTACGTCTGGAACTTCTGCAATGACACGCAGAAGCACGCGCTGAAATGGGGCAAGAAATGGCCCACGGGTTTCGATCTGAACGTGTTGACCACCGGCAGCAGCAAGGAACTCCGTATCCATTCCGGCACCGTCAACGCGGTTTGCGAGCAGTACCCCAAGTCGCGTAGCCAGCATCGCCGGCCGTACCTGCGCTATCGCGGCCGCAGATCCCTCGGCTGGGTGCCGCTCAAGGGGCGGGATCTCAAGCGTTCTGGCGATGCGTTCCGCTTTTCCGGCAATACGTTTCGCGTTTTCAACTCCCGCCCCCTTCCCGAAGGCAAGATCAAGGACGGCACCAATTTCTCCCGCGACGCGCGAGGCAACTGGTTCCTGAACATCGTGATCGAAGTTGCCGATACTCACGCCCGGTCCCCGGTCCCCGGTCCCCGGTCCCCGGTCCCCGGTCCCCGGCACGCGGCACGCGGCGTCGGCATCGATCTCGGCTTGAAGGACCTTGCCACACTCTCCACCGGCGAGAAGATCGAGAATCCGCGTCACCTTGGCCGACTCGAGCAAGCCCTTGCCAAGGCGCAGCGGGCGCGCAAGAAACGACGGGCAATGAACCTCAACGCGCGCATCGCCAATGCGAGGCGTGACTTCCTGCACAAGCTCTCGCATCGCATCGTGTGGGACTTCGATTACATCGCGGTGGGTAATGTGAATGCCGCCGGCCTCGCCAGGACCAGCATGGCGAAGTCCGTCGTCGATGCGGGCTGGTCGTCCTTCCGCACAATGCTCGCGTACAAGGCGATTGCGCATGGCGCGTGGTATGAGGAAGTCGACGAACGTTTCACCACCCAGGTCTGCTCTTCGTGCGGCACGATGCCGCCGGAGAGGCCGAAAGGTATCGCAGACCTTGGAATAAGGCAGTGGATATGCAGTGAATGCGGTGCTGTACATGATCGCGATGTGAACGCCGCGCTAAATATTCTTGCCCGATCGGGACATCGATCGCCTGCAGAGGGAATCCCCTCTCTTTAGGGAGGGGGAGGATGTCAAAGAGCACGCCAAGGATGATGTAGACCGCCAGCAGCGCCGCCAGGATCAGCCAGGGCTGCCCGGCCATGGCCTCCTGGAAAGCCTGGGCCGAACCCAGGAACGTGCGCTGGATGGCGGCCGGCATGCCGATGCGCTGCCGTACCTGCTCCAGCCGTGCCACCGCATCGCCCAGAGGTGCGCCCGGCGCGAGGTTGAAAGACAGGTTGACTGCAGGGAGCATGCCGTGGTGCAGGATCGATACCGGCCCGGCGCCCGGCGGCGCGATGCTCGCCACCGCGGCAAGCGGCACCATCTCGCCCGACACAGGGGATCGCAGGCGGAACGACTGCAGCGTCTCGATATGCCCGCGCCCGTCGTCGTCGACTTCAAGCACCACCTAGTACTTGTTGGTGTCGGTCTGGAACTCGTTGATCTGGCCTTCGCGCACATGCAGGCGCATCAGCTGGCCGTCGATCTGCGTGCGCACCACCACGTCGCGCAAGGGGCGAACGGTGCCGACGCTTTCCGCCTGGCGGGCGACGTCGCGTGCCTCCACGCGCGCCACGCGCACAGGAACAGGCGGTGGCGGCGGTGGGGGCGCATCGGACAGGCTGCGCCGGACCAGGCCGAGCGTGCCGAGCGCGAGCACGCAGAGCGCGGCGGCTGCAAACCACAAGCGTCGTGCGTAAGGGCCGAGCGCCGTGAGGAGATAGGAGGTGAGGGAGAACGCAGGCATGGCAGTCGGACCCGCCGGATCCACAAGTCATTGGCATGCTGGTTTATAGCCAACGGAGGTGGTTGGAACGGTGACGCCAGCCTGTCAGGGCTGTCAGGAAGGCCGAGGCGCCCGCCTGGGCTCGCCAGAAACGCAGCGCATGACGCGGGACGACAACGGCAACAGCTCGCAGGCGATGTAGGCGAATGCAAAGCATGCAAGCCACCGGCAGTCCGCGCCCGGCTCCGCTGCATGGTGGAAAACCCGGGCCTGTCCCACGGCGCATCACCCCCTAAAATGAAGTACCCGCCGCCAGCGCGGCGCACAACAATGACGCGGAGACTTCATACATGGATCGTCGACAGTTCCTGAGCGCCGCGGCCATCGCGGCGACCGCCGGCGTCGCGCCGCACGCCATGGCGCAGCAGTGGCCGGCGCGCGCCATCCGGCTGGTCGTGGCCTATCCGCCTGGTGGCGGCACCGACGTGGTGGCACGCTTGTTTGCCGACTACCTGACGCGCGTGACCGGGCAGTCGGTGGTGGTGGAGAACAAGCCCGGCGGGGCCACCATTCCCGCCACGCAGGACGTGATCCGCGCCAAGAACGACGGGCAGACGCTGCTGGTGACGCTGGGTTCCTCGGCCACCTCGGGCGCGCATATCAATCGCGTTCCCTACGACCCGTTGACCGACCTCACCGCGCTGGCGGAACTCGGCCGCGCCCCGGTGCTGCTGGCGGCCAACAAGGATGCGCCGTATTCCACGCTGAAGGAACTGATCGCCTATGCCAAGGCGAACCCGACCAAGCCGATCCATTCGGCCTCATACGGTCCGGGCACGTCGTCGCACTTTGGTCCGCTGCTGTTCAACCGGCTGGCCGGCACCAACCTTGAGCCGGTGCTGTACAAGGGCTCGGCGCCGGCCACGCAGGACCTCGTGGGCGGCGTGGTACCGCTGATGATCGACGGCCTGACCACCGGCGTGCCGCTATACCAGGCCGGCAAGACCAAGGTGCTGGCCACCACCATCGCGGAGCGCTCCGATCTGGCGCCCGGGGCGCTTACCTTCCGGGAGCAGGGCTTCCCGGAGATGGAGCAGCTCAGCGGCTATTTCGCGCTGTTTGGTCCCAAGGCCATGCCCAAGGCCACGGTCGATGCCGTCTCTGCTGCGGTGCGCAAGGTGCTGGCCGATCCGGCCTACCAGAAGCGGCTGGCAGGCGTTGGCGTGCTGCCGCCGCAGGCGGTCACGCCTGAGGCCTTCGCCGCGCAGATCCGGGCCGATCATGCGCGCTGGGGGCAGTTCATCAAGGATATCGGCTTCAAGATCGATGGGTGAGGGCCCCGCGGCTGCGTCGGCGCGTGCGCAGGTGCATCGGCGTGGGTGGCGAGAGGCGGATTCTTGTCCATACTGAACTTTGACTAGTGGGCTGTCGCTGCCCGCCGGGATCAATAGCCTAAGGAGAAGAATCGTGTTCAAGCACATTTTGTTGGCCACCGATGGCTCGGAACTTTCAAGAATGGCAATGGAGGCGGCCATTGGCTTTGTCAAAGCCGGCGGCGCCAGGCTGACGGCCTATACGTGCATGGAAGAGTATCCCTACGTGGCGTCAGGCGATGCCGGCCATCCCCGGCGCAAGGCCTTCGAAGAGCAGGAGGCCGCACATGCAAGCGCCAGGCTGGAGGAGGTTGTCGCTGCAGCCAAGGCAGCGGGAGTCACATGCGAAACGGATATGACGACCTCGGTACCCTACAAGGGCATCATCGATGCCGCCGCGAGGCACGGGTGTGACGTGATCTTCATGGCGTCGCACGGCCGCAGGGGGCTGGAGGGCCTGCTGGTGGGCAGTGAAACCCAGAAGGTTCTTACCCACTGCCGGGTCCCTGTCCTCGTCTACCGCTAATGACGGGATTGCGCGGCGCCCTGGCTACGGGTGCCGGCTTGCAGTCCGAACCCACTTCAGGGAGGAATCTGCCATGTCGGAAATCGAACAGGAAAAGGTTGTTGGCGTGCTGGATCGAATACTCGAAGCTGAGCTCGCCGGGGTTGTGCGCTACACGCACTATTCGTTCCTGATATTCGGCTTCGGCCGCATTCCCATCGTGTCGTGGCTGCGTGAGCAGGCGAATGAGTCGCTGCTGCACGCGCACCAGGCAGGCGAATGGATCACGACCCTCGGCGCCTATCCCTCGCTTGGCATCGGCGAACTTCTGGACAGCCACACGACCGATATCGGCGCGATCCTGCGTGAATCGCTTGCGACGGAGATGCGGGCCCTGGATCTGTACCGTGAGCTGTTAAGCCTGGTCGAGGGCCGCTCCGTCGCCCTGGAGGAGTATGCGCGGCAGTTGATCCAGCTAGAGGAACTGCATGCGGGGGATGTCGAGAAAATGCTGCGCAAGCCCGGCCTTGCGGCGACGGTGCAGCCGCGGCAGGGCTGACCTGGGCTTGGGACCGTCCGCATTCTCGTGCGTGCGAAAGCGCGCGTGCCACAAGGATTCGCCCCAATTCCTGTCGTCCCCGACGCGGGGAGCGCACGCCCGGGCTGCGTCACCGCACCGGCCATCCACCCCCATCGCGCACCGCGCCAATCGACCCCGTCGCCAGCGCCAATGTCGCCGCAGCGGCGAGCGCCCCGTTATAGGCGTCGGCAGACGCATTGCGCGCCAGCAGCAACTGGTTCTGCGCCAGATTGGCTTCGGTGACTGACCCCACGCCCTTGCTATACGCGGCGAAGGTTGCGTCATAGGTGGTCTGCGCGGCCTCGGCCAAGGCCCTGGCCGCATCATAGGCGGCCAGGCTCGATTCGAGTGCGCTCTGGCTGACCACGACCTGGCGCACGGACTCTTCCTTGGCGCGCGTCAGCCTGGCCGACGCGCTGTCGGCGTCGTTGCGCGCCTGGGCCAGCACCGCGGAGCGCACCCCGCCGTCGTAGATCGGTACCGTCACGCCCAGGAACACGCTGGCGCCGTAGCGGTAGCCATTCAGGTTGACCGTGGGTGGCTGCTGGCCAATCGGCGGAATCGCGGTGATTGACGAGCCGCCGGACGCGTACGACGTGAATGCCGACATGAATACCTTCGGCATGAAGCCGGCCTCGGCCGCCTTGACCTTGGCCTGGCTGGCGCGTTCGATGGCATAGGCCGCCAGCACGTCAGGCCGGCTTGCAATGGCACGTTCAACGATCTGTTCGATCGAGCTGCGCATGGCCGGCGACAGGGGCCGCACCGGCATCTCGGCAATGCTGGGCCTGGAAAGCGGGGAGATGCCGATGGCCGTGACCAGTGCCAGGTAGGCATCGGTCTCGGCCCCTTGCGCCTGCACCGTGGCGAGGTTGGTCTGCGCACGATTCTGCGTGGCCTGGGCGACTTCCACCACGGTGCCGATGCCGCGTTGGTAGCGTGCCTTGGCGGCGGCAAGCACGGCATCGGCGTTGCGCATCGCCTGCTGCACGGTGGTCGCGCGCGAACGCGCGGCCTGGTAGCGATAGAACGCCGTGCTGACTTCGTGAATGATCTTCTGGTGTGCTCCGGTAAAGCCGATGTTCGCGGCAATCGATACCTGTTCAGCGGCATCGACAATACCCGCGCGCTCGCCGAAATCGAACAGCAGCCACTGCAGCGACAGCACCGAGATCGCGCCATGCGTCGAGGCGTTCGCGCCCAGCGTGCCCAGCGCCGTGGACGAGGCGCTGTGCCCGTTCTGGTAGCCGCCCATCGCTGCCGCGGAGATGTACGGCAGGTAGCTGCTCCTGGCGATGCCGGCGGCCAGTGCGGCATTGCGCGCGTCGTTCCAGGCAATCCGGGTCAGCGGGTTGGTGGATTCGGCCAGGTCGATCAGCTCGGGCAGCGTGTACGCGTGCGTGGTATCGAGTGCGGCAGGCGGGGGCACGGACGCCAGTGCGGTGTTGGCCGGCAGCGTGTAGTCGGATGGCCGGGTTGCCGGCGCCGGCTTGCTGGCCGCGCCCGCCACGATCTCGCCGGACGCGGTAGTCTCGGGCTGCCAGGGCCGGTCGGAGGCCGGCGGGGCCAGGTCGAGCGACGCGGTGGCACATCCGGCCAGCGTCACGGCGGCGGCCAGTGTCAGCGGGATCGCCAGCGAATCAGGTTTGCGCATGAATGGAAGTTGGAGAGGTCGCAGCCGGTGCCTCGACTGGCGAATCCGCCAGGCGCCGGTCGACCATGGCCAGCAGGGCGTGACGGACCTTGTCGGCTTGTGCATCGTGGGTGCCGTTGGCAGCGTGCGCGGTTGGCGCTACAGCGTCGGTTGCCTGCAGCGTGTGCAATCGTCGTGCAACTTCCGGGTCGCCGGGAAAGCGTTCCGCGAGCAGGAACACGGGCCCTGCAATCGCATCGAGCACGGCCAGGCGCCGGCGCCGGTCTTCGATCCAGTCCCGCCCCGGGCCGACCGATGCGGGTTCATAGTTGGCCAGGATCAGGTCCTGCGTGATCTCGCCGTGCAGTGCCATGGCGGCCGCGGCATGGCTGCGTCGTGCATCGGGCCGGCGCGCCTCGGTCAGTCGCTGCCATTGCGTGACCAGTGCCGCCAGTGCCGCCTCGATGCGGCTGGCAATACTGACTGGCCAGATCCGCGTGAAGACCAGGTACACAACGAGATTGCCCAGCACCACGCCAATCACCCGGTCGCGCGCAATGGTCAGGTCAAAGCCCGGTCCGGAACCCTGGATGACGCACAGGTAGAACGCAAACGCCACCTGGAAGCCTGCGTAGGCAATGCGCGGCGAGCCCTGCGCCACCCATGCCGAAATCCACGTGCCGGCAAACACCAGCAGCATCAGCCCGCCCACCGAGGTGAGTGAAGGCACCACGTAGACCATGGCTGCCGTGCCGATCACCGCGCCGACCAGGCAGCCGGCCAGCCGCAGCGTCAGCTTTTCCACGGTTTCCGCCGCGGTGCCAAGCGACACCAGGTAGCAGGTGATAAAGCAGGTATGAATGCCGGGCCAGTTCAGCTGCTGATACAGCAAGTAGCAGAACATTGCCGCGCCGGTGGTCTTGAGGGCGTAGCGGACATGGACCGGATTCGAGAACGCGTCGGCATCGAGGAAGCCGCCATGCGCCTGGTCGGCTTGCTCCTGCGGCGCTGGGTCGCCTGGCTCCGCGTAGCGGTTGATGGCGCCGACAAGTTCCGCGGCAACCGCTGCCTGCACGGGCGGCAGCCCTGCAAGACCGGGCACGCTCAGCCCGATTTCCACCGGATAGCCGCCGGCATCGAGCATGCGCGCCATGTCGTCGAGCATGGTGGCGATGGGCACGGCAACGGCTGCCGGCAGTTGCGCCCCCGTCTGCCGGCGTGCGACATCTGCCGCCAGCAGGATCGCCATGGTCGACGACGCGGCCTGCCGTAGTGCCAGCAGATCCTGCGCGTCGATGCTGCCTTCGATCTTCGCCAGCTTCAGCCAGCCGGCAATGGGCTGGACGCCATCGCGCAATGCCTCGTGCAGCGCCTCGGGGTCACCATCGGGAGCCTGCAGGCTGCGCGCAGCAAGCCGCAGGCAATGCGCCAGGCGGTCGGTCGCCAGCCGGCGCGGCGCCGGGCCCAGCACCAGGTTGACCACCACGTTGACGCCGAGGGGAATCGCCACCATCAGCCAGGTATAGAGCAGGGCACGCGTGGCGATTTCGCCAGACGGCACCAGTCCGAGTTCGTCGAGCCCAAAGCCGATGATCATTGCCACGATGGCGCCGACCGGCCGCAGCTTGCTGGCCGAGGCCAGGAACAGTACGGCCGCCGACACCACCGCCATGCACGCCACGCGGCGCAGCGGGTCGTCGACGCTGAAATCGGCGAGCCATATCACCAGGCCGATGATCATGCTGACCAGCACCAGCGCAGCCACGCTCATGACGATGCTGGAGGTGCGGTCGGCCCGGTTGATGAAGAAGATCACATAAGCGGAGATGGCCGCTTCAGGGGTGCCGTAGATACTGGTCACCAGTACCGTCAGGGTGCAGGCCACCGTGATGCGCGTGGTGGCCGCCGCACGGCCGGGGAGCGGCGCCAGCAGGGCCCGGATATCCGCCAGGCCCAGGCGCAACTTGTCAGCTGCAGGCTGCGCCATGCCTGATCTCGACGGTTGCGCTCGCGCCCACCCTCGCCAGCGCTTCCGGCGGATCTGCCAGCTTGATGCGCACCGGGAAGCGTTTGGCCACGCGTACCCAGTTCACGGACGGCTGGACATAGGGCAGGGAGCGCGGCAGGTTCACGCGGTCGGTATCGGCGATGCCGACACCGATGCCTTCCACCTTCCCGCGGATGGCCTGGCGCCGGTCGATCATCGAGTAGACCGTGGCACAGTCGCCGACATGGATATCAGCCAGGTAAGTCTCGCGGAAGTTCGCCACCGCGAACCATTCCCCGGTATGCACCAGCAGGAACAGCGACTGGTTGGGGAGCACGACCTCGCCGGACAGCACCGTCAGCCCGCTCACGCGGCCGGCATGCGGGGCGCGCACCACGGTGTCGTCCAGCGCGCGCCGCGCAATCGCCAGCGCCGCCTCGCGCGCATGCACGGTGGCGATGGCGCCGGCTTCATCACCGACCGCCTGCGCCGTGGCGGCGCGCTGCACGTTGGCCTGCTTCAGCGTCACCGCGGCGTCGCGCTGCGCCACCTGCGCCTGGTCCAGCTGCTGCTTGGGCACGTAGCCGTCCGCAGCCAGCGGGCGCAACCGTTCCACCGTGCGCGCCGTGAGCGCGTAGTTCTGCTCGGCCCGGGCGATCTGGTCCGACGCCACCGCCGCCGTGGCCTGCTCGGTGGCAATCGTGCGCCGCCGCGTGCCAAGGGTTGCCTGCGCCAGTTCCAGGTCGGCACGGGCCTGGGCCACGGCCAGCTGATACGGCACCGGATCGATCTCGAACAGGACATCGCCCTTGGCCACCAGCTGGTTCTCCGCCACATGGATGCGCGCTATCCGGCCGCCGACCGGCGACGCTACGTGGACCAGGTCGGCATCGAGCGAGGCATCGTCCGATGCCGGGAACCGAAGCGTGCGATGGTAGGCGTAGAAGGACAGCAGGGCGGCCAGCAGGACGATGACCAGGGCAATCAGTTTGCCGCGCAGCGGGCTTTTGCGGAGGCCGGCCATTTTCATAGAGCGTGTCCCGTACCCAGTAGCCAGACGATTTCAGCAATCATGACGCCGATCGCCGTGTTGACCAGAAGCTGGTAGCGGACCGTTTCCGCCCAGCCCGTCATGATAAAGATCCGATAGGACACGACCGCGCCGGCAATGCCAAGCACGGCGCTCAGGAGCCAGAGCGGGAAATAGGCACCGAACAGGCTGAAGGACGGGGCGCCGGCGCAACCGTAGAGCGATGCCGCCAGCGCGGCGGGCAAAAGCGTGCGTGCCATATAGGTTGGACCAGGATCGATCCACGCAATATAACAGCGCGGATTCGGGCTTGTCCAAGGCGCGGGCAGCGTGGGCGCGCGGGTTGTTGCGTCGGCGATCAAGGATGATCGCGAACGTATGCGCGCGGCTATGGCAAATGCTTGCCGGGGAGCGTGGGTGCAGGTCCGCGCGCGCTGGTCGGGCGTGCGCTGCGCGGGTCGGCGACTTGCCTGCCTGGCTTTGCCGTATTGAACCTGCGCCCGGTGGGCATGCCGCGATTGCTGTCGGTGCGGTGCGTCGGACCGGCGAACGCGCCGATCCTGACTTCCTCGCCCATCCCCCCGACAACATGCTGCGCAAAGGCGGCCCCCGAGGCGGTAGTCAGCATGGCCATTGCCATCAGCGGGTACGCGTGGATCTTCTTCATGTGTGCCTGTTTTTCGTGTGGTGGGCCCGGGCGGGCAAGGTTCTGGCAGCGGAGGGTAATTCAACCGGATGTCCGTGTATGTAAGCTATTGTTAGCGACGCCGCCAGTCGGGTAGGGATGCCTGATTGGCGCGAGTTGCTCCAACAACCAAGGAATGGATAAAAGTGCTTGATAGTGCACACTGGGCGAAGCCCGGAGCCAGCTCCCCGATCAGGGGGCTGGCTCATTTTCTTGCCCGGTGCGGTGTCAGACGTGCCCGAGGAACTGCCACCAAAGCGGACCGATCACCAGCCAGACGAACATGTAGATAAGGCTCATCAGAAAGCCAGCCTTCCACCATTCCCCCTGGGTGACATAGCCCGCGCCGAACATGACCGGTCCGGAGCCGATGCCATATTGGGTCAGGCAACCGTTGACATTGCTCAGGACGCCAAGGGCGACCGCCGCGGTGAACGGCGGGATGCCGGCCGCGACCATCAGCGCCATGGATAGGGGGAAGAGGGCGCTGATATGTGCCGTGGCGCTGGCGAAGAAGTAGTGAACGTAGCAATAGATCGCCGCCACCAGCATATAGACGGCCAGCCTGTGGAAGCCCTCGAGGTGTGCCCCGAACTCCTTGCCGAACCAGGAAACCATGCCGTACTCATTGAGCTTGGAGGCCAGCATGATCAGCAGGCCGATCCAGATCATAGTGTCCCAGGCGGACTTCTCGTTCAGTGCATCTTCCCAGGTCAGCACGCCGGTGATGAACAGCAACGAGACGCCGAGAGCCGCCGCCAGCGTTGCGCCGATGGCCAGGTCCTCACCGAAAATCCAGAGCACCAGCAAGCCAAGGAAGATTGCCGCCATGATGATTTCCTTGGCGGAGATGGGGCCCAGGGCGACGAGTTCCCTTTGGGCCAGGGCCGTTGCATCGGGTGTCTGGCGGATCTGCGGCTGGACAATCCACAGCATGGCGACCGGAATGATGGCCAGGCACACCAGGCCGGGAACCGATGCGGCCACTGCCCAGTCGAGCCAGCTGATCGAGACGCCCTGGTCCGCGGCCAGCTTGACCGCAAGGGGATTGCCAGCCATCGCCGTGATGAACATGCCTGCGGTAATGATGTTCGCGTGGAAGGCGCAGAGGATCAGGTAGCTTCCCACCTTGCCGCGGGATGCCGGGTCATTGGCATGGCTGCCAAGGACTTCCGCTATCGCCTTGGTAATCGGCAGCATCACCCCGCCGGCGCGGGCGGTGATGCTTGGCATGGCGGGCGAGATCATGAGTTCGGTCAGGGCCAGCCCATAACCAAGTCCCACGGTTCGCTTGCCCAGCAGCCGCATGAACAGCAAGGCAATGCGGCGCCCCAGCCCGGTCTTGATCACGCCTCGGGAAATGAAGAAGGCGAGCATCACCAGCCAGACCAGGTCCGTGCCCGTGGATTTGGTGACGTCGGCAAAGGACACGACACCAACAAGCACGCCTGCCGTGGCGCCGATGATGGCGACCGCCGCCATGGGCAGGGGGGCGGTCATGATGCCGGCGATGGTGGCGACAAATACCGCGAACATGTGCCACGCCTTCACCTCCAGGCCGGCCGGCGCCGGCAGGAACCAGAGCACGATGCCGATTCCCACCGGGACAAGAAATCTCCAGAGATCTCTGAGATGCCCTGCGGGGACCGCGGGTTTTTTGGCCGGGGAGCTTGCAGGCGGTGGAGCCTTAGCGGGCGATACATCCATGATCAACCTCCTGGCGGCGGCGTGGCTCGGTACCCCGGAGCGTGCGCAATGTCCCTACCGGTCCAGCAGCACGCTGTCGGTTGCCTCCTTGACGATGCGCGCGCTGCGCCGCAGGCCCTCGCGCTCGGTGGGGTTGAGTTCCGGGTAAGCCAGCAACTGCGCTCCGCCGCCATTGACCACCATCGGCAGCGACAAACACACCTCTGGCACGCCTTCGACTTCGGGATGCACGATGCCAACAGTGAGAATGAGGTCGGCGTTATGCACGATGGCCTGACAAATTCGCCCGATCGCACTGGCGATCCCATAGTGGGTAGCGCCCTTGCCTTCCTTGATGAGCTTGGCCGCCTCGTGCACGGAGCGCAGGATCAGATCGCGGCTGGCTGGCCCCAGTTCCTTGCCGGTCCTGGACAGGAAGGTTTCGAGGGGCATGCCGGAGACCGTTGCGCCGGACCATACGATGACTGCGGATTCGCCGTGTTCGCCGACAACGTACGCGTGAATCCCCGGCGCCACGACGCCCAGCCGCTCGGAGAGAAGCGATCGCAGTCGTCCGGTGTCGAGAGAGGTGCCGGTGCTGATGACGCGCTCCCGTGCGCAGCGCAGGCGGTCAAAAACGACGCCGGCCAACACATCGCAGGGGTTGGTCGCGATGACGTAGATGGCATCCGGGGCCAAGGGCGCAATGCGATCCACGATTTCCGCCGCGATGCCCGCATTGGTCTTGGCCAGGTCCAGGCGAGTCTGCCCTGGCTTCACGCCGACGCCGGCGGTGATGACGACGACGTCCGCGTCGCGCGCGTTCTCATAGTCGCCCGCATAGAAACGATTGTTTCCCCAGAATGCAGCGGAGTGGGCGAGGTCCAGCGCCTGCCCTTCGGCCCGGATTCGGGCAACATCGATGATGACCACCTCTGCGCTCGGGATGGCCACGGCCGCAAACAGCGCCGCCGAGCCGCCAACCAGTCCTGCGCCGACCACGACGATCTTGGGTTGATGCATTGGCATGCCTCCCACGTGCCTGGATAGTCGAATACCTGAACCAGGGCCCAGTCCGTGAACGCCAACGCAAATGTGGAGTGAGGGGCGCGGGGCAGGCGAATAACCGTCCGTATGCTATGGTTTATAGACCTTTCCGGTAGAAGCGCCAGCGTCGTGCCGGCGCCGCCGAACCACGGCATGCCACCAGACGGGGCTCGAGGAGTACGTCATGAATCCCAGCAAGCTAATCGTGGCGGCGGCACTTGCCGCGGCAACTCTTCCGGTGCTGGCACAGCCCGAGACTCGCGTGGACACAGTGTCGGGCGTGGGGGCTACCAAGACCACCGGCACGATCAAGGCCACCGCCACGGTGGTGGCCATCGATGCCGCCACGCGCACCATTTCGCTCAAGAACAAGCAGGGCAAGGTCACGGACGTACAGGTCGGCGAGGACGTGCGCAACTTCGAGCAGCTCCGTGTGGGCGACATGGTCACCGTCGAATACACGCAGGCCTTGTCAGTGAATCTCGCCAGGCAGAGTGGCATGCGCTCCAGCACCGAACGCGAGACCGCCGACCGGGCCGCTCCTGGCGCCAAGCCCGGCGGCATGGTCGGGCGCGAGGTGACGGTCACTGCCGATGTGGTGGCCGTCAACGCCAAGACCGGCATGGTGACGCTCAAGGGGCCAAGAGGCAAGACGGTGGACGTGCATGTCGAGGATCCGAAGCAACTGAAGGCGGTTCGACCCGGTGACCAGGTGCAGGCCGTCTACACCGAAGCCCTTGCCATTTCTGTCACGCCCAAGAATGCCCGCTGAGTAAGGCGGCGCCGGGAGCCTGACTAAACAGCGGAGCGGCCGGGCAGGCGGAGGGTGGGAGCATGCCGATGGGTTTTCTGGGGTGGTTGCGCCGGCGCAATGCGCGAGTCCATGCGCACGACAAGCAAGAGATTGCCGAGCTGGCCGAGCGCGTGACCCGGATTTATCCGCGCTTGCGGCTGGTGTCACGCTACCGGCAGCGGCTTCGGCCTGCGCTCGAGCAAGCGCAGGACTACGTGCGCGAACTCGTCCAGAGTCTTCCCGCGCCTCGGGAGGCCAGCGTGCAGGCATGGGGTGACGACCCCTGTATTCACGCCTTCTTCGGCACGCCGCGTGACGTGCAGCTGGCCTTCAGCCGCTCTCCTGAATTGCGAGCGTTCTTCGAACAGTCGCCCGATACGCCGCAGGCGTTTGCGGTGCTGGGGATGGCGATGACCGAGCGGCGCACGCTCGGGGTTGCGCTGGAAGGGGATGTCATGCGCACGGAAGTGCCGCAAACCACCGTCAGTTTCGGCGATCACAAGATCAGGATCATCGCTCGCAGCGAGGCAGCGCTGCGCGAGGAAATTGTCCGGCGCATGTTCGATCAGTTCAGCATGGAGGGTCTCGCACGTTTCGCTGCCGGCAAGTCTCGCCGCGACGTACTCGCGCGCGAGCAGGCGCTGCTGGTGGCGCGCCTGCGCCTGCTCCAACAGCAAGGCACCGGCATGCGTTCGGTGCTCGGCGGCGATGCCGACGCAAGTCCCGGCGAGCAGGCCGGCCTGAGCGGGCAGATTGCCGCGAACGAGCAGGAACTTGCGCAACTCGGCCCCGAAACCGGGGCGCTTGACCGTCAGCTGGAATGCCTGGCCGAGGTCCTGGCGGACGCACGCTCCTGCTTTTCCATTGAGCAAAGACACTTGCGGCTTAGTGCCATGAACGTGCTGCTCGCGGCGGACAGCGCGGGGCCGGCATACGACATCGACCTGCTCACTGCCCATGTCCCGGGCGATCCGCCGCTGGTGCGGTCCGTCGCACTGGTGCGTTTCGCGCGTGCCGACATGCTGTCGCCCACCGCCCTGATCGAGGAGGCGGAGCGCCTGCTGTGAATGCGAGGATGGTTTGCGGAGGCCCGGATCCTTGGGCCCGCACGGCGCGAATCGGCCTGGTGCGCGATGCACTGGAGAGCGCACCTGCGCTGCGGTCGCTGTGGGCTATGCGGACGACGCCACCGCAATCCTCCTGATGGCTCCCCCGCAGACCACAGCCCTATAATGTTTCGTTCCCAATGCAAAGCGCTGCCGGAGTGATCAGGCCGGCGCAACCCACACATGTCTTCGCATCATCCAGAGCCGATTGCCGGTACCAAGCTGGTGCCCCCGCGCCTGGCACGGCGGCCGTTGGTCCGCGATGCGTTGGCCGAACGCCTGCTCGAAGCGCGGCATCGGCGTTGTGTGGTGGTCCAGGGGCCGGCCGGATGCGGAAAGACCTCGACGCTCGTGACCTGGCGCAAGGCACTGGTTTCGGTCGGCTTTGAGGTTGCGTGGCTGTCGGTGGCCGAAGAGGACAATGAACCAGCGCGCTTCTTCGACTGCCTGCTTGCCAGCATTGCGCTGGTCGACGCCGAAATCGCGGGCAAAGCCGCCGATCTGACCGGGGACGGCAGCGACGCTTCCCGGGTAGAGCATTGGGTGGTGACGCTGATCGAGGCGATTGCCAGCCAGCCGCGCGACCTGGTCCTGATGCTTGACGACGTCCACCATATCGAGGACGGGCGCATCTGGCAGGCGCTGCAATGGCTGCTTGACTACGCGCCGCCGCAGCTGCACCTGGTGCTGTGCTCGCGCAGCCAGTTGCCGCTGTCGCTGGCGCGCATGCAGTCGCAAGGGCTGCTTACCGTCTTCGATTTGCGTGACCTGCGCTTCAGCCTTGAGGAATCGGAGGCCTACCTGCGCGAGCAACTGGGCGAGATCAGCCCGCGCGACGCCCGGCGGCTGCATGAGCTGACCGATGGCTGGGTCGCCGGGCTGCAACTGTTCGCCCTGGATATCAAGGCCAAGCACGGCGCCGGATTTTCGCCCATTGCGTTGCGCGATGCGAGCGCCTTCGCCCAGTATTTCGAGCGCGAGGTACTGTGCCAGCTCGACGCCGACGACCAGAAGCTGCTGACCTGCGTGGCCATTTGCAGCCGCTTCAGCGCGCACTTGTGCGCAACGCTGGTGGGCGAGCCGCGGGCGGTGGCGCGCATGATCACACGGCTGGTCAGGCTCGACAGCAGCAATCTGTTCCTGATCCAGGTGAGTGGCCACGACCATGAGAGCTGGTATCGTCTCCACCCCTTGCTGCGCGAAGTGTTGCTTGCGCGTGTTGCGGCCATGTCCCGCGCGCAGCAGCAAGCGCTGCACGCGGCTGCCTGGCGCTGGTTCGCGCAGCGCGAGTACGTTGACGAAGCGGTCCGGCACGCGGTGCTCGCCGGCGAGGAAGATGCCGCCGCGGACGCGATCCAGGCCCGCGCTTCCGAACTGCTGGCGCGCGGCGGTCTTGGCCGGCTTACCAGCCTGCTGCGCTTGCTCCCCGCCAGGCAGGTCGAGTCGCGCTTTGCGCTGCAAATGCTGCAAGCGCACATCGACCTGCGCTCGTGCCATCTCGACGCAACGGCTGAGGCGATCGGGCGGCTGGCGACGCAAGCCGCCGCCCTGGGCGAACGCGAGCGCTACGCCGTCACGGTGCTGCGGGGCGGCATGGCGCTGATGCAGGATGACATCGGCGCGGCGGCGGCCTTGCTGCCTGAACTGGAGCGCGTGCCCGCTGACGCGGACGACTTCCTGCTGACCGCGCGCGGCAATGTGATGGGCTGGGTCCACATGCACCGTGGCGAGTACGAGCGCGCGCGCCAGGTGCTGGCCGACAGCACGCTGCAGGGCGGCGCCATGGTCAGCGGCCTGATCGGACGCTGCCTGTCCGGCCTCAGCTTGTCGATGGAAGGAAAGATCCTGCAGGCCGAGCCCGTGTTCCGCCAGGTACTGAGCGAGGCCGAGCAGCTCGGCGGCGTGTATGTGGGCGCCGCGCACATGGCAGCGGTGCTGCTGAGCGAGACCCTGTACGAACTCAATGAAATCGATGCGGTCTGCGAACTGCTGGAGAAGCGGATCGAGCAACTGGAAGCGGTTGCGGTCCCCGATGCGGTGCTGCGTGCCTTGCTGACGCTCGCGCTGTCGCACCGCGTCGCGGGAAGACGCCTGGAGGCCGCGGCTTACCTCGACCGTCTCGAAGACTACGCAGTGCAGCACCGCCTCGACCGCCTGCTGGTGATCGCACTTGGCATCCGTTCGCGTTGGCAGTTGCAGCAAGGTGAAATCGACCTGGCCGAGGCAACCGTCGCCCGTGCGCAGAAGCTGTCCTCGGAAAGTGCGGCCCGCAGCCCGACGTGGGAGGTCAACGTCGTTGCGCAGCTGGCCGGCAGCGGATTGTGCCTGCACCGGCACGACTACGACGGCGCCATGGCGCGCCTGAAGCCGCTGCTGGACAGCGTGCAGCTGGCCGCTCGCGGCCGGCACGTTGCCATTGTGCTGATGCAGTGCGCGGTTGCCGAGCAGGGGCGCGGCAATGCACGCGCCGCGCAGCACCATCTGTGCGAGGCCCTGCGCTATGGACTGCGGTTCGGCATGGTGCGCAGCCTGCTGGACGCCGCCAACGGGGGCATGAAGCTGATGGGCGAATTTCTGCAGGCGCAGGCGCTCGACCCGGTGCTGGCCTTCTATGCGAGACGTCTTCAGGAGGCATCAGGCCGGTGGCGCGCCCATGCGGCGCCGGTCGCCGCCACGCGCCGCTCTGCGCCGATCAAGACGCTGAGTGAACGCGAGGCCGAGGTCCTGCAGCTGATCTCGCAGGCAATGTCGAACAAGATGGTGGCGCGCACCCTGTCCGTCTCGCCCGAGACGGTGAAGTGGCACCTGAAGAATATCTACATCAAGCTGGGTGTGACCGGCCGTGACGAAGCGGTGGCGTTGCTGCGCGACCTGCAGGCCGACGCGCCTGGCCGCCCCTCCGGCCGTCCATCCGGCCACTAACGCCAGGCGCGTGTCCGCGCTTTCTCCCTTGGGTATTCCGGCCTTTGGCCGGCGCGGCTTGCCGACAGGCATCGCGCCGCCACGGCGAGGTGCTGCTCGTATCCGCGAGGTGACGCTGACGCCCCATCCGTAACCGCCGCAGGGGGAGGGGAAGACTACCCAAACCGGGGAGGGGTGGTGGAGGGGCCCGCGCCGCATCATTGGCTCACCGCGGGCCGGCCTGACATGCCAGCCGCCCAGCCTGGTCCAACACCGAACAGGGAGAAGTCTTCGTGGAAGTCCTCCGTAGTGTCTATCGTGAAGATCACGAGCAGTTCCGCACCACCGTGCGCCGGTTCCTGGAGCGCGAATGCCTGCCGCGCCAGGAGCAATGGTGGGCGGACGGTATCGTCGACCGCGAAACCTGGCTCAAGGCCGGGCGCGAAGGCCTGTTATGCACGGCGTTGCCGGTGGAATACGGCGGTGGCGGCGGCGACTTCGGCCACGCCGCGATCCTCGCCGAGGAAATGGCGTTTACCGGCTGCAGCATTTCGTTCGGCCTGCACTCCGACATCGTTGCGCCGTACATCGTCCGCCTGGGCACCGAAGCGCAGAAGCAGAAGTGGCTGCCAGGCGTCTGCGCCGGCGAAACGGTGCTGGCGGTCGCCATCACCGAGCCCGGCGGCGGCTCGGATGTCAAGGCGTGCCGTACCACCGCCGTGCGGGATGGCGACGACTGGGTCATCAACGGCAGCAAGACCTTCATCTCCAACGGCTTCATATCCGACATGGTGATGGTGGTTTGCAAGACCGACCCGTCGGCCGGGGCCAAGGGCATCAGCCTGATCATGGTCGAGACCAACCGTGAGGGATTCCGCCGCGGCCGCAAGCTGCAGAAGGTTGGCATGCACTCGCAGGACACCGCCGAACTGTTCTTCGACAACGTCCGCGTGCCGGCAACCAACCTGCTGGGCGAGGAAAACAAGGGCTTCGGCTACCTGATGCACGACCTTGCGCAGGAGCGCTTCATCATCGCCGTCAGCGCCGCCGCCAGGCTCGAACGCCTGCTGGCGCAGACCACTGAGTACGTCAAGGACCGCAAAGCCTTCGGGCAGACCGTCTGGGACTTCCAGAACACCAGGTTCAAGCTCGCCGACGTCAAGGCCCAGTCGGTGGCGCTGCGCACGATGGTGGATTACTACCTCGGCGAGCATATGCGCCGCCGCCTCAGCGGGGAGGAAGCCGCCATCGCCAAGCTGCATGCCACGGAAGTCCTGTGGAAGTGCATCGACGATATGGTGCAGCTGCACGGCGGCTACGGCTACATGCTCGAGTATCCGATCGCCCGCGCTTTCGTCGACACGCGCGTGGCGCGGGTCTACGGCGGTTCCAACGAGGTCATGCGCGAGCTGATCTCGCGCAAGCTGTAATTCCCCCCAGTTCCAAGGAGACAAGACAATGTCCAAGCACGCTGTAGTTGCCGGCGTCGGCATGATCCCGTTCAAGAAGCCCGGCCAGAGCGACCCGTACGCCGTGATGGCCGCCAACGCCACCCGGCTGGCGCTGGAGGATGCCGGCCTCTCGTACGACAAGATCCAGCAGGCCTACGTTGGCTACGTGTATGGCGACTCGACCTGCGGCCAGGCGGCGCTGTACAAGGTAGGCGTAACCGGAATCCCCATCGTCAACGTCAACAACAACTGCTCGACCGGTTCATCGGCCTTGTTCCTGGCGCGCCAGGCGGTGGAGAGCGGCGCGGTGGAATGCGCGCTGGCGCTGGGCTTCGAGTTCATGCAGCCGGGCCCGCTGAAGAGCGCGTGGACTGACCGCGAGGCGGCCATGGTCGAGTTCACCAATCTTGCCGCCCCGATGGTGCAGGACGCGGTCGAGGCCGGCGTGCCGCGCGCGCTGACGCTGTTCGGTGGCGCCGGCCGCGAGCACATGCAGCGGTACGGCACGAAGCTCGAGACCTTCGCCAGGATCCGCGCCAAGGCCAGCCGCCACGCCGCCAACAACCCGCTGGCCGTGTTTCGCACCGTTGTCTCGGAAGAAGAGGTGATGGCCGAGAAGGTGATGTGGCCGGGCGTGATGACCCGCTCGATGGCCTGCCCGCCGACCTGCGGCGCCGCTGCCGCCATTGTCTGCACCGAAGCCTTCGCGAAGCGGCACAACCTGCGCACCGACGTGCGCATCCTGGCCCAGTCTCTCACCACCGACGTGGCCCCGAGCTTCGAGCCGCCGTCGATGATCAGCCTGGTGGGCTTCCATATGGCCGAGGCGGGCGCGCAGGCCGTGTACGAGCAGGCTGGCGTCGGCCCGTCGGATATCCAGGTCTGCGAACTGCACGACTGCTTCGCGCAGAACGAACTGCTGACCTATGAGTCGCTGGGTTTTGCCAGGATCGGCGAGGCCGAGAAAATGGTGCTGGACGGTGACAACACCTACGGCGGCAAGGTTGTGGTCAACCCGTCGGGTGGCTTGCTGTCGAAGGGCCACCCCTTGGGCGCCACCGGCCTCGCGCAGTGCTACGAGCTGACTCGCCAGATCCGCGGCAGCGCCGGTCCGACGCAGGTGGAAGGCGCGCAGCTGGCGCTGCAGCACAACCTCGGCCTGGGCGGCGCCTGTGTGGTGACGCTGTACGGCCGCGGCTGAACCAGATCCAGGCAGGACGCGGCTGGGTTCGCGCTCTGCCCCGACAATCCAGAGGAGATCAGATGGCTGACAAGAGCATGATTGGGATGGACCTCGGCAAGGGCTCCATCGAGGTGGAGAAGGGGCGCCTGCGCTTCTTCGCCAAGGCAACCGGCGAAACGAATCCGGTCTATATCGACGAAGCCGCCGCCCGCGACGCGGGGCACCGCTCACTGCCGGTGCCGCCGACGTTCTTCATGTGCCTGAACAGCGATGTGTCGGCCGCATCGGGCATCGATCGCATGAAGGTGCTGCAAGTGGACCTGGGCCGTATCCTGCACGCTGAACAGGCTTTCGACTACCACCGCATGGCCTACGCCGGCGACACACTGCACTTCGACACGACGGTCAGCGACGTCTACGACAAGAAGGGTGGCGCGCTCCACTTTGTCGTCAACACCACCCGCGTGACCAACCAGAACGGCGAACACGTCGCTGACATGCGCAGCACCCTGGTGGAACGCCGCGGCTGATCGCGCAGAAGGAGAAGAGAACCATGCAAGCCCCCCGTTTTGACGACGTGAAGGTTGGCGACAAGCTGCCTGCGCTGACGCTGCCCGCGATCAACCGCACCACGCTGGCCCTGTATGCCGGCGCTTCCGGCGACCATAACCCGATCCACATCGATATCGACTTTGCCCGCAAGTCGCGCATGCCGGACGTGTTCGCCCACGGCATGCTGTCGGCGGCCTACCTCGGGCGCCTGCTGACCGGCTGGGTCCCGCAGACCGCACTGCGCGGGGTGGCGATCCGCTTCACCGGTATCACGCACCTTGGCAACCAGCCGACCTGCACCGGTGAAATCGTCGAGAAGCTGGAAGCCGACGGCGAAAAGCGCGTCAAGATCGCGATCAGGAGCACCAACCAGTACGGTGAAGACAAGCTGCTCGGCGAAGCCACCGTGGCGCTGGGCTGAACCCGGACAACCGGATCTCTGTAGCAAGGAAGAAAATACCATGAGCAAACTCGCAGGCAAGTCCGCCATCGTTACCGGCTCGGGCCGTGGCATTGGCCGTGAAGTGGCCCTGAAGCTGGCGTCCGAAGGCGCCCGCGTGGTGGTGAACGACCTCGACGCCGATCCGGCCCACGAAGTCGTCGAACTGATCAAGTCGCAAGGCGGCGAGGCCGTGGCCTGTGCCGGCAGCGTGACCGCCCCCGATTTTGCCGATCGCCTGGTGGGCACCGCGGTGAAGCACTTCAAGGGCATCGACATCATCATCAACAACGCCGGCTACACCTGGGACAACGTGATCCAGAAGATGACCGACGAGCAGTGGTACGCCATCATCGACTGCCACCTGACTGCCCCGTTCCGCATCCTGCGCGCCGCCCAGCCGGTGATATCGGCTGCCGCCAAGGCCGAAGCCGCCGAAGGCCGCGAGGTGTTCCGCAAGATCGTGAGTATCTCGTCGGGTGCTGCCGGCGGCAATGCCGGCCAGTCGAACTATTCGACGGCCAAGGCCGGTATCCTCGGCATGACCAAGACGCTGGCCAAGGAATGGGGGCGCCTGAAGGTCAATGTCAACGCCGTCGCGTTTGGCCTGATCGAGACGCGGCTGACGCAGGCGCTGGCCGGCGACCAGTCGAAGACGGTCAGCATCGAGGGCCGCGAGATCAAGGTTGGGGTGCAGCAGGCGATGCTGGACAACGCCAGCCGTGTGATCCCGCTGGGCCGTCCCGGCAAGGCGGAAGAAGCGGCGGGCGCGGTGTACCTGCTGTGCACGCCGGAGTCGAACTTCCTGTCGGGACAGGTGCTCTACTGCGGCGGTGGCCCAGGCGCCAACTTCTGAGTTGGCAGCTTAAAGCCGCCAGCCTGCCCACCAACCTGCGAGGCGGGGCATCTGGCGGCGACAAAAACAGATGGCCGGTGTCCTTGCGGACGCAGCGGCCTGCACCGCCAGGGCATGCGGCGGATGACGGAGACCCAGACATGTACATGACCCAGGCGCTGCACCGTTCCATGCAGCAGCGACCCAATGCCGAAGCGGTGCGCTACATGGGCCGCAGCTTGACCTTTGCCGGGCTGGGGGAGCGCGTCGCGCGGCTGGCCGCAGGCCTGCGCAAGCTGGGTGTCGAGGACGGCGACCGCGTCGCGATGTTCTCGCTCAACTCGGCGCGCTATATCGAGTACTACATGGCAGTGCCCTGGGCCGGCGCCGTGCTGAACCCGGTCAACATCCGCTGGAGCGCGGCGGAGATCCTCTACTCGTTTGAGGATTCGGGCACATCAGTGCTGATCGTCGACGACACGTTCAAGACAGTGGCCGCCAGGGTGGCTGCGGACAGCAAGGGCCTGCGGCACGTCATCTATGCGGGCGACGGCGAGGTCCCGCCGGGCATGATCTCGTACGAGGTGCTGATTGCGGAAAACCAGCCGATGGAAGACCGCCTGCGCCGGGGCAGCGATCTTGCCGGCATCTTTTATACCGGCGGCACCACAGGCTTTCCCAAGGGTGTGATGCTGAGCCATGGCAACCTGGTTTCGTCAGCGAGCAATGGCCTGATGGCCGGCACGGCGACCCTCGGCGGTACGATGTTGCATGTCATGCCGATGTTCCACCTGGCGTGCCTGTCTGCGATCAACACTGTATTCCTGGCCAACGGCACGCACGTCCCGATGGACGCGTTCGACCCGGGTCGCGTCATGCAAGCCGTCGCGCGAGACCAGGTCACAGACCTGCTGCTGGCGCCAACCATGATCCAGATGTGCCTGGACTGGCTCGACCAGCATCCGGAGCGTGCCGCGACGCCGGATGTCTCGTCGCTGCGCGCGCTGCGCTATGGCGCGTCGCCGATGTCGCTGACGCTGCTGCAGCGCGCACGCGCCGCGTTCCCGAAGGCCGGATTCAGCCAGGGCTATGGGATGACCGAGCTGTCGCCAGTGGCGACCTTGCTGGGGCCGGAGTACCACAACGAGGAATCGCTGGCCAACGGCCGCATGCGTTCGGTCGGCCTGCCGGCGTTCACCACTGAGGTCAGGATCGTCGATCCTGAGGGCAACGAGGTGCCGCGCGGCATGGTCGGCGAGATCGCGGTGCGCGGCCCCGGCGTGATGCTGGGCTACTGGAACCAGCCCGAGCAGACCGCTGCAGCCGTCCGTAACGGCTGGATGCATACCGGTGACGGCGGCTACATGGATGAAGACGGCTTCGTGTTCCTGTGCGACCGCATCAAGGACATGATCATCTCGGGCGGCGAAAACGTCTACTCGGCGGAGGTCGAGGCGGCGCTGGCGAGCCATCCTGCGGTCGCGCAGTCGGCAGTCATTGGCGTGCCACACGAAAAATGGGGCGAGTCCGTGCATGCTGTCATCGTGCTCAGGCAGGGAGCCAGTGCGACATTGGAGACGATCCAGTCCCACTGCCGCGAACGCATTGCCAGCTACAAAGTCCCTCGCAGCGTCGAATTCGTGGAGGCGTTGCCTTTGTCGAGCGTTGGCAAGGTGCTCAAGCACGAACTTCGCAAGCAACACTGGAAGTAGGAGCTCGCCGGCAGGCGGCCTTGCTCAAGGCTGCATCAGCTGATCGCTGCTTCACGCTGCATCGGCACCACGACTGGATTCAGGAATGCCGGCGCCAGGCCAGTCAATTGTTCCGCAGCGGCTCGCAAGGGGGGCAGGAAGCGCTTCACCGCTTCCTCCCGCGTGACTTCGCCCGAGGGCAGGTTGACGCTGATGGATGCCACCACGTTGTGGTGCTCGTCGCGCACCGGTACCGCCAGGCCTGCGATGTGCTGGTCGAATTCTCCATCCACCCACGCATAGCCATCGCGGCGCACGGCAGCGAACGCTTCAAGCAATGCCGCCTTGTCGTGCACGGTGCGGTCCGTGTAGGCGCGCAGGGAGGCCTCGTCCAGAAACTGCGCGAGGAATTCCGTGGTCTGGAAGCCCAGTACCGCCCGGCCTGGCGCCGTGGCGAAGGCCGGCACATGGCTGCCCACGCCAAGTCCCAATGAGCGGATCTTGAGCGACGGAATGCGCAGGACATACACCGCATCGTGCCCGTCGAACACACACATGCCGCACGACTCCGTGACCTGCGTCCACAGGGTTTCCAGCGCGCGTTGCGCGTGCCCCCAGAAGGGCAGCGAGGTCAGGTAGGTCATGCCGAGGGTAAGGATCTTCGGCGTCAGGCGAAAACCCCGCGTTTCGGATTCCGCCGCATAACCCAACTCGCACAGCGTCAGCAGGATCCGGCGCACCACGGTCCGCGGCAGGCCAGTGGATGCCGTGATGCTGGCAACGGTGTGCGTGCCGCTGCGCCCGAGTGCGTGGATAACGGCCAATCCGCGAGCAAAAGAGCGTACGAAGCCATCGTTGTCGGTAGTAGTCATGTCTGTGCGAGCCAGGTCATTGGTCTGATTTCAGGTTGACATTGTAGCAAGGCCGGACGTAAAGTTCGGAAAAACGGGCAATAATGACCGCTAGGCGGACATAAATGTCCGAAAAAATTAAACAGGAGACAACCATGAAGCGGCGTTTTCTTTGCCAGGCGCTAGCCTGCCTTGCTGTCGTGTCCACCTCGGGCCTTGCATTCGCCAATCCGTCCCCCGAGACCTTCCAGGCCAAACGTCCCTTGCGCCTGATCGCGCCCAGTTCGCCCGGCGGCATCCTCGACCTGACCAGCCGCCTGCTCGGCAAGACGCTGTCTGAGCAACTGGGGCAGCCCGTTGTCGTGGAGAACCTGCCTGGCGCGGGTGGCGTGATCGGGATGCAGGCCATGCTGCGCGCGGAACCGGACGGCCACACGCTGGTGATGGGCAGCCTTGGCCCCAATGCGGCCAACTACGCGTTGCACGACAAGCTGCCTTACAAGTTCGAAGACTTTGCACCTGTGGCGCATGTGCTGACGATGCCGGACGTTGTGGTGGTCAACCCGAAACTGCCGGTCAAGACCATTGCCGAGCTGACGGCCTATGCCAGGACGCGCCCCAACGGCTTGTCCATGGCCGTGTCGACGAGTGGCTCTTCCGGCCATCTCGCCGGGGACCTGCTGAAGCAGCGTGCCGGCATTACCGCCGTCGACGTGATCTATCGGGGCGCATCACCGGCGCTGACCGACCTGGTGGCAGGGCAAGTCGATTTCATGGTGGACAACCTCATCACCGCGCTGCCGCTGGTCCGCGCCGGCAAGCTGCGCGCGCTTGCCGTCACGACCAGGCAGCGTGCCCCGGAGCTCCCGGATACGCCGACCATGGCCGAATCCGGTTACCGCGATTTCGACGTTTCCGTCTGGCTCGGCCTGTTCGTCTCATCCAGGACGCCGCCTGCGGTGGTGCAGGCGTTGAACGTTGCCGTCAACAAGGCGCTGGCTGATCCTGCACTGCGCGAGAAGCTGGCGCAGCAGGGTGGTACGGCGGCAGGCGGATCGACGCGGCAGTTCGACAGCTTCGTGCGCGCCGAAAAGGCCCGCTGGGAGCAGGTCATCAAGGACGGAAACATCAAGCCCGAGTAAGCGCGAACAAATTCATCACTCTCTTCTTGCAGACAACGCCATGCAAAACAATTTCAAGGACAAAGTCATCGTCGTCACCGGAGCCGGCAATGGCATCGGCCGTGCCATTGCCATGCTGCTCGGCGCGCAGGGCGCCAGGGTGGTTGTCAACGACCTGGGCTCCAGCGGCAGTGGGGAGGGCAGTGATGCCGGACCAGCCCAGAAGGTGGTTGACGAGATCCGTGCAGCCGGCGGGAAGGCTGCGGCGAGCACCGATTCGGTCGCGACGGCCGAGAGCGCGCAGGCCATTGTCGATACCGCCATCCGCGAGTTTGGCCGCATCGATGGCGTGATCAACAACGCCGGCATCCTGCGCGACCGCATCTTCCACAAGATGAGCACCGCCGAATGGCAGGCGGTACTGGATGTGCACCTGGGCGGCGCTTACTTTGTCAGCCGTGCCGCGGCGCCTTATTTCAAGGAACAGCAAAGCGGCACGTTCGTCCACATGACATCGACTGCCGGCCTGGTCGGCAATTTCGGCCAGGCCAACTACGCCGCCGCCAAGCTTGGCATCGTGGCCCTGTCGAAGTCGATTGCCCTGGACATGGCCCGCTTCAATGTCCGTTCCAACTGCATTGCGCCGTTCGCCTGGAGCCGCCTGATCGGTACGCTGCCCAGCGAAACCGAGGCCGAGAAGAAGCGCCTTGCGCGGATGCAGGCGATGAAGCCAGAGCAGGTTGCCCCGGTTGCCGCGTTCCTGTCCGGCGATGCTTCGGCCGACGTCAATGGCCAGGTGCTGGCCGTGCGCGGCAATGAACTGATCGTCATGAGCCAGCCGCGCCCGGTGGCGTCGGTGCATCGCGCCGAAGGCTGGACGCTGGAGACGCTGGCGGAACATGCCGTGCCGGCGGTGAAGCGCGCCTTCACGCCGCTGGAGCGCTCGCCCGAAGTGTTTTCCTGGGACCCGATCTGAAAACGGAGGTACGCAGCGATGGCCATCGACTATCACCGCCTGCGCTCGTGGGCGTTCTTTGACCAGGTTTCCAGCTATGCGGCGAATGACAGCATTCGCTATGCGCTGAGCGTCGGCTTCGGCACCGATCCGATGGACGAGGCGGACTTGCCCTTTGTCTTTGAGGAAGGACTGAGCGTGGTGCCCACCTTCCTCGCCACCGTCGGCGCGCCGGGTGCGTGGGCAAGCGACCCGGGTACGGGCATCGACTGGATGCAGATCCTGCACGGCGAGCACCGGATGCGCTTTTTTGCGGTGCCCGCGGCGTCTGGCGCGGTACGCAGCCAGACGCGCGTCAGCCGCGTGGTGGACAAGGGCGCTGGCAAGGGCGCGCTGGTGGTCACTGAGCGGCGCATCGAGGACCAGGCCAGCGGCGAGTTGCTGGCGACCGTCGAGCATGTGTCGTTCTGCCGGGCCGACGGTGGCTTTGCCTCCGCCGCCACGCCCGGCGATGCACCGCTCGAACCATTGCCCGCGGTGCCGGAGCGCGCGCCTGACATGACCATGTCGATGCCGACCCAGCCTTCCGCGGCCTTGCTGTACCGCCTCAATGGCGATCGCAATCCCATCCACGCGCTGCCCGCCGCCGCCCGGCAGGCGGGCTTCGCGCGGCCGATCCTGCATGGCCTTTGCACTTACGGCATGGCATGCCGGGCGCTGCTGAAGCAGGCTTGCGGTGGTGATCCGTCGCGCCTGGCCAGTCTTTCGGTGCGTTTTTCATCGCCATTCGTGCCTGGTGAAACGCTGCGCGTGGAGATGTGGCGCGGCGAAGGGCAGGTCCAGTTCCGTGCGCTCGCCGATGAGCGCAATGTGGTCGTGCTCAGCCACGGCGTCGCCGACCTGCATACGTAATCAAGGAGTCAAGATGTCCGTGATCGAGCAATTCGCCCGTGCCACGCCCGACCGGGTTGCCTACCGCATGGTGCCGTCCGGCCAGGCGGTGACGTGGGCTGAGCTGGAGCAGCGTTCGCGCCGGTGCGCTGCCGCGCTGCTGGCCGCTGGCCTGCGCGAAGGCGACGGCATAGCGGTGCTGCTGGAGAACCATATCCGCTATTTCGAGATCCTCTGGGCCGCGCACCGCATTGGCTTGTACTACACCACGATCAGCCGTCACCTGAAAGCCGACGAGGTGGAGTACATCGTGCAGGACTGCGGCGCCCGGGTGCTGTTTTGCTCGGCGCAGACCCTTGGCGACCTGGCATCGCTTCGGGTCACGCGGGTGCTGCTAGATGGCTGCGAGCCGGGTTACAGCAACTACGAAGCGTGGCTGGAGCAGATGCCGGCCGATGTCAAGTTGCCGCGCACGATAGAGGGAACTGACTTCTCATACTCGTCCGGCACCACAGGCAGGCCCAAGGGCATCAAGCGGCCACTGCAAGGCGCCAACGCTTTCTTCCGCACCGGTGATGACCCTCGCCTGGGCTGGAAGTCGTTGGACCGCGACACGGTCTATCTGTCGACCGCGCCGTTCTATCACACTGCCCCGGTACGCTGGAACATGGCCACGATGCGGGCCGGTGGCACGTCGATCCTGATGGAGAAGTTCGAGCCGCTGGCGGCGCTGGATGCGATCGCGCGCTACGGCGTGACCCATAGCCAGTGGGTGCCGACGATGTTCGTGCGCTTGCTGCGCCTGACCACTGCTGAGCGCGATCGCTTCAACCTGTCCACCATGCGCTATGCGATCCACGCCGCCGCGCCGTGTCCGATCTCAGTCAAGCAGCAGATGATCGACTGGTGGGGACCGATCCTCTATGAGTTCTACAGCGGCACCGAACTGGTCGGGCGCACCTCGCTGGACTCCGTGGAATGGCTCGCGCACAAGGGGGCGGTCGGACGGCCCGAATTCGGGCAGGTACACATCGTCGGCGACGATGGCAATGAAGTGCCGCAGGGCCAGACCGGCGTTGTCTACTTCTCCGGCGGCGGGACCTTTGCCTACCACAATGATCCGGAGAAAACCCGGCAGGTCTATAACGACCGTGGGTGGGCCACGTATGGGGACGTCGGCTACGTCGATGCCGATGGCTTCCTTTATCTCACGGACCGCCTTGCCAACACCATTGTCTCGGGCGGCGTCAACATCTATCCGCAGGAATCCGAGAACGTGCTGATGAGCCATCCGGCAGTCTTCGACGTGGCGGTGGTCGGCGTGCCAAATACCGAGTTCGGCGAGGAAGTGAAGGCGGTGGTCCAGTTGCACGAGCCGGAGGGGGCGTCGCCGGCGCTGGCTGAAGAACTGATTGCGCTTTGCCGCAGCAGGATCTCCCCGATCAAATGCCCGCGCTCAGTCGACTTCGTCGCGGCGCTGCCGCGCACCGAAACCGGCAAGCTGCTCAAGCGTGCCGTCAAGGCCAGCTACTGGCCAACCGAAAACCGAATCGCGCATTAAGCGCACCTGATGCCATGTCCCGACAAGAAGCCAGCTACCACGCGCCGCGCAAGATGTTCGCGCCGGAGCACGAGATGTATCGCGACAGCGTCGCCCGTTTCCTGGCTGACAAGGTCATGCCTGGACACGCCGAATGGGAAGCTGCCGGCCTGGTTCCGCGCGGCCTCTGGCGCGATGCCGGCGCCCACGGCCTGCTGTGCCCCGGCTTGCCCGAAGCCTACGGCGGTGCCGGCGGCGACTTCCTGCACAGCGTCATCGTGGTGGAAGAAATCGCCCGGGCCCTGGCCAGCGGCGTGACCGGGTTCACCACGCACTCGGAGAACGTCGCGCCGTACCTGCTGGAGTTTGGCACCGAGGCGCAAAAGCGTGAGTTCCTGCCGCGCATGGCCAGCGGCGATGTGGTTGGCTCGATCGCGATGACTGAGCCGGGGGCGGGCAGCGACCTGAAGGCCATCCGCACCAGCGCTGTCAAGGTGGATGGTGGTTACCGGCTCAACGGTCAGAAGACCTTTATCACCAACGGCTACCACGCCGACCGCGTGCTGGTGTTCGCCAAGACAGAGCCGGCGGCCGGTGCGCGCGGCATCAGCCTGTTCTGGGTCGACACCACCAGCCCCGGATTCAGCCGCGGTCGCCTGCTGGACAAGATCGGCCAGAAGGCGCAGGACACCGCTGAACTCTTCTTCGAGGACGTCTTCGTGCCGGACGACATGCTGGTCGGCGAGCGCAATGCCGGCTTCGGCTACGCCATGAGTGGCCTGGTGCGTGAGCGCGTGCTGATCGCTTTGCGTTGTGCCGTGGCGCTGGAGGTGGCGCTTGATTGGACCATCACGCATGTCAAGGAACGCCGCGCCTTCGATAAGGCGCTGATCGAGAACCAGTTTATCCGCTTCCGCCTGGCTGAAATCAAGACACATGCCTGCGCCACGCGTGCCTTCGTCGATAGCTGCCTTGAACAATACCTGGCCGGCACGCTGACGCCGGATGGCGCTGCCATGGCCAAATTCTGGGCTGGCGAGGCGACGCGCGCCATCGATGACCTGATGCAGTTCTTTGGCGGCTACGGCTATATGCGCGAATACCCCATCGCCCGTGCCTACACCGACGTGCGCCCGAACCGGATCTACGGCGGTTCGGCCGAAATCATGCGCGAAGTCATTGCGCGCGCACTCTGAATTCACCATGACCAAGAACCTTTCTCGCTCGGTCGCCATCGTCGGTGCCGCGGAATCCGACCTGGGCAAGGTGCCCGGCAAGACGGCACTGGAGTTGCAGGCGCAGGCCGCACGGCTGGCCCTGCAGGACGCGGGGCTGTCGCTGCGCGATGTGGATGCCGTCTTCGCGCATGCCGATGACCGGTTTGCCACCGTGCAGCTGGCCGAATACCTCGGTATCCAGCCAAGGTACGTCGACTCCAGCAACGTGGGTGGCATGTCCAACCTGGTGCACATCCGCCATGCGATGGCGGCCATTGCCGCCGGCATGTGTTCGGTGGCGCTGGTGACCTATGGCAGTACGCAACTGTCCGACGGCTCGCGCAAGAGTGGCGCCGTCGCCGCAGATACGCCGGACTCGCCGCGTGGCCAGTTCATCGCGCCTTATGGCCAGCTCAGCCCGATCGGCTACTACGCAATGGTTGCCCAGTTGCACATGCATCGCTACGGCACCACGTCCAGGGATCTCGCTGAGGTGGCAGTGGCGGCGCGGCGCTGGGCGCAACTGAATCCGAAGGCGTACCGGCGCGAGGAAACCAGCATCGAGGAGGTCATGGCGTCGCCCGTGATCGCGTCGCCGCTGCGTACGCGTGACTGCTGCCTCGTCACGGATGGCGGTGGCGCACTGGTCATCACCTCCGCCGATCGTGCCCGAGACCTGAAGTCGAAGCCGGTCTATGTGATGGGCGCAGCCGAGACCTTCTCGCACCACTACACCCCGTTCAGCACGGCTGATTGGCTGGATACGCGCGTCGCCGAGACGGCGGACGATGCGTTCCGCATGGCTGGCGTCACCCGCGAAGACATCGACGTGGTGCAAATCTATGACCACTTCACGATTGGCGTCATCCAGTCGCTGGAGGAACTGGGCTTTTGCAAGCGAGGCGAGGGCGGTGCGTTCGTCGCCGATGGCGCCCTGGGCCCGGGTGGCAGCTTCCCCATCAACACCTCCGGTGGCGGCCTCTCCTACGGCCACCCTGGCATGTTTGGCATGTTCGTGCTGATCGAGGCCGTGCGCCAGTTGCGCGGGGAGTGCGGCGAGCGGCAATTGCCCGATGCCGAACTGGCGCTGTGCCATGCGCCCGGACTGGTCTTCTCCTGCAACACCACCATGATCCTCGGAGTCTGAAGCATGAGCGAAGCACAACGTCCCCTGCCGCGTCCCACCGAGATCACCGAAGGCTACTGGCATGCGGCGGCGCAGGGCCGGTTGGTGGTGCAGGGCTGCCGCGCCTGTGGTCACCGCCAGTTCTATCCGCGCACGCTGTGCCTTGCGTGCGAATCGGACCAGGTCGACTGGACCGAGGTCTGCGGCTTTGGCTCGATCTATACCTTCACGATCAACCATCGTGCACCCAACGCCTTCATGAGGGCGCGCGTGCCGTACGCCGTGGCCATTGTCGAGCTGGACGAAGGGGTGCGCATGATGGCGAACATCCTCAATGCTCCGGCCGAGGCAATCGCCATCGGCAAGCGGGTGCGCGTGGTGTTCGAGCAGGTGAGCGCGGAGGTGAGCCTGCCGCAGTTTGAGCTGATCGACTGACCATATCCTGCCTACTGGGGACCACCATGCCTGTCATCACCTCGCAGCGGCGGCGTGCCGCGCTGGCCGCGATTGCCTGCCTCACCGCACTGCCGGCCTTGTGTTCCGCGGCGGATGCTTCCGACTATCCGCAAAAGCCCATCCGGCTGGTCGTGCCATTTCCGGCCGGAGGCGGGTCCGACACCGTGGCCCGCTTGCTCGGCCGCGAGTTGACGGCGATGTGGGGCCAGCCGGTGGTGGTCGAGAACAAGCCCGGCGCCAGCGGCACCATTGGCACAGGGGCGGTCGCGAAGACTGCGCCGGACGGCTATACGCTGCTGTTGGGCGCCACGCCGCTGGTGCAGTTGCAAGGCGTCTACAAGTCACTGCCCTATGACACCTTCCGCGACTTCGCGCCGCTGGCGCGCCTGGCGCTCTCCTCGGACGTACTCGCTGTGCCGGTATCCACTCGCGCTGGCAGCGTGAGTGAGCTGATATCCGCGGCCAGGGCCACGCCAGGCAGGATCAGCTACGGCTCCTACGGCAACGGCACTTCCTCCCACATGCATGGGGAGTTGCTGCGGATGCAGGGGAACGTCGACCTGACCCACGTGGCCTACAAGGGCGGCACGCCACTGATCCAGGACTTGCTGGGTGGGCAGGTGAGTTCCGGGTTTGTGGATGTGGCCAGTGGCAAGGCCGCGCTCAACTCCCCGAAGATCAAGGTACTGGCCGTCACGGGCGAGCGCCGGCTGGCGCTGCTGCCGGAGGTGCCGACCTTTACCGAACTGGGCTACCGCGATTTCGAGCCAAACGGCTGGTATGGCCTGTTCGTGCCGGCGGCGACGCCGAAGGCAGTGAAGGACAAGCTTTCCGCAGCGGTACTGGCGATCCTGGCCAAGCCAGCGATGCAAGCGGCAATTCGTGAGCAAGGGCTGGAACCGGGGACGCTGGAACCCGACGCATTCCTGAAGCTGATGCGGCGCGATGCCGAGATCTGGGGACGGATCGCGGCCAACGCGCGCATCACGCTTGACTGATCGGTGTCGTCGGCCGGGGGCGCCCCCTCCCTGTTTCGGGGAGGCCGGGCCCGGCCGGACGGCTGATAGCCTCCGAAGCTCCAACGTACTGTACGGAAGACTTTCACTTTCATGCTGAATCAGGGGGATCGTTCATGCTTTCCGGTGTAAAAGTTGTCGAGATTTGCGGAATCGGTCCAGGCCCGTTCTGCGCGATGCACCTCGCCGATCTCGGCGCCGATGTGATCGCCGTGGAACGCGCGGCGCCGGCCAACGGTGCAGCGCCGTCCACGGAAGGCTACGTGCTGAACCGGGGCAAGCGCTCGGTGGTTGCCGACCTGAAAACGGCCGAAGGGCGTGAGCTGGTGCTGGCACTGATCCAGGATGCCGACGCGCTGATCGAAGGCATGCGCCCCGGCGTCATGGAGCGCCTGGGGCTGGGCCCGGATGTCTGCCTGCAACGCAATCCCCGCCTGGTCTACGGGCGCATGACAGGGTGGGGGCAGAGCGGCCCGATGGCGCAGGCCGCCGGGCATGACAACAACTACATCTCGCTTTCCGGCGCGCTGTACTACCATGGCACGCCGGCAGAGCCGCCATCGTCGGCCATTACCGTGGTGGGCGACGTTGGCGGTGGCGCGCTTTATCTGGCGGTGGGGCTGCTGTCAGGCATCCTCAACGCCCGCGCCACCGGCAAGGGCACCGTGGTGGATGCATCAATCGTGGATGGCTCGGCCCATATGCTGCAGCTGTTGCTGTCCACGCGCCGCAAGGGCTTCATCACCGGCGAGCGCGGCAACAACATCCACGATGCCTCTCATTTCTATTCGACCTACCGCTGCGCGGACGGGAAGTTCGTCACGCTCGGCTCGATCGAGCCGCAGTTCTACGCGCTGCTGCTGGAAAAGCTGGGCCTGACCGAGGATCCGCGTTTCGCCCGGCAATGGGACCGCGAGCGTTGGCCGGAACTGCATCAGCACTTTGAAGAACTCTTTGCCACCAGGACTCGCGCGCAATGGTGCGCACTGCTGGAAAACACTGACGTGTGTTTCGGCCCGGTGCTGAGCCCCGAAGAGGCCGCCGGGCATCCGCACCTTGTCGCGCGGGGCGTCTACGTTGAGGCGGAGGGCCATCTGCAGGCTGCGCCCGCGCCGCGTTTCGACGGCAAGGCCATGGCGGCGGGCGTGATCCCACGGCGCGGCCAGCACACCGGCGACATCATGGCGGTACTGAAATCCGGCCAGCCCGGCGCATTCTGGACAACTGACTGAGGGTTGATGCGCGCGGCGAGGGTCGGATCCCGCCGCAGCGATTGAGCTCCGGCCACCGGTCGGAGCGTTTTTCTTCTGTTGGCTGCTGCAGCGGCATCGGCAATGCCGCTCCGCTCACTGCAAAAAAAATCCCCCGAGGCTGTTACTCGGGGGAGGTGCTGGTTTGTGGCCGGGGACGCTGAGTGCCGGCCACGTATTTTTTGAGGGGGACACTTTTTTCTGTAGTTCCTTACATGGTGTCGCTAACGAGTCCGTCGCGGTTGGTGATTCTCGCGCCATCGGTGAATACGTCGCGTCTATCCGAGACTTTCGCCCCATCTGAGTAGACGTCAAACTTTGTGGTCTTGCCCCCATCGGTATATGGGTCTCGCGGCCCCATCACGCTGGCGCCGTCAGTGTAGACATCTCGCGCCCCGATGCCGGCATAGGCAACTCCGGCACTAAGCGCCGCACCCGCCGCACCCGCCGCAGCGAGCAGTATGACTGTTTTTAACATTTTTTTTACCTCCATTTCAGGTCGTTGCAAGAACACCGAAACGATTCTTCTTTCGCTCCAGTTTGAGGGTCGCAACTTCGTACAGGTCCAATGAAATGTAGGCCCTGGCGGTAAGCATATGAATAAGGCTTTTTTCCGAAAAGAGGCTAGGGGATTGCCCTAGCCGGTGGGCAGGGCACTCAGCCCTGCATTACTGCGCGGTGGCGATCGAATCCATCCGGCTACGCTTACCGCGCAGGGGAGTTCTGACGTAGATTCATAGTAGTGTTGCGGCACCATGGTTTTGCAGCACTTCGCCTTGCATCGATTCGGTGCAGGCTCGTGATCTGCCGCAGGTGCATGGAACATTCACTTTCGCAAGAGTGTCGTCATTCCGCTTAACGATAGAAATGACTGGATGTGACAGTGTCTGTTCCCGAGGTTTGAAGCGAGCAATGTTTATTATCCCGCGCAACTTAAGACTCAGACTTTTCGTCCATGCCGGATTTGTCGCTTTGGCGTATTACGCAAGTGCAAAGCTGGGGCTTGCTTATGCAGTAGTGGGCGGTGCAGTGTCTCTGGTGTGGCCTTCCAGCGGCATCGCCCTCGTTGCGCTCCTTGTCATGGGCTTCGCAGCCGCCCCCGGAATTGCCATTGGCTCCTTTCTTGCCAATATGTCGGTCGGCGTGCCACTGCCAATGGCCGCGCTGATTGGCCTCGGCGCGACGGCTGCAGCCTTGACGGCCACGTTGTTGTTGAAGCGCGTGGCCCGATTCCAGATCACCCTCGACCGCATCAGGGACGTGTTGGCCTTCATCATCCTGGCTGCGACGGTCAGCACGGCAGTGAGTGCCCTGATTGGCGCGACCGCCCTCCTTGGCGCGGGCCGGGTGTCGGCTTCCGAGTACGGCAAAGCAGTCCTGGAATGGTGGCTCGGTGACATGATGGGGGTGCTGGTGGTGGCCCCGCCCCTGCTCAGCTTGCTTGCGAGCCGTAGCCCTGTGCGCTCCGCAAAGCAGGCCGTGGAAGCGTGCGGACTGACCGTTGCAATCCTCTGGGCGAGTTATCTCATCTTCGGCGCTCCCGAACTTGCCGGGCACGGCTACTATCCTTCAGCCCTGGCGATTCTTCCGTTCATCATCTGGGCGGCGCTGCGCTTCGATCACCTGGGCACCACCTTCGCAACCTTGCTGGTCTCAATCGTGGCCATCTGGGGCACCACGAACGGCACCGGTCCCTTTGCCGCCGAGTCTCCAGTGGATAGCCTTGTGAGATGGTGCGCCTTCGCGAACGTCGTGGCAGTAACCGGGCTGCTGCTGGTGGCGGCACATGCCCAGGAGAAACGCGTCCATAGCCTGCTGCAGGCATCCCACATCGAACTGGAGCGGCGCGTGCAAGAGCGAACCCGGGACCTGGAGCGAGCAAACCATGAACTGAAGCAGGAGATGGCGCGGCGTCGTCTGCTGGAGGCGGAACTGATCCGAATCGGCGATCAGCAGCAGAGACTCATCGGCCGGGAACTGCATGACGGCCTCGGGCAGCACCTCACCAGCCTGGGCTTCTACTGCACCACCTTGAATCAAACACTGCAGAAGCATGGCCACCCAGCCGCCGCGGACGCGGCTACCATCGTCGGACTGGTGAAGCAGGCGTCCTTGATGACTCGCAAGATTGCCCATGGCCTGGACCCGGTCGCCATGGAATCTGGTGGCCTTGCGGTCGCACTGCAGGGGCTGGCGCAGACGACCTGCGCGCTGGATGGCATAGACTGCACGCTGCGCATCGGATCAGACGTGGACTTGCTGGATCCGCCGATGCAGATCAACCTTTACCGTGCGGCACAGGAAGCCGTGAATAACGCGCTGAAGTATAGCCAGGGACACCACATCGGGATCGACCTGGAGCGCGAAGGCGGGATGCAGCGGCTTTCCATCAGTGACGACGGGGTGGGGGTCGACCCGGAAAAAATGGAGCGTGCCTCGGGACTGGGACTTCACAACCTGCGTCATCGGGCGAGCCTCCTGGGCGGCTTCTGCACGATCACCCGCAATGCCCTGGGTGGCACCACGGTTGCCATCAGTTATCCGATACCAGAGAGTCCGGGCCATGCGACAGAAGCCATCTAGCCCGGGCCGCGCAACGCAGATCCTGATCGTGGATGACCACCCCATTATCCGGGAGGGGTTAAGCCAAATGCTGAATCTGCATGAGGACCTGCACGTCTGCTGTGCGGCCGGCAGTGCCGAAGATGCTCTGGCGTTGATGACCTGCCAGCCCGACATGGCCATTGTGGACCTCAGTCTGCACTCGAACTCCGGCCTGGATCTTGTCAAGACGCTCCGGCAACACTATCCAAAATTGGCAATCCTTGTCCTTAGCATGCATGACGAAACACTGTTTGCCGAACGCGCACTGCGGGCTGGAGCAAACGGGTATCTGATGAAGCTCGAGGCCACGGAGCATATTGTGAATGCCATCCGCGAGGTGCTGGCAGGCAATGTCTACCTGAGCGCCGCCATGCATGAGAAACTGGCGCGGGCCCTGACGGCTCCTCAAAGAATCCCGGCGGGCTCGATCGCGAGCCTGTCGGAACGGGAGTTCGAAGTCCTGCACCTGATCGGACTCGGCTTCAGCACCCGCCAGATCGCCGAGAAACTGAATCGCAGCGTCAAGACCGTCGAGGCACATCAGGCCAACATCAAGGAAAAGCTGGATATTCCTAACGGCAAGGAGCTGATGCGCTTCGCGATTCAGTGGATCGAGAGTCAATAGGCGTTGAGCTTCTTTCGCCTGCGTGAACGCCCGACTGCTTGCCGCGGCTACTTCCCAAACTCACTGAACTTGGCCGCCAGGAACTCCACGAACAGCCGGATCCGGGACGACAGCTGGTGCCGCTGCTGATAAACGGCATAGATGTCCGCCTCCGGCGTCGCGTATTGCGGCAGTACCTGCACCAGCCGGCCACTGCGCAGGAACCGCTCGATATCCCACTCGGCGCGCATCAGGATGCCGTGGCCTTCCAGCGCCCAGTTGACCGCGATCTCGCCGTCATTGGTGGTGAGGTTGCCACGCACATGGACCGATTCGGTCCGCGCCTTTGCCCCTTTGCCTGAGGTCAGGCGCCACACGCCATAGGCGTCGCTGCCTTGGCGGATGCCGATGCAGTTGTGTTGGCGCAGGTCGGAGGGCATATGCGGGGTGCCGTGGCTGCGCAGGTACTTGGGCGAGGCGCACAGCAGGCGCCGGTTCGGCGCCAGCTTCCTGGCCACGATGCGGGCGTCGGGCGGCTGGCCGAAGCGGACGCAGACGTCGAAGGCATCTTCGGTCAGCGGCGGCGGGTCGGCTGAGAGCTGGAGCTGGACATCGACCTCCGGGTAGGTGGCGACATACTCGGAAATCACCGGCGCCACATGCATGCGCCCGAACCCCAGCGTGGCATTGACCCGCAGCAGGCCGCTCGGCCGGCCCTTGGAGCGCGTCAGGATCTGGTCCAGGTCGTCGATCTCGCTGAGGATGCGCCGGGCGTGCTCCAGGTAGACCTCGCCCTCCGGCGTCAGGCTCATGCGCCGCGTGGTGCGGGTCACCAGGGGCATGCCGATGCGCGCTTCCATCTGCGCCAGCCGCTTGCTGACCGCGGCGGTAGTGATCCCAAGGTCGCGCGCGGCCGCGCTCAGGCTGCCTGCCGTGGCCACTGACGTGAAGAATCCCAGTTCTGACGGTTGGATGCCGGACGATAACGCCATTCCATCTTTAATTTCAGGTTAACAATGGTTTAACTCTACAAGCGATCCAAAACCTTGTCCACGGCCCAGAATCCGCCCCACGCACTCAACTCGTACTTGAATCGATCTGGACCAGGAGACACGGATGAAGACGTACCGCATTGCAACGATCCCCGGCGATGGCATTGGCAAGGAGGTGGTGCCCGCCGGCCGTGAAGTGATGGAGGCGCTGGCGTCTGCCGGTGCAGACTTCCGCTTTGAATTCGAAGACTTCGACTGGGGTGGCGACTACTACCGCCAGCACGGCGTGATGATGCCGGCCGACGGCCTGGATGCGCTGCGCGACAAGGATGCCATCCTGTTCGGCTCCGCCGGCGACCCGCATATTCCCGATCACATCACGCTGTGGGGCCTGCGCCTGAAGATCTGCCAGGGCTTCGACCAGTACGCCAACGTGCGCCCGACGCGCATCCTGCCCGGCATCGATGCGCCGCTCAAGCGCTGCGCCCCGGAAGACCTGAACTGGGTGATCGTGCGCGAGAACTCAGAAGGCGAGTATTCGGGCGTGGGCGGCCGCGTGCACCAGGGCCACCCGATCGAGGCAGCCACCGACGTCAGCATGATGACCCGCGTAGGGGTGGAGCGCATCCTGCGCTTTGCCTTCAAGCTGGCCCAGTCGCGTCCCCGCAAGCTGCTGACGGTGATCACCAAGTCCAACGCGCAGCGCCACGCCATGGTGATGTGGGACGAGGTGGCCGTGCAGGTGGCCAAGGATTTCCCGGACGTCACCTGGGACAAGGAACTGGTCGATGCGGCCACGGCGCGCATGGTGAACCGTCCGGCCTCGCTGGACACCATCGTCGCCACCAACCTGCATGCCGACATCCTGAGCGACCTGGCCGCGGCGCTGGCCGGCAGCCTGGGCATCGCCCCGACCGGCAATATCGATCCGGAGCGCCGCTACCCGTCGATGTTCGAGCCCATCCACGGCTCGGCCTTCGACATCATGGGCAAGGGCCTGGCCAACCCGGTCGGCACCTTCTGGTCGGTGGTCATGCTGCTGGAACACATTGGCGAGAACGAGGCGGCGCAGCGCGTGATGCGGGCCGTCGAAACCGTCACCGCCAACCCCGCGCTGCATACCGGCGACCTGGGCGGCAAGGCGACTACCGCTGAGGTGACCAAGGCGGTGTGCGACCTGCTTGCCGCTGGCCAGCAAGCCAAGGCCGCCTGAGCGCAAGGGCCGTTTCGTGAGCCTGCAATATTCCGAGCCCAACGTGTTGCTGCGGCGCATGTTCGATGCGGCGGTCGCAGCCGCCCAGCCGGCCAGGACCCTGGCGCGGCACCTGCCGCCGCCGCCGCGCGGACGCACCATCGTCATTGGCGCGGGCAAGGCTTCGGCGGCGATGGCGAGCGCGCTGGAAGCGGCATGGCCGGGGCCGCTTGAAGGCCTGGTCGTTACCCGCTATGGCTATGCGGTGCCGTGCTCGCGCATCGAGATCGTGGAGGCCGCTCACCCCGTGCCGGACAATGCCGGGCTGGCGGCCTCACAGCGCATGCTGGCGATGGTGGCGGACCTGGCCGAGGACGATCTGGTGATCTGCCTGGTCTCCGGCGGCGGATCGTCGCTGTTGCCGCTGCCGCTTGCCGGCATCACGCTTGACGACAAGCAGCGCGTCAATCGCGCGCTGCTGAAGTCCGGCGCCACGATTTCTGAGATGAATTGCGTGCGCCGGCACCTGTCCGCCATCAAGGGCGGCCGGCTGGCAGCCGCGTGCTATCCGGCGCGCGTGCTGAACCTGCTGATCTCCGATGTGCCGGGCGATGACCCCATCGATATCGCCTCGGGCCCGACCGTGCCTGACCCGACCACACGCGCCGATGCGCTGGACATCGTCAAGCGGTATGCGATCGACCTTCCGCCCAGTGTGATGGCAGTGCTGGCGTCCGACGCGGCCGAGACGCTCAAGCCCGGCGACCCGCGCCTGCCGCGCATCCGCACCGAGTTCATCGCCACGCCCCGGCTGGCGCTGGAAGCGGCGGCGCAGGTGGGACGCGAGGCCGGCTATGCCGTGCACATGCTGGGCGACGCCATCGAAGGCGAGGCCCGCGATGTCGGCAAGGTCATGGGCGGTATCGCGCTGGCAGCCGCCAGGCATGGCCAGCCGTTTGCCGCACCGTGCGTGCTGCTGTCCGGCGGCGAGACCACGGTCACGGTGCGGGGCGCGGGCAGGGGCGGCAGGAACGTGGAGTTCCTGCTGTCGCTGGCGCTGACGCTGCGCGGAGAACCCGGCATCCATGCGATTGCGGGCGACACCGACGGCGTCGACGGCCAGGAAGAGATCGCGGGTGCCGTGATCGGCCCCGACACGCTGGAACGTGCCTGGCGCGCCGGACTGCGTCCGCAGGATGCGCTGGCAGCCAACGACGGCCATGGATTTTTCGAGGCGCTGGGGGATGCCGTGATTACCGGTCCCACGCTGACCAACGTTAACGACTTCCGCGCGATCTTGCTGACGCGCGCTTCTGGAGACTCCGCATGAGACGCCTTCGTAATGCCAAGATCGTGGCCACGCTGGGTCCGGCCAGCACCGACCCGGCCATCATCGAGCGCCTCTTTGACGCGGGCGCCGATGTGTTCCGGCTCAACTTCAGCCACGGCACCCATGCGGACCACCAGCAGCGGCTGCAAAGCATCCGCGCCATCGAGCAAGCGCGTGGCCGGCCCATCGGCGTACTGCTGGACCTGCAAGGGCCCAAGCTGCGTATCGGCACCTTTGCCAGCGGTCCGGTGCAACTGGCCGCGCAGGCGGCGTTTCGGCTCGATCTCGATGCCAGCGTGCCGGGCTCCGCGGAGCGGGTCAGCCTCCCGCATCCGGAGATCTTCGCGGCGCTGCAGCCAGGTGCGGAACTGCTGGTGGACGATGGGCGCGTGCGCCTGCGCGTCGAGCGCTGCGGCCCGGAGTACGCGGAAACCACCGTGATCAATGGCGGCACGCTGTCCGACCGCAAGGGCGTCAACGTGCCTGGCGTGGTGCTGCCGCTGTCGGCGATGACCGAGAAGGACCGGCGCGACCTGGACTTTGGGCTGTCGCTGGGCGTGGACTGGGTTGCGCTGTCGTTCGTGCAGCGCGCCGAGGATATCGAGGAGATCCGGCAGATCGTGGACGGCCGCGCCGGCATCGTCGCCAAGCTGGAAAAGCCGGCCGCCATCCAGAGCCTGGAAGCGATCGTGGCGGCATCGGATGCGGTGATGGTCGCGCGTGGCGACCTGGGCGTTGAAATGCCGGCGGAGCAGGTGCCGTCGCTGCAGAAGCGCATCGTGCGCGCCTGCCGCAAGGCCGGCAAGCCGGTGATCGTCGCGACCCAGATGCTGGAGTCGATGGTGGCCGCGCCGGTGCCGACGCGCGCCGAAGCTTCCGATGTGGCAACCGCCATTTACGATGGCGCGGACGCGGTGATGCTGTCGGCGGAATCGGCATCGGGCAGCTATCCGGTGGAAGCGGTGCGGATGATGGACAGCATCATCACGCGCACCGAATCGGATCCGCATTATCACGAAGCCATCCAGGCATCGCACTCGGCGCCGCGCGCGGAAGCGGCCGATGCCATCGGCTATGCCGTCAGGCACGTGGCCAACCTGCTGCGCGTGCCGGCCGCGGTCACCTACACCAGCTCAGGCTACTCCGCACTGCGGATGGCGCGCGAGCGGCCCGAAGTGCCGATCCTCGGCATGACGCCGCGGATCGCCACCGCGCGCCGGCTGGCGCTGGCCTGGGGCGTGCATGCGGTGCTCTGCCATGAAGTGGTGGATGTGCTGGAGATGACCAACCTGGCCAGCCGCACCGTGCTGAAGGAGCAGTTTGGCGTGGCCGGGCAGCAGATCGTCATCTCGGCCGGCCTGCCGTTCACCGTGGCCGGCACCACCAACCTGCTGCGCATCGCGCAGGTCCAGTAAGGCAGGCATCAGGCAGGGGGACCAAGGCGCTATCAAGCATTAATCAGCCGAAAGCCGGCTGCAAACATAGAACATTCAGGAGACAAATCATGCGTGGTACTGAACTCGTGCGTCGTATTTCCGGTGTGGCCGTGCTGGCAGCCGGCTTTATCCTCAGCGGCACTTGCCTGGCACAGGAATGGCCGGCCAAGCCGATCACCCTGGTGGTGCCGTTCCCGTCGGGCGGGACTACCGACGTGCTGGCCCGCGCGCTGGGCGACCAGTTGTCGAAAAGCCTGGGTCAGCCCGTGATCGTCGAGAACCGGCCCGGCGCCGGCGCCACCGTGGGCGCCGACTACGTCGCCAAGGGCAAGCCGGACGGCTACACGCTGCTGATGGGCGCGGTCCACCATACGATTGCCAGCAGCGTCTACAAGAAGCTGCCCTACAGCTTCCAGAAGGACCTGGCGCCCATTGCCACGGTCGCCATGGTGCCCAACGTGCTGGTCATCAATGCCGCCAAGACGCCGGCGACGAACGTCAGTGAACTGGTGGCCCTGGCGAAGAAGGCATCGCCGGAGTTTGCCTATGGCTCCAACGGCAACGGCACCGCGCAGCACCTGATCGGCACCCAGTTCCAGGCAGCGACGGGTGCGCCGCTGCTGCACGTGCCTTACAAGGGCAGCGGCCCGCTGACGACCGATCTGCTCGGCGGGCAGGTGACGATGTCGTTCGATACCCTGACGCCGGTGCTGCAGCACGTCAAGTCGGGCAAGCTGCGCGCCCTTGCGGTGACTACCGCGCGGCGCTCCAGCGTCCTGCCTGATGTGCCGACGCTGGAAGAGGCGGGGCTGAAGGGCTTTGATATCGGCACCTGGTTCGGCGTGCTGGCGCCGGCCGCCACGCCGGCGCCGATCGTGACGCGGCTGAACGCCGAGATCGTCAAGATCGTGAAATCGCCGGACTTCCAGCAGCGCATGGTGGCGGTCGGGGCCGAGCCGATGGCGAGCACGCCGCAGGAGTTTGCCAAGCGGATCCAGGACGAGACGGTCAAGTTCGCCAAGCTGGTGAAGGACGGGAAGGTGACGATCGAATAGGTGAGAGCGGTCATTCGGTACTCTGCCTTCTCGCCTATATTGAAGTCTGCCCGGCATCGCCCCATGTGATGCGGGGCAGAATGCGAGTAGCGGAAGGAGGGCGCCATGAAGATCGCGAGCATCGAAGCCATCGTCCTGCGCATTCCGTTCACGGTCGGCGGCGTTTCCGCCGCAGGCGTCTGGGGCGGCGCCGGGATGCAGGCCGCCGACTCGCTGCTGCTCAAGGTGACGACAGACGACGGACTGGTCGGCTGGGGCGAGACCTTCGGATTCGTGGGGATTCCGGCGGTCAAGGCGGCCATCGAGCAGATGCTGGCGCCTGCCTGCATCGGCCGGGACGCAACCCAGATCGACGCCATCGGCCTGGACCTGCAGCGCAGGTTCCATGTCTTCGGGCGCAGCGGGGCCATCTTCTACGGGCTGTCCGCGCTCGATATCGCCTTGTGGGACCTCTGCGGCAAAGCGGCCGGGCTGCCCGTTCACCGGCTGCTCGGCGGCGCGCGCCGGGACCGCCTGCCTGCCTATGCCAGCCTGATCCGGTATGCCGATCCTGAAACTATGGCGGTCAACGTCAGGCGCGCCATCGCCGATGGCTACCGGAGCCTGAAGCTGCATGAGGTCGACCTCACGGTCATCCGCGCCGCCCGCGAAGCGGCGGGCCCGGACATCGAAATTACGCTGGATACGAACTGCCCGTGGCCACTCCATGAGGCCATCGACATGGCGCGCGCTCTGGGACCCTTGTCGCTACGGTGGCTGGAAGAGCCCCTGTGGCCGCCGGAGAACTACGCCGGACTGGCCGCCCTGCGCCAGCAGTGCGCCATCCCGGTCGCCGCCGGCGAGAATGCCACCACGCTGATGGAATTCCAGCACCTGCTCAGCGTGGGCGCCGTCGATGTGGTGCAACCCAGCCCGGCCAAGATGGGTGGCATCAGCGCCTTGCGTAACGTCTTTGCGCTGGCCGAGGCGCACAACACGCAAGTGATGGTCCATACCTTCTACGACGGCCCTGGGTTGCTGGCCAGTATCCATGCCACGGCAGCGCTGGGGGATGCCGCGGCCATGATCGAATGGCGCTACTTCGACATGGACGCGCAAGTGCTTGGCGATGCCGTGGTGCCGCGGGATGGCATGATCGCGGTACCCGCTGGCCCGGGCCTGGGCATCGACCCGGATCCGGCGGTCATTCAGCGCTATCGCGTTGCGTGAGCGGGCGCGGCCGCCTTGCGCCCGGCCATATGACGCAGGTATGCCAGCAGGTCCTTCAGGTCCGCGTTGGACAGCGTCTGTTCGTCGATGGCCGACATGCGCGAGTTCGGCCACCAGCGCAATGACTGCGGGTCACGGATCAGCCTGGTCAGCTTGTCGTCGCCCAGGTACTCCACCGGGTTGTACGGCACGTTCAGGTCCGGGCCGAGGTTGGCATCGCCGACCCGGTTGAGGGAGTGGCACGAGAAGCAGACGCGCTGGAAGGTCGCGAAGCCGCGCATGACCGGTCCATCGGCAGGCTGGCCAGCGGCGGGCCGGATGGCTGCATAGCGCTCGGCGGGCGACGCGGTGATGTCGATGCGCACGATGCTGTAGGTCCAGTGACTCTCGTTGATCGCCGCGGCGGCGCGGCCGGACGGCACGGTCCAGATCAGGCGAAACGGGCCGATGTCCTGGTCCTTGAGCCTTGGCCACGGCGCGGCAGGATTCTCGACCGCCAGCCACGCGCGTGGCCCGTCGGCGCGCTCGGCCAGCAACAGGCGCATCGGCAAGTGGGAAACATAGCCATCGCTGGCCGCGGTCGTGGCACTGGCGCTGTCGTTCACCGGCATGCCCCGCAGCAGGGCTGTCAGAGGGATGGCCTTGAATGTGAGGCGGCGCTTCAGGTTGTCGTCATCCACCGTCACCTCGACCAGGCGCGGATCGCGCAGCAGTTCGTCGCGGGTCCAGCTGCGCTGCTGCGTGCCTGCCGAAATGGTCAGGGTCGCCGGGTCCGCGGCGCACGCTGGACCTGCCAGGAACGCCAGGGCGCAGCCCAGCGCGCCAACGGCCTTTGCCAGCCAGCTACTCATACGTCGTTCTCCTGGGTGAATTGGCCCGGCAACTTGCCGTACTAGCGGACAAACATGCCCAAGCCTTCGTGGTCGTAATACTCCAGCCACACGCGGTCGCTGGAGAACGCTGCCTGCGAGATCGTGCCCGGCGTGGCGTTCTCGTTGTCGAGCGTAAAGGTGAAGACGTCTCCGTCCCAGTGGCTCAGCGGCAGCACCAGCGGGGTGGCGCCCAGCGTCATCACCAGCGTGCCGCCCTGGTCGGCAACCTGCAGCGGGCCGTAGTAGTCGTTCTGGTAGGTGCCGGTGTATGCCGACAGTGCACGCGCCGGCAGCGGATTGGCGGGGCGCGGCTGGCCGACCAACCGGCCTTCCGGCGCCAGCAGCGGCGCGAATGCGTCGCCGTAGATCTTGCCCCAGTCGCGGCGGATGGCGCCGTATTGCACCAGGTCGAAGAACTGTGCGCTCAGGGTTTCCGGAACGCCGATGGGCTGCGCGTTGGTCAGCGTCACAATGGCCAGGTTGAGCGCCGGCAACGCGGTGAAGTTGGTGGCCGCACCAGCCACGAACGCGCCGGAGTGGTTGTAGGAGGTCAGGCCAAGCTCGGTGGTGCCGACATTGAAGCCATAGCCGTAGTAGCCGGCAGGGCGTCCGTCGACGGGGGGACTGCTCTGCATCTGCTGGCTCAGCGCGGGGGCCAGCGCGGCGGCGTCGACCACGCGTTGCCCGGCGAACTCGCCCTTGGCGAGCAGCATCGCCAGCCATTTCGCCATGTCGTTGACCGAGGCACTGACGCCGCCGGCAGGGGATTGCGCATCTGGCATCCGGCCAGCGCCTTGCACCCAGTTGCCATTGACTCTGACATGGCCCAGGGCGCGGTTGTCGCGCGCGGCAAAGTCGGCGTAGCGCGAACTGGTGCGGGTCATTCCCAGGGGTTGGTAGATGGCTTGCTCGGACAGCGTGGCCCAGTCGATCCCGGCCGCGGTGGCGACCGCCTCGGCGGCGGCGGTCAGGCCAAAGTTGGTGTAGGCGTAGACCGCGTGGAACGGATGCAGCGGCAGGTAGCGCAGTCGCGTCAATACTTGCCGGCGGTCGTACCCCATGTCTTCAAGGAGGTCGCCGCCGTGGTCGGGCAGGCCGGAACGGTGGGCGTAGAGGTCGCCGATGGTGACGGCCTGCGTGGCCTCGGCATCGGACAGCGCGAACCAGGGCAGGTGCGCGCGCACCGGCGTATCCCAGCCGATGCCGCCACGACCGACCTGGCGTGCCACCACGGTAGCGCCGACGGATTTAGACACCGATGCCAGCTGGAACACGGTGTCGGCATCGACCGGCGCGGGGTCGGTCACCAGCCGGCGGCCGAAGCCTTTGGCGTAGACGGTTTGGTTGCCGCGCACCACGGCGACGGCCATGCCCGGCACGCGGGAACTGGCCATCAGGTCGGCGGCCAGCTTGTCGAGCTGGGCAATGGCCTGGGTGATCTGGGATTCGGGAACCGGCTCGGGAGGCTTGGGCGGATCGTCATTGCCGCCGCCGCAGGCGGGCAGGGCGGGGACAAGCAGGCCGCCCAGCGCGGCTCCCAGGAAATGGCGACGCTCTTGTAGTTTGCCCACGGTTGTACTCCGTAGTGATTCTTGTCAGGCGGCGCGGCCGCGCCTTTGGATAGGAATAATGTACGCGATCGGTGACGGAGTGGCGAATGCGAAACGTCTTATCGCCGCACTATAGCGGGGGCGGGAAACTGCAAGCCTCACCGAAGGGTTCGGTGAGCGGGGGTGACAACCCGAAAGAACCTCGGCAGATTCGATCTCATTCAATCAAGAGTCGCGCGGACAACCATGTTTCCATGGCGGGCCGGGCGGGGCAGCTGCAAGGCTGGCCGGGTCTTCTTCTGCTGAGGTTCCCCGGTATGTCACCCCCGTTGTCAGGCCCGCCACCTTCTTCTCATCTGGGCTGGCGGGCTCTCTCTGGTTAGTAGGAGATAAGCGCGATGCAAATGTCTACCCATCACCCTGCAGGATCCCGGCATATCGTGCCGGCTGGCACGATCGACTCCCTTGAGCAAATCAGCGCCGGCCTCAGTGCCCTCCTGTTGCTGGTTGAAATCGAGAGCGAGCGTTCGGAGGGTTGCCACAACGTGTATTCGCTGTTGGCAATGGTGAAGGCGCAGCTGGACCAGACGGCGGCAAAGCTGTGCGCGGATGAATGACGAGTCCGTCGAGGCAAAACAAAAAGCCCGCACGTTCGTGCGGGCTTTTCGCTTTGAAACCTTGGTGCCCAGGAGAGGACTCGAACCTCCACAGTGTTGCCACCGCTAGGACCTGAACCTAGTGCGTCTACCAATTCCGCCACCTGGGCAAGGTGAGCGCCGGATTTTACAGCGCGCTGCGGATTTTGCAAGTCCCTCGGCCGGCTTTAGCGCAAGAAATCCAGTTGAGATGCGGTGGGCCGCTGTTGCTGGTCAATCGCTGGACATTTCAGCGTCAGAAGTGAGGATGTCAAACAGCGCCTTGGCCGCAGGCTGCAACGCCCGGTCGCGACGGCGTATCAGCGCCAGGACACGGTCCACGGCAGGCTCGATCAGCGGGATGGCGCACAGGCGGGGATGATCGCGTGGCAGTGCCAGGCCCGGCAGCACGGCCATGCCGAGGCCGGCTTCCACCAGCGCCAGCACGCCAACGACGTGGTTGGCTTCGTAATAGATGGTCGGGCGCTGTGCAAGATGGGCGATGGCATTCTCGATCAGGGCGCGATTGCCGCTTTGCCTGGACACGCCGGCCATGCGCTGCCCCGCCAAGTCCGCCCAGGCGACAGACTTGCGATCGGCCCAGGGATGGTCGCGCCGCAACACCAGCCTATAGGGCTCGGTACGGATCGGGCGGAACTCGATATTGGGTTCCTGGGAACCCATGAAGTTGAGCCCAAAGTCCGATTCGCCCGACAGCACGCTGGACAGCGCCGCGTTGGCGCTTTCGTCGATCACGCGCACGCGCACGCCAGGATGACGGGCTGCAAACACGCTGATGGCATCGGGCAGTAGATGCACCGCGGCAGACGGTATCGCCGCCACCGTCACCAGCCCGCGCCGGAGCGCGGCTTCGTCACCAAGGCGGAACACGGCGCTGTCGAGAATATCCAGGGCAGTCCGCGCTTCCTCCAGGAACTGCCTGCCGACGTGTGTCATCTCCACGCGGCGGGTGGTGCGTTCGAGCAGGCGTGAGCCGAGCGTCTTTTCAAGTTTGTCGATCCTGCGGCTCAGCGCTGGTTGCGAGATATGCAGGGTCTCGGCGGCCACCCGGAAACTGCCTTTCTCCGCTGTGGCGATAAATGCCTGCAAATCCTCAAGCGCGAAATTGATGCGTGACATGCATGAAATCATCAGAACATTGCAATTCACAGAATAGTGTTACGCGAATACTCTGGCAATGCAGAAGAACGAGGAAGACTGGAGCTCTTGCGGCGCCAGCAACGAGATCACGGAGACGAAATGAAGCTGACCGCCCTGGCCGCCAGAAAGGCCGCACTGGTTTTCCTGGTATGGCTGGCCGCGCCCGCCTGGGCAGACGATATCCGTGTGATTACCTCGGGCGGTTTCACCGCGGCATACCAGCAACTGGTGCCGCTGTATGAAGCCGCCACGCAGGACCGGATCATCACCGCCTACGGCGCGTCGATGGGCAATGCACCCGATTCCATCCCCAGCCGGCTGGCACGCGGCGAGACCTTTGATGTGGTGATCCTGGCGGACTCGGGTCTCGACAAGCTGATAGCGGAGGGCAAGGTGGCAGCGGGCAGCCGGGTGGACCTGGCGCAGTCGCTGATCGGCATGTCGGTCCGCAAGGGCACGCCCAAGCCCGATATCAGCACCGTGGAGGGCCTGAAGCAGACCTTGCTCAACGCTAAATCGATTGCGTATTCAGCCAGCGCCAGCGGGACTTACCTGTCCGGTGAATTGTTCCACCGGCTCGGCGTCGCGGACCAGATCAAGGACAAGGCCCGCAAGATCAACAGCGAGCGCGTCGGCGCCGTGGTGGCCCGCGGCGATGCGGAAATCGGCTTCCAGCAAGTCAGCGAGCTGCTGCCTTTCAAGGAGCTGGATTTCGTCGGCCCGCTGCCAGCCGAACTGCAGCAGCGGGTCTTCTTCTGCGCCGGGATGGTGGCGGGCCACCAGAGCGCGGCGGCTTCGCGGTTTGTTCAGTTCCTGGCGTCCCCGGCGGCAGCCACGATCGTGCGAACGACCGGGCTGGAGCCGGTTGCCACGCCGCTGCCGCCGCCGGCGCCGCCGGCCCTGGGGCAGCCGAAAAAACACTGAGCCGCTTCAATATCCGTTGGCGGCCGCAAAAACAAAAAGCCCGCACGTTCGTGCGGGCTTTTCGCTTTGAAACCTTGGTGCCCAGGAGAGGACTCGAACCTCCACAGTGTTGCCACCGCTAGGACCTGAACCTAGTGCGTCTACCAATTCCGCCACCTGGGCAAGGTGAGCGGCGCATTTTACCGAAGGTTCACAAATTTGCAAGCATCTCCGGCGGGCACACGCAGCATCGCTGGCCGGACTGCGTTACGGCGATCCGGATGTGCCACGGGCAATCAGAACGACGGCACCATCGCGCCCTTGTACTGGGCCTTCATGAACTGGCGCACGTCTTCAGACTGGTACGCGGCAACCAGCTTCTTGACCCACGGCTTGTCCTTGTCCTGCGTGCGCACGACGATGATGTTGGCGTACGGGCTGTGGATGTCTTCCAGCGCGATGGCGTCCTTGGTCGGCTGCAGGCCGGCGGCGAGCGCGTAGTTGGTGTTGATCACGGCGGCGCTGACATCGGGCAGGGCGCGGGCCAGCTGGGCGGCGTCCAGTTCCACGATCTTCAGCTTCCTGGGGTTCTCGGCCACGTCCAGCGGGGTGGCGTTGACACCGTTGGTGCCGGCGCCTGCCTTCAGCTTGATCACGCCTTGCGACTGGAGCAGCAGCAGGGCGCGGTTCTCATTGGACGGGTCGTTGGGCACGGCCACCTTGGCGCCTTGCGGCAGGTCCTTTGGCGACTTCAGGTTCTTCGCGTAGATACCCAGCGGCGAGATATAGGTGTAGCCGACGCTCTGCATCTTGTAGCCGCGCTGCTTCACCTGGCTGTCCAGGTAGGGCTGGTGCTGGAAGCTGTTGGCGTCCAGGTCGCCGGCATCCAGTGCGGCGTTGGGCTGCACGTAGTCGTTGAATTCCACGACCTTCACGTTCAGGCCATTGCGCTTGGCCACTTTCTGGACGACTTGCCAGACCTCGGCATCGGGGCCGCTGACGGTGCCGACGCGGATGGTCTGTTCCTGGGCCGACGCGCCGCCGGCGGCGATAAAACCAAGGGCGGACACTGCGACCGCCAGACGCTTGATGAGAGACGTGCTGCGCATAGGAGAGAAATTCTGGTTATGTGGCAAGTGAGACAGTCGCCTGGGCAGGGATCGCCTGACCGGGGCGAGGGCCACAGATTAACGCAATTGCGTCCAGATGGCGCAGCGGGAATGAATCTGGCGTCTATTTCTTTTTCATATGCTTATGAATCCAAATGACGCCAGAATTCCGGCATTAAATGCTTCTGTGTCACGGCTCAGTCTGCAAAGACTTCGCGCAATGTCCGCAAGGTGTCCTCCACGATCCTGTCACTCAGGCCGCCGGCCCGCCTGACCAGCCGGGATTTGTCCACGGTCCGGAGCTGATCCAGCAGGATCAGGCCAGTCTTGCGCTGAAAAGTCACCGGGACGCGAAACGGTGCCGGCCTGCTGCCGGTGGTCATTGGCGCCACGGTGACGGTGCGCAGGTAGTCGTGCATTTCCGGCGGCGAGAGGATGACGCAGGGGCGTGTCTTCTCGATCTCGCTGCCGACGGTCGGGTCAAGCGCAACCAGCCAGACGTCGCCGCGCGCTACCATTTCAGCTCCGCGTCGTCGGTGTTGGGGAAGTCGCCCAATACCATGGTGTCATCACCGGCCGCGGCGATGGCCTGGCTGGCTTCCGCCCAGCCTTGCCGCGGTGCTTGCTTGGGGCGCCGGAGCACCAGCGCGTCATTCACGATTTCCATTTCCACTTCATTCTCCAGACCCAGCTGTGCCAGGATTGCCTTGGGGATCAGGACACCTTGTGAGTTGCCCATCTTGCGGATCGTCGCTTTCATTTCTCGTTCCTCGTTGCGTGTCAGCACAATGTTATTACAACGCGAGTGTCAGAGAAACAGGCAAGCGCGATGCCGCATGGAAATGTGACATCCGGGCCAGGTCACGGATACGCGAATAGTCCGAAAACCGCTGGCGTCGCAGGTACGGCGGGCTCAGCCGGCTACGGCCTCGTACCCCGCGTCCTTCCACTCGATAAAACACAACCCATGCCCGAACGGGTCTGACAGCCTTGCCTGCCGCCCCCAGTCAAAGTCCTGCGGCCAGTCCTCGATCTCGGCGCCGGCTTCCAGCGCGCGTTCGATGGCCTGTTCCAGGTTGGCGACGACAAAGTCGAGGTGGACCGGGGTCCAGTGGCGGCGGTAGTCGCGCCGGGTGTCGGCGCGGGTGGTGGGGCGGGTGCCGGCGGGCTTGGCGAGCAGGTAGATCGGGGTATTGCCGCCCAGCATTTCGGCGACGGTGCCGTCGAACAGCTTGCGGTTCAGCCTCAGGCCAAGCCCCTGCGCGTAGAAGTCGATGCCGCGCGGCAGATCGTCGACATCGATATTGATCAGCAACTCCATGACAGCCTCCTGGCAGCGTTCCGTGTGAGAGCGGCCGCATTGTGCTCCGGGTCTCCTGACACCTGCTGTCAGGAGTGATGTTTCAGCAGGCCGCAGGCAGGTGGCAGGAACGGCGCGCTAGCCCGTCCACTTATGTTCGCCGCCAGCAAACTTGGGCGCCAGCGGCCCGCGCGGGGTCCGGATCGGGGGCGGGGTGACGACCAGCACCGGCGGCACCGGCATGCCCGGCTCGATCGGCGCGCTACGGATGGCCTGCACCAGCGTGGCGATGCCCTGGGCGGCGTGCCAGGCGTTGTGCGGGGCATCGACTGGAAATCGTTGCTGCCCAGCATCAGGACCACCAGTGCCAGCGGCGAGTGGATTTCAATGCGCTGCGCCAGCCCCTGCAGGCCGTTGCGGCCGGGTTTGAAGGGATCGTCCCAGACCGTGCGGCGGCCGTTCAGGCAGTCTTCGATGATGCGCACCGGGGTGCCGCCGTCGGCGTTCAGGCCCAGCTCCAGCCGGCCGGGCCAGCGCACCGGGAACGGCGGGCGCCGGCGCGTGCCGGGCACAGCGAGTCGGCGTAGACGAGGACCTGCAGGGGATCGGCTTCAGGCAGCGGCGCGGCGCTCATGCGGGACTCCAGTCAGCGTGGATGTTGGTCGATAAAGGGCAAGGGCCCATGTCAAGCCATGTTGCACCGCGTAGACAAAAAGGTCTCCCGAACACGCGGAGACTTCATAATATCGAATCACTGCAGACAGGGAGAATGAAGTTGCGTTTCGAGCACTTGGTTGAGATCAACGATCCGGGCAATCCTCAACTGGATCCGCTGACGCCTGACCAGCTGTGGCAAGGGCTGGTGCTGCGCGCCGAGTCGCCCGAACTCTTCGTGCTGGGGCTGGACCGCGCCGAGGTAGTCGGCCGCGGCGACAACTGGATCGATCGCGTGCTGCATTTTGGCGAAGCGTCGATCCATGATCATGTGGTGTTCGAGTCGCGCCGGCAGGTGCGCTATGAAACCGCGGCCACGGCCGAGCATGCCGGCGGCACGCTGACCATGGCGATCGAGACCCCGGGCCCGGGCGCGCTGCTGCTGCGCTTTGTCTACGACACCACCATGCCGGCGGTCGACGCCAGCGGCGATGACCGCTACGCCGAGATCGTCAAATCCGCCTACCACGAGGCCGATATCGACACCGTCCGCAAGATCCGCGAGATCGCTGACACCGGACGGCTGGGGTGAGCGAGGGCCCCGCCACGCCGGAGGGTTCCGGCCAGCGGCCGGGTCTGCCGACCCGGCTGGCGCTGCGTGCGCGCTACGGCGAGCGGCTGCGCTGGCTGGTGCTGGTGACGCTGATGCTGGGCACGATCTCGTCGATCGTCTCGTCCACCATCATCAACGTAGCGATTCCGGACCTGAGCCGGCACTTCGTGCTGGGGCAGGAGCGCGCGCAATGGGTGGCGGCCAGCTTCATGATTGCGATGACGCTGTCGATGCTGCTGACGCCCTGGCTGCTGAACCGCTACGGGCTGCGCCGCACCTTCCTGGGGGCCTCGCTGCTGCTGGGCGCGGGCGGGCTATTCGGCGGCTTTTCACCGACCTACGGCGTGATGATCGCGATGCGCGTGGCCGAAGGCATCGCCGCGGGCATCATGCAGCCGCTGCCCAATATCCTGATCCTGCGCGTCTTCGAAGAGCGTGAGCAGGGCAAGGCGATCAGCATGTTCGGCTTTGGCGTGGTGCTGGCGCCGGCGCTGGGGCCCAGCCTGGGCGGTTTCCTGGTCGAGGCCTTCGGCTGGCGTTCAATCTTCTTCGTGGTGGTGCCGCTGACGCTGATTGGCGTGCTGATGGCGCGGCGCTTCATGGCGGTGGACTCGATCATGATGGGCGAGCGCCAGCCGCTGGACTGGCGCGGGCTGGGCCTGGCCGGCATTGCCACGGTAAGCCTGCTCAACGGCGTGGTGGAGATGAGCGAGAGCGTGCCGGCAGGCCTGGCGCTGTCGGGCTTTGGCGTGCTGATGCTGGTGGCGTTCGTGCTGTGGCAGCTGCGCGCGGCGTATCCGCTGATGAATCTGCGGCTCTACAGCTACCGGCAGTTCGCGGCCGGGGCGGTGGTGGCCTTTATCTACGGAGCGGGGCTGTTCGGCTCAACCTACCTGCTGCCGGTCTATATGCAGATGGCGCTGGAATACACGCCATCGCGCGCGGGCCTGGTGCTGTTCCCGGCGGGCGTGGTGCTGGCGCTGACGATTGCCGTATCGGGGCGCTTCACCCACAAGATCGCGCCGCATATCCAGGTGTCGTTCGGGCTGGCGCTGCTGTCGTTGTCGTTCCTGCTGATGGCGCTGGGGTCGCGCGCCACGCCTTATCTGGTGCTGGTGGCGCTGGCGGTGCTGGGGCGGATCGGGCTGGGCTGCATCCTGCCGTCGCTGACGCTTGGGGCAATGCGGGGGGTGGACTTCACACTGATCGCGCAGGGCTCGAGCTGCATCAACTTCCTGCGCCAGCTGGGCGGCGCCATCGGTGTGAGCCTGGCCGGCGTGGGGCTGCAATGGCGGCTGGCGGAGCACGGCGCGGTGCTGGGCCAGGCCGGCGATGCCGCCGTGCAGGCGGCGCGCATCCGTGCCTTCGATGAAACCTTCCTGGCCGTGGGCGTGGTGATCGCCAGCGCGATGTTCGCGGCGTGGCGGATCCGGCCGCGGCCGGTGCCGGCGGCCTGAAGCCGCCGGGTCTGGCTGCCCTGTTAGCTGGCTACGCCGCTGCGCAGTTCCTCCACCAGCGCGACGTACTGCTCCATCGCCTGTTCGCGCGCGGTGCCGCGCAGGGTTTCCCAGGCTTCAAACTTGTAGCGGCCGACAAAATCGGTCATGCCCGGCTTGTCGCCGTGGGCATCGCCTTCGCTGCCTTGCTTGAACAGGGCGTACAGGCGCAGCAGGGACATGTTGCTGGGGCGCTCGCTCAGTTGCTTGACGTCGATCTGGGCCTGGTCGAAGCGTGCCTGCAGGTCGCTCATGGGGGTTCCTCCGTGTGTGCTGTCTGGATTGCGAAAGTGCAGGCCGATGATAGCCGCCCGGCGCCGCCGCGCCGTCCGTATAAAACCGAAGAAGCCCTCGATTCCGGGCGTCACCGGATACAATCGCGCCATGTCCTGGATTCTTGCTGTTGAAACTTCTACAGAGTGGTGCTCGGTCGCGCTCGGACGTGCGGTGCCGGGTGCCGGAGTCGAGTGCCTGGTGCGCCATGAGCACACTGGCGCACGCTCGTCGGCACGCGTGCTGCCGGCTGCCGGCGAGCTGCTGGCCGAAGCCGGCATCGCGCTGGCGGACTGTGCTGCGATTGCCTTTGGCGCCGGCCCGGGCTCGTTTACCGGCCTGCGCACTGCCTGCGGCGTGGCGCAGGGGCTGGCCTTCGGCGCCGGGCTGCCGGTGGTTCCGGTCAATACCCTGATGACCTGTGCCGAGCGCGCGCGGGCCGCCACGCCGGCGCTGCCGGACGACACCGCGGTGCTGGTGGCGCTGGACGCGCGCATGGATGAAGCCTATTCCGCTGCTTTCCGCTGGCATGCCAGCGTGCAGGAATGGGCAGAAATCACGCCGATGCGGGTCAGTGCGCCGGAAACCGTGCCGCTGCCCGACGGCGATTTCTGGCTGGCCGGCAACGCAGCCACCGTCTTCGGCGAGCGGCTGGCGGGCCTGGCGCGTGCCGCGCGCGTGCTGCCGGAGGCGATGCCCCATGCGCAGCCGATGGTCGCCATTGCACTGCGCGCACTGGCGCGCGGCGAGGCCATCGACGCCGACCAGGCCATGCCGATCTACCTGCGCGACAAGGTCGCCCAGACCATTGCCGAACGCGAAGCCGCCGCTGCCGCCCGTGCCGCGGCCCAGGCCGGGAGCGCATCGTGAGCGCGGCCTATCCGCTCGATCACCGCAACGACTGGCCGGCCGTGCCGGCCATGCCGGCGCTGCCGGACGGCTGGGCGCTGGGCCGCATGAGCGCGCTCGACCTGGAGGCCGTGGCGGGCATCGAGGCGCGTGCCTACAGCCATCCGTGGACGCGCGGCAATTTCGAGAACTCGGTCAAGTCCGGGCATCTCGGCCTGACGCTGCGCGACCCGGCCGGCACGCTGGTGGCCTACGCCGTGCTGATGCCGGTGGTCGATGAAATGCACCTGCTCAATATCACCGTCGAGCCGCGGCGCCAGCGCCAGGGGCTGGGGCGGCTGATGCTGGCGGTGGTGCTGGCCACCGCGCACGCGCACCGCATCCATACCATGCTGCTGGAAGTGCGGCCGTCCAATACCGGGGCGATCGCGCTGTACCAGGCGGCGGGGTTTGCCGAGATCGGGCGCCGCAAGGGCTATTACCCGGCCCTGGGCAGCAAGCGTGAGGACGCGCTGGTGCTGCGCCGCAACTGGCCGGCCGAGTCCGCCGCCAATGAAGGCACGGAGGGCAGGGCATGAACCGCCGCGCACAGTTCCTGGAAGTCCTGGGCATTCCGACCGAATGGGTGCCGCGCGAGCGCGCGGATGCGCAGGCAGAGGCCGCGCCGGAGGCGGCCGTGGCGCAGGCAGCGACGCCTGTTGCCGAGGCGCCTGTGGCCGAGGTTGCCGCAGCGGTTGCCGCAGTGGTTGCTGAACCCGCCGTGCCGGTGCCGGCACCAGTGGCGCCGCCTGTCTCCAGGGCACCGGTTGCACCGCCTCTGGTCCCCGCCGGCCCGGAACCCGGCTCGGCGCAAGCGGGGCGCGAAGGTGCCATCGCCAGCATGGAATGGCCGGCGCTGGACGCCGCCGTGGCCGGCTGCACCGCGTGCGGCCTGTGCCAGACCCGCACCAATACCGTATTCGGCGTAGGCGACCGCCAGGCCGAATGGATGCTGGTGGGCGAAGCCCCCGGCGAGAACGAGGACCTGCAGGGCGAGCCCTTCGTGGGCCAGGCCGGCAAGCTGCTCGACAATATGCTCGGCTCGCTCGGGCTGGCGCGCGGGCGCAATGTGTTTATCGCCAATGTGCTCAAGTGCCGCCCGCCCGGCAACCGCAACCCGGAGCCCGAGGAGGTGGCGCAGTGCGAGCCGTTCCTGCGCCGCCAGATCGCGCTGGTGAAGCCCAGGGTGATCGTGGTGCTGGGCCGCTTTGCGGCGCAGTCGCTGCTGCGCACCACCACGCCGATCGGCAAGCTGCGCGGTACCGTGCATACCTATGAAGGCATCCCCGTGGTGGTGACCTACCATCCGGCTTACCTGCTGCGCACCCTGACCGACAAGGCGCGCGCCTGGGAAGACCTGTGCCTGGCCAGGGAGGTCCATGACCGTGCGGGAGCTGGGGCCTGATCTCTCCTTGACCCGCGGCGGCGACGGCAACAGGCCGTCGGGCCCGCCGCTGTGGCGCCGCGCCGCGTCGGCGCGCACGCGCGACCTGGCCTGGACCACGCTCTCGCCGCCGCTGCTGGCGGCGGTGCCGGGCGCGGCCCCGGCGCGCTGGCCCGCCGGCACCCTGGCCGCCTGGCAGCACTGGCTGGAAGCCGCGGACCCCGCCACGCTGCCCGCCACCATCGACGAACTGGCCGACGGCCACGCCGCCCCCTCCGCCGACGATCCCGATCAGGACCCCGCCAGCCGCAGCCTGCGCCTGGGCCGCCATGCCGAGCGGCTGCTGCATTTTGCGCTGCGCCATATGCAGGGGCTGTCGCTGCTGGCTGCCAACGTGCCGGTGCGGCGCGCAGGGCGGCAGGGTATCCGCACGCTGGGCGAGCTGGACTTTATCTGGCGCGAGCAGGCGTCGGGCGCGGTGGTCCACTGGGAGATGGCGGCCAAGTTCTACCTGATGGCCCCGGGCAATAGCCAGGTGCCGCGGGCGCAGGATTTCGTCGGCCCGAACCTGGTCGACCGCCTTGGCGACAAGCTGGGCCACATCGTGCACCGCCAGCTCCCGCTGGGCTGCACGGCGGAGGCACAGGCCCTGCTGGGACATACGGTGGACCGCAGCGAGGTCTACCTGCTGGGCTGGCTGTTCTATCGCGATGGCCGGGTGCCGCCGGGGCTGGATGTGCTGGGCATCGCGCCAGACCATCTGCACGGCTGGTGGTCCACGCTCGACGGCTGGGCCGCCCGCGCGGCCGCGCGGCCCGGCTTGCGCTGGTGCCGCCTGCCGCGTACCGGGTGGTTGTCGGGCGCGCTGGTGCCCGAATCCGGCACGGAAGATGTCGGCGCGCTGCACGCGATGCTGGCGCAGCGCTTTGCCGACCCGCGCCATGATCACGGCTGGCGGCGCGAATCGCCGGTGATGCTGTGCGAACTGGAGCCAGCCGGGCCAGAGGCGCCGGGCTGGTGGCGCGAATGCTCGCGCGGGTTCGTGGTGCCGCCGGGGTGGGAAGAGCGGGCGCTGGCACGGGCGGCGGAGCCGTCCAGGCCAAGGCAGCAGGCCGCGCCGGGCGACACGGCCTGAGCATCCCGCGCCGGCTGCAGGCAGGGCGCGGGACAGGCCCTAGTGGTGCTTGTCCTCGCCGATCATCGCCAGCGAGTTGAAGGTGCGCACGTTGTACTTGTGCAGCTTGAGCACCAGCCACATGGTCACGCAGATAAACAGGCCCAGTGCGACGATGACCACGCCGATCGGCACGTTCAGCTTGATCAGCAGCGCATACAGGCACAGCATCAGCAGCACCGACACGTTCTCATTGAAATTCTGCACCGCGATGGAGTGGCCGGCCGACAGCAGCACGTGCCCGCGGTGCTGCAGCAGCGCGTTCATCGGCACCACGAAGTAGCCCGACATGGCGCCCACCACCATCAGGAACACATAGGCGATGGCCATGTACAGCGGCATATGCATGCCCAGCACGTCCAGCGTGACATGGGGCATCGCATCCTTGGTGTAGAACGCCATGATCATCACGGTGGCGCCCATCGCCACGCCAAAGGGCAGCACCGACAGCGACTTGCGCAGCGGGATGCGCGCCGCGGCCAGGATCGCGCCCACGGCCACGCCCACGGCCACCACGGCCTGCAGCAGCGCGCCCTGGGACAGGTTCAGTCCCAGCGACTTCTCGGCCCACTTCAGCACGATGAACTGCAGCGTGGCGCCCACGCCCCAGAACAGCGTGGTCACCGCCAGCGAGATCTGGCCCAGCTTGTCGCGCCACAGCGCCACGAAGCAGTCGCCGAACTCTGCGATCAGCCTGATCGGGTTCTTTTCCTGCTGCGGGTAGCGCGCGCCGGTTTCGGGGATGAACAGGTTGAAGACTGAGGCGACCACGTAGAACAGCATGATCACCACCATCGCGGCCTCGGCCGGGGTGTCGATGCCGGTGTTGATGAAGGGGACGTCAAAGCGCAGCAGGAGGCTGGAGATATGCACCGAGATCAGCGCGCCACCCACCACGGTGCCCAGGATGATCGAACCCACCGTCAGCCCCTCGATCCAGCCGTTGGCCAGCACCAGTTTCTCTGGCGGCAGCAGTTCGGTCAGGATGCCGTACTTGGCCGGCGAGTATGCCGCCGCGCCGAATCCCACCACGCCATACGCCAGCAACGGGTGCAGCCCGAACATCATGATGGCGCAGCCGACCACCTTGATGGCGTTGGTGATGAGCATCACCCGCCCCTTGGGCATGGAGTCGGCAAAGGCGCCGACGAAGGCGGCGAGGACGACGTAGGAAAGAACGAAGAACAGCTTGAGCAGCGGGGTCATCCACTGCGGGGAATGCAATTCGGTGAGAAGGGCGATGGCGGCGATCAGTAAGGCATTGTCGGCCAGCGAAGAAAAAAACTGCGCGGCCATGATGGTGTAAAAACCCTTCTTCATGCTGTCGACTTTTTCTCCATCGCGAACTCCGCTCAGGCTGGCCAGGCTAGCGCCCACCGGGGAGGCCATGGTTTGCAGGGAACCTTGTGCCGCGGCCGAGTCGAACTGTGTCTGTGGTGCTGCGCTGCGGCGCCTTGAGGCTTGCCTGACAGTCATTGACATAATGCTTCGCTTTTAGAACATGGCCGGAGCGTCCGGCTTTATATCACGAAAACATGACATTCCCGAACCCCGGCAAGGGCTCTTTTTGACAGCAGATGGCCGTGCCGATTCCCCAATGACCCCCGGCAACGGCATCTGAATGTGTTCAAATAACGACTGCGATCGCGACCAGCCGACCGGGTCTTCCCTGATCTGGTGCGTGGTCGAACCGATATGGTGACTGGGATACACGGGCGTGCCAATTCCGCACATTCCCGCATGCCAGTCGCCGCAACATGCTGCTGCACACCGACAGGTGACGTTTGCGCCATCGATACTGAGACAGAGCCGTCCTTCCAGCGCCCGCGCCGGCCGCCCATGCCGCCAGCGCCGCCTGCTTGCTCGTCCGCTTCCTGAGATGTGACTCCCATGCCAAGACCCATCCACGCTGTCATCCATCAACCCGCCCTGGCCAACAATCTCGACATCATCCGCCGCAAAGCGCCGGATTCGCGCATCTGGGCGGTGGTCAAGGCCAATGCCTACGGCCACGGCATCCGCCGCGTCTTTGCTGCGCTGCGGGGTGCCGACGGCTTCGGCCTGCTGGACCTGAACGAGGCCGTGCTGCTGCGTGACCTTGGCTGGCAGGGCCCGATCCTGTTGCTGGAGGGCTTCTTCCAGCCGCAGGATGTTGCCGTCATCGAACAATACCGCCTGACTACCGCAATCCATTGCGACGAGCAGCTGCGCATGTTGGAAAGCGCACGCGCCAAGGGGCCGCTGGCAATCCAGCTCAAGCTCAATACCGGCATGAACCGGCTCGGCTTCCATCCGGCCGATTACCGTACCGCCTGGGAGCGCGCCCGCGCCATGCCCTGTGTGGGCAGTATCGTCCATATGACGCATTTTTCCGATGCGGATAGTCCCCGAGGCATCGCCCACCAGATCGAGGCTTTCGACGCCGCCACGGCCAACCTGCCGGGCGAGGCCAGCCTGTCGAACTCAGCCGCGGTGCTGTGGCACCCGCAGGCGCACCGCGCCTGGGTGCGCCCCGGCATCATCCTGTACGGCGCCTCGCCGACCGGGCGCGATGCCGATATTGCCGGCACCGGCCTGCAGCCCGCCATGTCGCTGCACAGCGAACTGATCTCGGTGCAGGACCTGCAGCCGGGCGATACCGTCGGCTATGGCTCCTTGTTCACCGCCGACCGGCCGATGCGCATCGGCGTGGTGGCGTGCGGCTATGCCGACGGCTACCCGCGCCATGCGTCGGGCTGGGGCGAGCAGCGCGCGCCGGTGCTGGTCGATGGCGTGCGCACCGAACTGGTCGGGCGCGTGTCGATGGACATGCTGTGCGTGGACCTGAGCCCGTGCCCGAAGGCCAAGGTCGGCAGCCCGGTCACGCTGTGGGGTCAGGGCCTGCCGATCGACGAGGTGGCGCAGGCCAGCGGCACGGTGGGCTATGAGCTGATGTGCGCGCTGGCGCCGCGCGTGCCGACCTCGGTGGCGACGATCACGGCTCCGGACAGCGCCGCGCCTGCCGTGGCCTGATCCGGGGCGTTGGTGCGGGCGCAGGCCCGCGCACTTACCATCTGCCGGCCGGGCCACTTGTGGGCCCGGCTCGTTTTTTTCCTGCAAGGACATCCGTTGGCCAAGACCAAGACTGTCTATACGTGTACTGAATGCGGCGGCACCTCGCCGCGCTGGGCCGGCCAGTGCCCGCATTGCCAGCAGTGGAACACGCTGGTGGAGACGGTGGCCGAGTCCGCCGCGAACAAGCGCTTCCAGCCGCTGGCCGCCTCGGCCACGGTGCTCAAGCTGTCGGAGATCGATGCCGCTGACGTGCCGCGCTTCTCCAGCGGCATCGATGAATTCGACCGCGTACTGGGCGGCGGCCTGGTGTCGGGCGGGGTGGTGCTGATCGGCGGCGATCCCGGCATCGGCAAGTCCACGCTGCTGCTGCAGGCACTGGCCAATCTGGCCGGCCAGCGCCGCGTGCTCTATGTCAGCGGCGAAGAATCCGGTGCGCAGATCGCGCTGCGCGCGCAGCGACTGGGCGTGGAAAGCCCGTCGCTGGGGCTGCTTGCCGAAATCCAGCTGGAGAAGATCCAGGCCACGCTGGAAGTGGAAAAGCCCGAAGTCGCGGTGATCGACTCGATCCAGACGCTGTACTCCGAGGCGTTGACCTCCGCACCGGGCTCGGTGGCGCAGGTGCGCGAATGCGCGGCGCAGCTGACGCGCATTGCCAAGAGCAGCGGCATCACCATCATCCTGGTCGGCCATGTGACCAAGGAAGGCAGCCTGGCGGGTCCGCGCGTGCTGGAGCATATCGTCGATACAGTGCTGTATTTCGAGGGCGATACCCATTCGTCGCACCGGCTGATCCGCGCTTTCAAGAACCGCTTCGGCGCGGTCAATGAGCTGGGCGTGTTTGCCATGACCGAGCGCGGCCTGCGCGGCATCAGCAATCCGTCGGCGCTGTTCCTGTCGCAGCATGAGCAAACCGTGCCGGGCTCATGCGTGCTGGTGACGCAGGAGGGCACGCGTCCGCTGCTGGTGGAGATCCAGGCGCTGGTCGATACCGCGCATGTGCCCAACCCGCGCCGGCTGGCGGTGGGGCTTGAGCAGAACCGGCTGGCGCTGCTGCTGGCGGTGCTGCACCGGCATGCGGGCGTTGCCTGCTTCGACCAGGACGTGTTCCTGAATGCGGTGGGCGGGGTCAAGATCACCGAGCCAGCCGCCGACCTGGCGGTGCTGCTGTCGATCCATTCATCGATGCGCAACAAGCCGCTGCCGCGCGGCCTGGTGGTGTTCGGCGAAGTCGGCCTGGCCGGCGAGATCCGGCCCAGCCCGCGCGGGCAGGAGCGCCTGAAGGAAGCCGCCAAGCTGGGCTTCACGGTGGCAGTGATCCCCAAGGCCAACGCGCCCAAGCAGAAGATCGACGGGTTGGAAGTGATTGCGGTGGAGCGCATCGAGCAGGCCATCGACCGCGTGCGCCATCTGGACTGAGCCATGGACGACGGCATCGCCTTCGAGACGGAGCGCCTGCGGCTGCGCCAGTGGCGCGAGGCGGACTATGCGCCGTTTGCCGCGCTCAATGCCGATGCGCAGGTGATGCGCTATTTCCCTGCGCCGCTGACGCGTGTTGAAAGCGATGCGATGGCCGACCACTGCCGCAGCCTGATCGCAGCGAAGGGATCGGGCGTCTGGGTAGCGGAGCGCAAGGCGGACGGTGTTTTCCTGGGGTTTGTCGGACTGCACGAGCCCACCGCGGCGCTGCCGTTCGCGCCTTGCGTGGAGATCGCCTGGCGCCTGGCGCAGCACGCCTGGGGCAGCGGCTACGCGACCGAGGCGGCACGCGGCGCGCTTGCCTGGGGCTTTGAGCGGCTGGGGCTCGATGAGATCGTGTCCTTCACGACACTCGCCAATGCCCGCTCGCGGGCGGTCATGGAGAGGCTCGGCATGCGCGAGGATGCCGTGGGCTTCGAGCATCCCGCATTGCCGCCAGGGCATCCGTTGCGGCCCCATTGCCTGTACCGCTTGCCGCGCAAGGCGTGGCAGGCAGCCGGCGCATAGCAGCCTGCGTCAATCCGCCACAGGGTAGGGCGCTTGCGCTGAGTGTGACGCCAACTGCAGGCGCTGCAAAATAGGTAATAATGCGCAGCAATGCCGCGCCATCCACTGACGGCACCGCTTACCGGATTACCTGATCACCCACTATGCAAGCCAACTCACGCGCCTATTTCCTGCTGATCGCCCTCGTTTCCTTCGGCCTGGTCGGCGTTGCGCTCTACCTGCAGTTTGAAAAGGGCTACCAGCCTTGCCCGCTCTGCGTGATGCAGCGCTTCGCCTTTATCGGCATCGGCATCTTCTCGCTGCTGGCCGTGGTGGCGCAGAACACGCGCTCGCTGTGGCAGGGCCTGGCCATGCTGTCCGGCATCGCCGGCATTGCGGTGGCGGTCTATCACGTGTCGCTGATGCTGAATCCCAAGGCCAGCTGTGGCATCGACCCGCTGGAAAACTGGGTCAACGCGCTGCCGACTGCCAAGGTGCTGCCGCAGGTGTTCTACGCGGATGGCCTGTGCACTGCGCCGCTGCCGCCGGTGCTGGGGCTGTCGGTGCCGGCCTGGTCGCTGATCTGGCTGTTTATCCTGACGCTGACGTTGGCGGTGGGGTTGATCCGGCGGGAGAAGAATTTCCGCTGAGTCGAGAGCAAGCCATCGACATAAGAAACGGCGCCATTGGCGCCGTTTCTTGTTTGCGGTGGTGCGAGGGAGGGGACTCGAACCAGATTACGCAATCTGCTCGATCTGCTCCTGCAACTCCAGCCACTTCTCTTCCAGCGTCTCCAGCTCGCCATTGACCTCGCCCTGGCGCTTGAGCATCTCCATCAGCTTCGTCTTGTTGGCTTCGGCATAGCTGCTTTCATCGGCCATGAACTGGTCGATCTCCTCCTTGGCGGTTTGCAGGACCGCCATGCGCTTTTCCACCTTTTCCAGTTCCTTCGTCAACGGCTTGCGCAGTGCTGACAGCCGCTGGCGCTCGTCGGCGTCCGCGCGGCGCTGGTCCTTGCGGTTGACCGCCGCCGCGGCATCGCCGGCGTTCTCTGCCAGGTGCGCGGCGGTGGCGGCATTGCGCTTGGCCGCGGCCTGTTGCAGCAGCCAGTCGCGGTAGTCGTCCAGGTCGCCGTCGAACGGCTTGATGGTGCCGTCGGCCACCAGCATGAACTGGTCCGCGGTCGCGCGCAGCAGGTGGCGGTCGTGCGAGACCAGGATCAGCGTGCCTTCGAACTGCGCCAGCGCCATGGTCAGCGCCTCGCGGGTATCGAGGTCCAGGTGGTTGGTCGGTTCGTCCAGCAGCAGCAGGTTGGGCTTCTGCCAGACGATCAGCGCCAGGGCCAGCCGGGCCTTCTCGCCGCCGGAGAAGGGCTCGATCGGGGCGGTGGCCATGTCGCCGCGGAAGTTGAAGCTGCCGAGGAAGTCGCGCAGTTCCTGCTCGCGGGTGTCGGGCGCCAGGCGTGCCAGGTGCTGCAGCGGCGAGTCGTGGTCGCGCAGCGTCTCCAGCTGGTGCTGGGCGAAGTAGCCGATCTGCAGGCCCTTGCCGAGGCGCAGCTTGCCCGTGAGCGGGTCCTGCGTGCCGGCCAGGGTCTTGACCAGCGTGGACTTGCCCTGGCCGTTGGCGCCCAGCAGGCCGATGCGCTGCCCGTTCTGGATCGACAGCGCCAGGTTGTGCAGGATGGTGACGGGCGGCTCGGCCTCGGCATAACCGCAGTCGACGCCGTCGAGCACCATCATCGGGTTGGGCGCGGCGTCGGGTTCGCGGAACTCGAAAGCGAAGCCGGCGGCCACGTGCACCGGCGCCAGCCGCTCCATCTTTTCCAGCGCCTTGACGCGGCTCTGTGCCTGGCGCGCCTTGGTCGCCTTGGCCTTGAAGCGCGTGATGAACGATTCCAGGTGCGCGATTTCCTTCTGCTGGCGCACGTAGGCGGATTGCTGCTGCGCCATCTGCTGCAGGCGCAGGGTCTCGAACAGCGTGTAGTTGCCGCCATAGCGGCGCAGCTGCTGGTTCTCGATATGCACGGTGACGTTGCAGATCGCATCGAGGAATTCGCGGTCGTGCGAAATCATCACCAGCGTGCCGGGGTAGCGCGCCAGCCAGTCCTCCAGCCAGACGATGGCGTCCAGGTCCAGGTGGTTGGTCGGTTCGTCGAGCAGCAGCAGGTCGGACGGGCACATCAGCGCCTGCGCCAGGTTCAGGCGCATGCGCCAGCCGCCGGAGAACGAGGCCACCGGCTGCGACACCTGCGCCAGCGTGAAGCCCAGGCCCAGCAGCAGGGCCTCGGCGCGCGCCGGGGCGGTGTAGCCGTCGGCGTCGGCAAAGGCGGCGTGGGCTTCGCCCTCGGCACTGCCGTCGCCGCTGGCCTGTGCGGCGGCGATGGCGGCTTCGATCTCGCGCAGGCGGGTGTCGCCATCGATCACGTAATCCACGGCGGTGCGGTTGACCGCAGGCGTTTCCTGCGCCACGTGCGCGACGCGCCACTGCGCCGGCACGATGACATCGCCCCCGTCCGGATGCAGTTCACCGCGCAGCAGCGCGAACAGCGTCGACTTGCCGCTGCCGTTGGCGCCGACAAGGCCCACGCGCTCGCCCGGGTTGAGCGTCACGCTGGTGTGGTCGAACAGCACCTTGGTGCCGCGCTGGAGGACTAGCTGGTCGATTCGGATCACGAGAGGGGGGAAATGCCTGAGTGAAAAAACAGAAAAAGCGCAGAGAAAGCGGGCAACCGCCGGGTCTGGTGCGCTGGCCGGCATTGTAGCGTTTCCGGTGCGCCGCACGCCGTGGCGGTGCAAAACAGCCGGGCAACGTGCACCGCCAATGTGCCTTCGTGCCCCGCCGATTCAGGGATTACCCTTGGTCTAGCAAAACTCTATTTTCTTGTGCGTGCGTTCCGTGTAAATTCATTTTCACGAAAACGACGTCCATCAGACGACGTCCAGACCAACCGCTTCCACCATGCCAAAAGGCCATTCGATCTCAGACCGCATTGCGCGCAGCCTGCCGACGCTGACGCCGGCGCACCGCCGCATGGCGGAATACGTGCTGGCCAACCTGTTCCGCGCCGCGACCATGCGCATCGACGAATTTGCCGCGGCGGTCGAGGTGTCGGTGGCCACGGCCAACCGCTTTGCGCGGGCGCTGGGGTTCGACGGTTATCCGCAGTTCCGGGCCGAGCTGGTGCGCGGCTTCGAAGCCACGCTGGCTCCGGTGGAGCGGCTGCGCAGCGAGCTGGAGCGGCCCGCGACCGCGGCCGAAGTCTTCGCCGCCTCGCTGGAAGATGCCGCGGCCAACGCGGAAGCCACGCGGCGCGGCATCGACCCGGAGGCCTGCGAGCGCGCGGTCTCGGCGATCCTGGCGGCGCAGCGTGTCTACGTGGCCGGCTTCGGCGCCAGCGGTTTCCTGGCGGGCCTGCTGCAGCACGGGCTGGAAATGCACTGCCGCATGGTGACCTCGGTGGCAGGCGCCGGCGGCGCCTCGCATGCGGCGCGGCAGCTGTTCAAGCAGCAGCCAAGCGACCTGCTGATCGTGATTGCCTTCCCGCGCTACGTCACGGACACCATCGAACTGGCCGAGCGGGCCAAGTCGCAGGGCGGCCAGGTGCTGGCGCTGACCGACGGGCCGACCTCGCCGCTGGCGCCGCTGGCCGATATCGCGCTCTACGCGCAGGCCGGCAACCGGCTCTCGGCCAACTCCGATGCCACCGTGCTGGCGCTGATCGAGGCGCTGTGCGGCGCGGTGGCGCACCGGGCCGAGCGCCCGGTCAAGGCCGCCGCCGAAATGACTGAATTCCTGCTGCCGTGGCTGTACGGCACGCCGGCTGCGGAGTCCGCCGGCCGTGCCGCGCCCGGCACCCCGCAGCCCACCGGACCCACGGCTGGCGCCAAGCGCGGCCGATCCTCCAACACCCGCAAGTCCTGAGCATCCACATGCAACCAGCAGTCATTGCCATCCACGGCGGCGCCGGCACCATCACCCGCGCCGCGATGGACCCCGCCCGCGAACGCGAATACATCGAAGCGCTGCAGCACGTGCTGCAAGCCGGCCAGCGCATCCTGGCCGAGGGCGGCAGCGCGCTCGACGCGGTCACCGAGGCCGTGCGCCTGCTGGAAGAGTGCCCGCTGTTCAACGCCGGCAAGGGCGCCGTGCTGACCCATGCCGGCACCTATGAGCTCGATGCCGCGGTGATGGACGGCGCCACGCTGGAAGCCGGCGCCGTGGCCTGCGTCACGAGCCTGCGCAACCCGGTGCTGGCCGCGCGCGCCGTGCTGGACCACAGCGAACACGTGCTTTTTGCCGGCGCCGGCGCCGAAGCCTTTGCGCAGTCGCAGGGGCTGGAACTGGTGAGCCCGGACTACTACTTCACGCAGGCCCGCCATGACCAGTGGCAGCGTGCGCTTGGCAACGCCGGCATGGCGCTGCTGGACCACGATGCCGCTGCGCTGGTGGCGCAAGGCAAGCCGCAGGCCAGCGACCCGATCGATCCCGACAGCAAGTTCGGCACCGTCGGCGCGGTCGCCTGCGACAGCCGGGGCAACCTGGCCGCGGCCACCTCCACCGGCGGCGTGACCAACAAGCGCGTGGGCCGCGTCGGCGATACGCCGGTGATCGGCGCCGGCTGCTATGCCGATGACGTCGCGGCCGTGTCCGCGACCGGCACCGGCGAAATGTTCATCCGCACCGTGGCTGCGTACGACGTGTCCGCGCAGATGCGCTACGCCGGTCTGTCGCTCGAGGATTCGGCCCGGCGCGTGGTGATGGAAAAACTGCGCGCCATCAACGGCCGCGGTGGCCTGATCGCGGTGGACCGCGCCGGCAACGTCACGCTGCCGTTCAACACCGAAGGCATGTATCGCGGTTTCGCCCGGGTGGGCGAGGCGGTGAACGTGTCGATCTACGGCTGACCTGCACCGCACCAGCAAGTCCGGGCATCAAGCAGCAATACAAGGAGTTCCAGTGGCCACTACCCCTGCGCAATCGCACGCTTCCGCATCCGGCATCGCACTGCCGCCCGAGCGCGTCGTCTCGGTGAACGGGCTGACCGTGCGCTTTGCCACGTCCGAGCGCACCGTCGAGGCCGTGCGCAACCTGTCCTTCCATGTCGACCGCGGCGAGACGCTGGCGGTGGTGGGTGAGTCGGGATCGGGCAAGTCGGTGACGTCGCTCGCGCTGATGCGCCTGGTCGAGCATGGCGGCGGCAAGATCGTCTCCGGCAGCATGGCGCTGCGTCGGCGCGGCGGCGAGGTGCTCGACCTGGCGCGCGCGGATAACGCGACGCTGCGCAGCGTGCGCGGCGCCGACGTGGCGATGATCTTCCAGGAGCCGATGACCTCGCTCAACCCGGTGTTCCCGGTGGGCGAGCAGATCGCGGAATCGATCCGCCTGCACCAGGGCAAGAGCCGCGCGGCGGCGCGTGCCGAAGCGCTGCGCATGCTGGAGCTGGTGCGCATCCCCGAGGCGCGCCGCGTGCTGGAGCGCTACCCGCACCAGCTCTCCGGCGGCATGCGCCAGCGCGTCATGATCGCGATGGCGCTGTCGTGCAAGCCGGCGCTGCTGATCGCCGACGAGCCGACCACGGCGCTGGACGTGACCATCCAGGCCGAAATCCTGCAGCTGATCCGCGGCCTGCAGGCCGAGATGCATATGGGCGTGGTCTTCATCACCCACGACATGGGCGTGGTGGCCGAGGTGGCCGACCGCGTGCTGGTGATGTACCGCGGCGAGAAGGTGGAAGAGGGCACCTCGGACGATGTGTTCCGTGCCCCCGCCCATCCGTACACGCGCGCGCTGTTGTCGGCGGTGCCGCGCCTTGGCGCCATGAGCGGCACCGACCTGCCGGCCAAGTTCCCGTTGCTGCAGCTGGACAGCGCCAACCCTGAGCCGGTCGCGCCGCAGGACACTGTTACCACGGGCGTCGCTCCCATCCTGCGCGTGCAGGACCTGGTGACGCGCTTCGACGTCCCCGGCGGCCTGTTCGGCCGCGTCACGCGGCGCGTGCATGCGGTCGAGCAAGTCAGCTTCGACCTCTATCCCGGCGAGACGCTGGCGCTGGTGGGCGAGTCCGGCTGCGGCAAATCCACCACCGGCCGCTCGCTGCTGCGTCTGGTGGAAAGCCAGAGCGGCACCATCGAGTTTGCCGGACAGAACATCAGCAAGATGGAAGGGCCGGCGCTGCAGACCCTGCGCCGCAATATCCAGTTCATCTTCCAGGACCCGTTCGCGTCGCTCGATCCGCGCGTGCCGGTGGGCTATTCGATCATGGAGCCGCTGCTGGTGCACAAGGTGGCCAGCGGCAAGGAGGCCGAGCAGCGCGTGGCCTGGCTGCTCGACAAGGTGGGGCTGGATGCATCGCACGCGGCGCGCTATCCGCACGAGTTCTCCGGCGGCCAGCGCCAGCGCATCTGCATTGCGCGCGCGCTGGCGCTGAACCCCAAGGTCGTGGTGGCCGATGAATCGGTGTCCGCGCTGGACGTGTCGATCCAGGCGCAGATCGTCAACCTGATGCTGGACCTGCAGCGTGAGCTGGGCATCGCCTTCCTGTTTATCTCGCACGACATGGCGGTGGTGGAGCGCGTGAGCCACCGCGTGGCGGTGATGTACCTGGGCCAGATCGTAGAGATCGGCCCGCGCCGCGCGATCTTCGAGAACCCGCAGCACCCGTACACGAAGAAGCTGATGTCGGCGGTGCCGATCGCCGACCCGGCGCGGCGCCACCTGCGGCGCGAGCCGCTCAACGACGAGATCCCCAGCCCGATCCGCGTGGTCGGCGACGAACCGGTGGTGCAGCCGCTGGTCCAGGTCGCCGGCAGCGGGTCGCTCGGCCACTATGTCGCCCGGCATGCCGTCGGCGGCGCTTATTGAAGTCCTGGAAGTCACCAAGTTACCAAGGAGATTCGACGATGTCTGCACGTATGGTTTCGCCCCGGGTTTCGCCCCGTCTGATGGCCGGCGCCTTTGCCGCCGGCGCGCTGGGCATGCTGGCCGCGGCCCCTGTTTTCGCCGCCAAGGATGCCGTGATGGCGGTGAGCTCGACCTTCACCTCGCTGGATCCGTACGATTCGAACGACACGCTGTCGCAGGCGGTCGGGAAGAGCTTCTACCAGGGCCTGTTCGGCCTGGACAAGGACATGAAGCTGGTCAATGTGCTGGCAGACAGCTACGAGGTCAGCAAGGACGGTCTGACGTATACGATCAAGCTGAAGAAGGGCATCAAGTTCCACGACGGCACCACCTTCGATGCCGCCGCCGTCAAGGCCAACCTGGACCGCGTCACCAACCCGGCCAACAAGCTCAAGCGCTACACGCTGTTCAACCGCGTGGCGAAGACCGACGTGGTCGATGCCAATACCGTCAAGGTCACGCTGAAGGAGCCGTTCTCGCCGTTCATCAACGTGCTGGCGCACCCGTCGTCGGTGATGATCTCGCCGGCCGCGCTGCAGAAGTACGGCAAGGACATTGCCTTCCACCCGGTGGGGACCGGCCCGTTCGAGTTCGTTGAATGGAAGCAGCCCGACCACCTGAAGGGCAAGAAGTTCGCCGGCTTCTGGAAGACCGGCTACCCGAAGATCGACACCATCACCTGGAAGCCGGTGGTGGACAACAACACCCGCGCCGCGATCATGCAGACCGGCGAGGCCGACTTCGCCTTCAGCATCCCGTTCGAGCAGGCCGCGGTGCTGAAGAACAGCCCCAAGGTGGATCTGATCGCGTCGCCGTCGATCATCCAGCGCTACCTGTCCATGAACACCATGGTCAAGCCGTTCAACGACCCCAAGGTGCGCCAGGCGATCAACTACGCCATCAACAAGGAGGCGCTGGCCAAGGTCGCCTTTGCGGGCTACGCGGTGCCGGCCGAAGGCGTGGTGCCGCCGGGCGTGGACTATGCCGAGAAGCTGGGCCCGTGGCCGTATGACCCGGCCAAGGCGCGCGCGCTGCTGAAGGAAGCCGGCTACCCCAACGGCTTCGAGACCACGCTGTGGTCGGCCTACAACCACACCACCGCGCAGAAGGTGATCCAGTTCGTGCAACAGCAGCTGCAGCAGGTCGGCATCAAGGCCTCGGTGCAGGCGCTCGAGGCCGGCCAGCGCGTGGAGAAGGTCGAGAGCGTGCCGAAGCCGGAAGATGCCGGCGTGCGCATCTACTACATAGGCTGGTCGTCGTCGACCGGTGAATCGGACTGGGCGCTGCGTCCGCTGCTGGCTTCCGAGTCGATGCCCCCCAAGCTGCTGAACACCGCGTATTACAAGAACGACCAGGTCGATGCCGATATCGCCGGCGCGCTGCGCACCACCGATCGTGGCGAAAAGGCGCGTCTGTACAAGGACGCGCAGGAACGCATCTGGAAGGATGCGCCGTGGGCCTTCCTGGTGACCGAGAAGGTGCTGTTCGCACGCAGCAAGCGGCTGACCGGTGCCTATGTAATGCCGGACGGCTCGTTCAATTTCGACGAGATCGATATCAAGCAGTAATGGGTAGATGTCGGGCGCCGGCAGTACCCAGGCGCCCGATCCACGCTATCCCATCCCAGAGCAGTAAGCAGTAAAGCAGTAAGCCGACAGACGGCCGCCTGCCCGCGACGCGGGGTTCGCAGGCGGGCGGCCCGCGGCCTTTCCTCTTGGTGTGTCATGCTGAATTACTTCCTCAAACGTGTGCTGGGCGTGATCCCCACGCTGCTGATCGTGGCAGTGCTGGTGTTCCTGTTCGTCCACCTGCTGCCGGGCGATCCCGCGCGGCTGGCGGCGGGCCCGGAGGCCGACTTGGCCACGGTCGAACTGGTGCGCAAGGACCTTGGGCTGGACCGGCCCATGCACGAGCAGTTCGTCAACTTCTTCTCCAATGCGGTCCGCGGCGAGTTCGGCCATTCGCTGCGCACCAAGCGCCCGGTGAGCGAGGAGATCGGCGACCGCTTCATGCCCACGCTGCTGCTGACGGTGGCGTCGATGGCCTGGGCGGTGGTGTTCGGCATGGTGATCGGCATCGGCTCGGCCGTGTGGCGCAACCGCTGGCCGGACCGGCTCGGCATGACGCTGGCGGTGTCGGGCATCTCGTTCCCGGCCTTTGCGCTGGGCATGCTGCTGATGGAGGTGTTCTCGGTGCAACTGGGCTGGCTGCCGTCGATCGGCGCCGACAGCTGGAAGCACTACGTGTTGCCGTCCATCACGCTGGGCGCGGCGGTGGCCGCGGTGATGGCGCGCTTTACCCGGGCCTCGTTCGTCGAGGTCTTGCAGGAAGACTTTATCCGCACCGCCCGCGCCAAGGGCGTGCGCGAGACGGTGGTGGTGGCCAAGCACGGCCTGCGCAACGCCATGATCCCGGTGGTGACGATGATGGGCCTGCAGTTCGGCTTCCTGCTGGGCGGCTCGATCGTGGTGGAAAAGGTGTTCAACTGGCCGGGCCTGGGGCGCCTGCTGGTCGACGCCGTCGAGATGCGCGACTACCCGGTGATCCAGGCCGAGGTGCTGCTGTTCTCGCTCGAATTCATCCTGATCAACCTGGTGGTGGACATGCTCTACACCGTGATCAACCCAACCATCCGCTACAAGTGAGGCCGGCATGACTGAGCTTTCCACGCCCGCCGCAGCGCAAGCGGCACCCGCCACCGCCCCCGTGCCGGAGGCCGTGCGCACGCCCTGGACCGAGTTCTGGCGCAAATTCCGCAAGCAGCACCTGGCGCTGGGCGCCGGTGCCTTCGTGCTGGTGCTGGTGGTGATCGCCATCGTGGCGCCGCATATCGTGCCGTACGACCCGGAGAACTTCTTCGACTATGACGCGCTCAACGCCGGCCCGTCGGCCGCGCACTGGATGGGCGTGGATTCGCTCGGGCGCGACATCTTCAGCCGCATCCTGGCCGGCGCGCGCATCTCGCTGGCGGCGGGCTTCCTGTCGGTGATCATCGGCGCGCTGATCGGCACCGTGCTGGGCCTGCTGGCGGGCTACTACGAGGGCTGGTGGGACCGCATCGTGATGCGCATTTCCGACGTGCTCTTCGCCTTCCCGGGCATCCTGCTGGCGATCGGCATCGTGGCGATCCTCGGCAACGGCATGACCAACGTGATCTTCGCCGTGGCCATCTTCAGCATCCCGGCGTTCGCGCGGCTGGTGCGCGGCAATACGCTGATGCTCAAGCGGCTGACCTACATCGAGGCTGCACGCAGCATTGGCGCGTCGGACTGGACCATCCTGATGCGCCATATCCTGCCGGGCACGGTGTCGTCGATCGTGGTGTATTTCTCGATGCGCATCGGCACCTCGATCATCACCGCGGCCAGCCTGTCGTTCCTTGGCCTGGGCGCGCAGCCGCCCACGCCGGAATGGGGCGCGATGCTCAACGAGGCCCGCGCCGACATGGTGACCGCGCCGCACGTGGCGATCTTCCCGAGCCTGGCGATCTTCCTGACCGTGCTGGCCTTCAACCTGCTGGGCGACGGCCTGCGCGACGCGCTCGACCCCAAGATCGACCGCCGCTGAACATGACCGCATCGACAACGGGCGTGCCGCGTGTCGGCAGCCTGCCGGCAGGTCCGCTGGACAGCATTGCCGACGTGGCCGGCGTGACCGTCGGCCATTGCACGCTGGCGGACGGCGCCGTGCAGACCGGTGTCACCGTGATCCGTCCGCATGGCGGCGATCCCTACCGCGACAAGGTGCCCGCCGCGGCCACCGTGCTCAACGGCTTTGGCAAGAGCATCGGGCTGGTGCAGGTGGACGAACTGGGCGTGCTGGAAACGCCGGTGGCGCTGACCAATACCTTTTCGGTCGGCGCGGTGGCGCAGGCGCAGATCCGTGCGGCGGTGGCGGCCAATCCGGAGATCGGCCGCGCGCTGCCTACAGTCAATCCGGTGGTGTTTGAGTGCAATGACGGTTACCTGAACGATATCCAGCGCATGGCGGTGGAGGGCAGCCACTATGAGGCGGCCCTCGCCGGTGCCGGTCAGGACGTTGCGCAGGGCGCGGTCGGCGCCGGGCGCGGCATGTCGGCGTTCGGCGTCAAGGGCGGTATCGGCACCGCTTCACGCCTGACCGGTGGATATTGCGTGGGCGCGCTGGTGATGGCCAATTTCGGCACGCCGGAATCGTTGACCGTGGCCGGCCGGCTGGTCGGTCCGGAACTGGTGCAGCGCCTGGCGCAGCCCGACACCGCGGCGCAACCGGAAAAAGGATCGATCATCATGATCCTCGCCACCGACGCCCCGCTGGACGCGCGTCAGCTGCGCCGGCTGTCGCTGCGCGCCGGCGCCGGGCTGGCGCGTACCGGCTCGGTGTTCGGGCATGGCTCGGGCGATATCGCACTCGCGTTCTCGACCGCGTATACCGTGCCGCACGACGCTGCCCGGCCGATGCCGGCCGTCGCCATGCTGCATGAAACCCGACTCGACCCGCTGTTCCGCGCCGCGGCCGACAGCGTCGAGCAAGCCATCCTGCATGCCCTGTGGCATGCCGCACCGGTGCAGGGCCGCGACGGCCACGGCCGGCGCGCACTGCTGGACGTGATGCCCGAACTGGGCCGAACCGCCTGATGAAGATCCTTGTTTCCACTGATATCGAAGGCGTAGCTGGCGTCTTCCACGCCGAACAGACGCGCCCCGGCAACGGCGAATACGAACGCGCCCGGGCCTGGATGACCGGCGAAGCCAATGCTGCGGTCGAAGGCGCTTTTGCCGGCGGCGCGACCGAAGTACTGGTCAACGATTCGCACGGCGGCTTCCGCAACCTGCTGCCGGACCAGCTCGATCCGCGCGCGCGGGTGGTACTGGGCAAGCCGCGCTACCTTGGCATGATGGCCGGCGTCGAGGCCGGTGTCGACGGCGTGCTGATGATCGGCTACCACGGCCGCGCCCAGAGCCGCGGCGTGCTGGCGCACACCATCAACAGCGGCGCCTTTGCGCGGGTCTGGCTCAACGGCAAGGAACTGGGCGAGGCGGGGCTGTACGCCGCGCTGGCGGGCGAGTTCGGCGCGCCGGTGCTGATGGCCAGCGGCGACGATGTCTTCGTGCAGGAAACCCATGCGCTGATGCCGTGGGTGCGCTATGTCGAGACCAAGTCCGCGGGCGGCTTCGGCAGCGGCACCTCGCTGTCGCCGGCGGCGGCGCGCGAGGCCATTGCCGCGGCGGCGGCAACCGCGGTGCGCGAACGCGCGCAGGCGCAATGCCTGCGCATCGCCGCGCCGGTGACTTGCACCCTGCAGACCCTGACGCCCGCGCACGCAGACCTCTTCTGCCAGTGGCCGACGCTGGAGCGCCGCGACGGCGTGACGCTGTCCTTCCAGGCCGATTCGGTCCAGGCCGCGGTGCGCATGCTGAACTGCCTGTCGGCGATGTCGTTCATGCTGAAGTAGGGCAGGGCAGATTCGCCGGCGCGATCGCGCAGATCGGCGACAATGGCGGGTCTAGCAATACAGGGATGACCCGCATCGCATGACCCAGGCACACGACGGGGGCTGGATCCCCGTACGCAAGGACTTCGTCGACCCCGCCACGCGCTGCCATGCGCGGGGCGCGAGCCGCCGCCACCATGGCTTTCCGGCCGGGCAGGCTTATATCCTGCGCGATGCCGCGGGGCACGAGTATCCCTTTGGCGACGACTGCGCGCGTGCCGCGGTGCCGCATCCGGGCCTGCTGCTGCTGGTGCCGGACTACACCGAGCGCGATGTGGTGCCGCGCACGGCCTTGCCCGAGCTGGCGCCCCCGGCCCGCCGCCGCGATCCCGCCCAGGCGCAGGCCGCCGAGCGCGCCGCCGCGCTCCGCTACCTGGTGCTGCGCATGGAGAAGGTGGCCGCAGTGCCGCGCGTGCAGCCGACAGTGCGCTTCCCGGCGCTTGAGGGCGTCTACGAGCAGTACCAGCGCACCGGCGACATCGGCATGGCGCACGTGCGCCGCATCCTGGCGATCGAGCGCAGCCCGTCCACCCCGCCGCGGCTGCGCGCCACCAACCTGCTGGACGTCTATACCGCGCATGTCAAGCTGGAATGGCTGATCGCGGGGTCCAACAGCGTCGACAACATCCGCTTCCTGCGCAGCCTGCACGACTGGCTGGCCCGTCACCTGGTGCTGACCGCCGGCCAGCTGGCCGCGGCCGGGATCGAGATGCATCCGCAGGCGTTCACCTCGCCTGGCATCTGGGGGCCAGGGACGGACCCCGCGCCGGCATCGCCCGGGTATGCATCCGGATCGGTGTTCTAGCGGCGGGTGGCAAGACCTGCGGATTTGGCGTCTAATGCCTGCATCGCATCCGCCGGTCACGCCATGAGCCATTTTTCTCGCAGCTACGCCGAAGCCCGCCAGAAGTTCCTTGACGCCGCGCGCACGGCCGGGGCCGCGCTGGCGCAGTTCCCGCATCCCACCAAGCGCGGCAGTGCCGGCGAGGACCTGGCGATCGACGTGGCGCTGGCCGGCCCGGCCGAGGCCCGCCGCTGCCTGATGGTGACCTCGGGCACGCACGGCGCCGAGGGCTTTGCCGGCTCCGGCGCGCAGGTGACGATGCTGCACGACGCCGCGCTGCTTGCCGATTGCGCCGCCGCCGACACCAGCCTGCTGCTGGTGCATGCGATCAATCCCTATGGTTTTTCCCACCTGCGCCGGGTCAACGAGGACAACGTCGACCTGAACCGCAATTTCATGGACTTCACGCAGCCGCTGCCGCACAACGAGGCCTATGCCGAGATCGCGCCGCTGCTGGTGCCGGCGCAATGGCCGCCGTCCGACACCGACCAGGCGCAGTTGATGAAGGCCGTGGCCGAGCGCGGCATGCCGTGGTACCAGGCCGCGGTCAGCCGCGGCCAGTACCAGGACCCGGGCGGCATGTTCTACGGCGGCGACAAGGCCACCTGGAGCAACTACACGCTGTGCCGCATCCTGGCGCGCTTCGGCGCCGGGCGCGAGGCGCTGCGCTGGATCGACGTCCATACCGGGCTGGGCCCCTGGGGCTATGGCGAGCCTATCCACATGGGCCCGGACACGCCGCAATCGCTCACGCGCACGCGCGCGATCTGGGGCGGGCGGGTGACCTCGATCTACGATGGCTCGTCGACCTCGGCCAACCTCACCGGGCTGGCCTGGCACGCGGTGCTGCAGACCCTGCCCACGACGGACTATGCCGGCATCGCGCTTGAGTTCGGCACGCTGCCGGTGGGCGAGGTGCTGGAGGCGCTGCGCGGCGACCACTGGCTGCACCAGCACCCGGAAGCCGACGAAAACCAGCGCGCGCTGGTCCGCCAGGCGATGTGGCGTGCCTTCTATGGCGACGCCGACGACTGGCGCGAGGGCGTGGTGGCGCAGGTGACCGACGCAGTGCGGGACACTATTGCCTCAGCCTAGCCGGCTCTGGCAGCAAGCGCCTTCTGGTAATGTCTCGACGTTGGCGGTAGAGTGCTGAGCCAGGCACTGCCGCCATGCCTTGGCCGGCACGTGCAGCAGCCGGGCCGCAGTCAGAAAATAACCAAGAACAAGACGGAAGAGGTCGGGGCAGGCCGGGGCGCATGATCCTGCGCGTCGCCGCGGCCTGGCGCACGGCGTCGCTTCCGGCATCAGCTCGGCAGGGAGGCCGGTGCGATGACCCTCTATGAACTGAAGCCCAGGTTCCAGGCCTGGTTGCGCCCCATGGTGCAAGACCTGGCGCAGCGCGGCGTGACTGCCAACCAGGTGACGCTGGCCGCCGCGGCCGGCTCCCTGGCGGTGGGCGTGCTGGCCACGCTGGGCATGCTGGTGGCCGAGTCCCCGGCGCTGTTCCTGCTGTTTCCCCTGTGGTTGTTCCTGCGCATGGCGCTCAACGCCGTCGACGGCATGCTGGCGCGCGAGCACGGCCAGCAGAGCGTGCTGGGTGCCTACCTGAACGAGCTTGGCGACATTGCCTCGGACCTGGCGCTGATCCTGCCGCTGGCCGCGCTGCCGGGCTTCAGCCTGGGCCAGGTCGGCACCTTCGCGCTGCTGGCGGTGATCGTCGAGGCGGCCGGGCTGATCGGCCCGCTGGCCGGGGCCAGCCGGCGCTACGACGGCCCGCTGGGCAAGAGCGACCGCGCCTTCGCGGTCGGCGCGATCGCGCTGTGGGCCGGTGTTGGCCTGGGCTTTGGCGCGGCCGCCAGCTGGCTGTGGCTGGTGCTGTCGCTGCTGTCGCTGTTCACGATTGCCAACCGGGTGCGCCGCGGTGTCGCCGAGGCCCAGTCCCGCACTGTGGAGTAGCGAGATGGACCAAGCGTCGACCCGCCAGCCGCAAGAGCGGCAATTCGAGACCCACGACCGCCAGACGCTGTTCTATCGGCACTGGCCAGCCGTTGAGGGCCCGGCGCGCGGCGCCGTGGTGTTGTTCCATCGCGGCCATGAGCATTCCGGCCGGGTCGCCCACCTGGCCGACGAACTGAACCTGCCCGGCTACGAGATCTTTGCCTGGGATGCGCGCGGACACGGCCGTTCGCCCGGTGAACGCGGCTACAGCCCCAGCCTGGCGGACTCGGTGCGCGATATCCAGACCTTCACCACCCATATCGCCGAGGTCCACGGCATCCTGCTGGAACGCACTGCGGTGATCGCGCAGAGCGTGGGCGCGGTGCTGGCCTCCACCTGGGTGCACGACTACGCGCCGCCGATCCGTGCGCTGGTGCTGGCCTCGCCGGCGTTCAAGGTCAAGCTCTACGTGCCCTTTGCGCGGCCGGGGCTGAAGCTGATGCAGCGCCTGCGCGGCAAGTTCTTCGTCAACAGCTACGTCAAGGCCAAATTCCTGACGCACGATCCAGAGCGGATCGCCAGCTACGACAGCGATCCGCTGATCACGCGCCCGATCGCGGTCAATATCCTGCTGGACCTGTACGAGACCGCGGAGCGCATCGTGGCCGATGCCGCGGCGATCACGGTGCCGACGCAGCTGCTGATCTCCGGCGCCGACTGGGTCGTGCATCGCGGGCCGCAGGACCGCTTCTATGAGCGCCTGGGTTCGCGCACCAAGGAGCGCATCGTGCTGGACGGCTTCTATCACGACACGCTCGGCGAGCGCGACCGCAAGCTGGCGGTCGATGCCGCGCGCCGCTTTATCCTGCGCGAATTCGACACGCCGTCGGCGCCGCGCTCGCTGCTCGATGCCGACCAGATCGGCCCGTTCCGCGAGGAATCCGACCGGCTGGCGTCGGCGCCGGCCGGGCTGGCCGCCTGGTACTGGCGCGCGGCGCGGGCCAACCTGAAGCTGGGCGGGATGCTGTCGGACGGGGTGCGGCTGGGCCATGAGACCGGCTTCGACTCGGGCTCGACGCTCGACTACGTTTACCGCAACGCCCCCTCGGGCCGCGGCAAGCTGGGCCGGCTGGCCGACCAGCAGTACCTTGACGCGATCGGCTGGCGCGGCATCCGCCAGCGCAAGGTCCACGCCGAGGCCCTGATCGCCGAGGCCGTGCGGCGGCTGCGGGCGGCCGGCATGCCGGTGCGGATCGTCGACATCGCCGCCGGGCACGGGCGCTATGTGCTTGAGGCCCTGGGCGCGCTGGATGGCGGCGCGGGCGCGGTCGAGTCGATCCTGTTGCGCGACTACAGCCCGCTGAACGTCGAGCAGGGCCGCGCCCTGATCGCCGCCAAGGGCCTGGCGGACGTGGCCCGCTTCGAGCAGGGCGATGCCTTCGACGGCGACAGCCTGGCGGCGCTGGTACCGGCGCCGACACTGGCGGTGGTTTCCGGCCTGTACGAACTGTTCCCCGACAACGCGATGGTGCGGCGCTCGCTCGATGGCCTGGCGCGCGCGGTGCCGCCCGGCGGCTACCTGGTCTACACCGGCCAGCCCTGGCATCCGCAGCTGGAATTCATTGCGCGCGCGCTCACCAGCCACCGCGCCGGCGCCGCCTGGGTGATGCGCCGCCGCTCGCAGGCCGAGATGGACGAACTGGTGCGGGCCGCGGGCTTCGACAAGGTGACCCAGCGCATCGACCCGTGGGGCATCTTCACCGTCAGCCTGGCGCGCAGGCGCGGCGCATGAGCACGGTGCCGACGGAGGTTGGCGCCGGGGCGCGTCCGGACCAGCCGGCGGGGCAGCGGCCCTGGGGGCTGGCCTGCCTGCTGCTGGCGCTGGCCGGCGCGTTCTTCTTCTCCAGCTACGGCTTTGCCAACTGGCTGGCGAGCCAGCGCGCCAACGTGCCGGCGGTCTATTTCGAATGGGAGCGGGGGATTCCGTTCCTGCCGTGGACCATCCTGCCGTACTGGTCGATCGACCTGCTGTACGGCATTTCCTTCTTCCTGTGGCGCACGCGCGCGGCGCTGCTCACGCACGTCAAGCGGCTGGTGCTGGCGCAGCTGGTGTCGGTGGCATGCTTTATCGCCTTCCCGCTGCGCTTCAGCTTTGCCCGGCCCGAGGCCGACGGCCTGCCGGGCCAGCTGTTCACGCTGCTGGGCGGCTTCGACCTGCCGTTCAACCAGGCGCCGTCGCTGCATATCAGCCTGCTGGTGATCCTGTGGGTCGCCTTTGCGGCCCACCTGCGCGGCGGCTGGCGCTGGCTGCTGCACGGCTGGTTTGCGCTGATCGGGGTCTCGGTGCTGACCACCTGGCAGCACCACCTGATCGATGTGCCCACCGGCGCGCTGGTGGGCTGGCTGTGCGTTTACCTGTTCCCGATGCAACTGCCCGCGGCCGCGGCCGGCGCGCCGGATGCGCGCACGCGCCAGCTGTCACGCCGCTACACCGTGGGCGCGCTGGTGGCGTTGCTGTGCGCGGTGCTGGCGCTGGGCGCGTCGGTGACGCTGGCGTTCCTGCTGCTGTGGGCCGCGCTGGCGCTGGCCTGCGTCGCCCGGATCTACGCGCTGGCCGCGCCGGCGTGGTTCCAGAAGGACGGCGATGGGATGATGGCGCCGGGCGCGCGCTGGGTGCTGGCGCCTTACCTGCTGGGCGCCTTCCTCAATTCGCGCTGGTGGACGCGGCGCGCGCCGCAGCCCAGTGCCATCGCAGACCGCATCTGGGTTGGCCGCTTCCCGACCCGCGCCGAACTGCGCGCGATCGGGGCGGACGCAGTACTCGACCTGACGGCTGAGCTGCCGCGCGCAGCCAGCGACCCGGCGCTTGCGTATCGTTGCGTGCCGGTGCTGGACCTGACCGTGCCGACGCCGGAGCAGTTGGACCAGGCAGTGGCTCAACTCGACGCCTGGCACCGGCAGGGCCGCCGCGTGCTGGTTAGCTGCGCGCTCGGCTATTCGCGCAGCGCGCTGGTTGCCGCCGCATGGCTGGCGCGCCGGCAGGGACTGCGCGACGCCGGCGCTGCGCTGGCGGCGCTGCGCCAGCATCGCCCGGCGGTGGTGCTCGGACGCGAACATGCGGATGCGCTGCAGCGCTGCCTGGATCGTCCTGCCATGCCGGAGTCCGATGATGGACGCTGAGTTCACGCAACGCACTGATGCCTGGATCGCGCACGCCGTCACCGGCGCGCTGTCGGGCGCCGTCTGGATCGGCGGGGCCGGGCTGGCTTTCGCCGTAGCCACGGCATGGCTGGGGGTGGCCACGCCGATCCCGCGCGTGCTGGCGGCCGCGTCGCTGCTGCTGGCGCTGCCCCAGCTCTGGCTGCTGCTGCGCGTTGCCATCGACCGCCGGCTGTTCGATGCGCTCGCGACCGTGCAGCAAGGCCAGCCCGACCTGGCCGGATTGGACGCCGCGCTGCTCGAACTGGGCTGGATGCCAGCGCAACGCGCCGGCCGTCCGTTGCCGGACCGCGCCCGCGGCGCGCTGCGGCTGGTGCGCGCCAGCGCCGCGCTGACTGTGTGCCAGCTGGCGCTGGCCTTGCTGACCCTGATCCTGAGGTAACCAACCATGTGGCTTGCCCGCACGACCGCGCGCGCCATCATCGTCTTCGCCCGGCTGCTGACCGGCATGCGCGCCAACTGGCAGGGCTGCATCCCCGCCGCGGTGCAGCGCGTCTACTTTGCCAACCACAGCAGCCACGGCGACTTCGTGCTGATCTGGGGCTGCCTGCCGCCCGACCTGCGCACGGTCACGCGCCCGGTGGCCGGTGCCGACTACTGGGAGCGCTCGCCGCTGCGGCGCTTTATCGGCCGCGACGTATTCCACGCGCTGCTGATCGACCGCACCCGCAGCGACCCGCGAAGTGACCCGGGAAGCGACCCGGTGGCGCTGATGCGCGGCGCGCTGGAATCCGGCGACTCGCTGATCCTGTTTCCCGAAGGCACGCGCAATACCACCGACGCGCGCCTGCTGCCGTTCAAGAGCGGCATCTACCACCTGGCGCGGGCCTGCCCCGAGGTGGAGTTCGTGCCGGTGTGGATCGACAACCTCAACCGCGTGATGCCCAAGGGCGAAATCGTGCCGGTGCCGCTGCTGTGCACCGTGACCTTTGGCCAGCCGGTGCTGCTGGCCGCTGAGGACAGCAAGGAAGCCTTCCTTGCCCGCTGCCGCGACGGCCTGCTCGCGCTTGCCCCGGAGCTGGAATGACCGCCATGCCCACTTTGCACTGGAGCCCCGAGACCTGGCTGCTGTTCGGCGGCCTGTTCGGCGTGCTGCTGCTGGCCTCCACCGTGACCGCGCTGCTGCGCTGGCGGGTGGCGGGCGGCGGCCAGCATGCGGTGATCGACAACCTGGCGCAGCGCGTCTGGGCCTGGTGGTGGATGATCGGCATCATGGGCGCGGCCTTTGCGCTGGGGCGCACCGCGGTGATCGTGCTGTTCTACCTGCTGTCGTTCTTCGCGCTGCGCGAGTTCGTCACCATCATCACCACGCGGCGCGGCGACCATCACGCCATCGTCGCCGCCTTCTTCGTGTTCCTGCCGCTGCAGTACGTGCTGGTCTATATCGGCTGGTACGGCATGTTCTCGATCCTGATCCCGGTCTATGCCTTCCTGATCCTGCCGATCCTGGCGGCGCTGTCGTCCGAGACCACGCGCTTCCTGGAGCGCTGCGCCGGGGTGCAGTGGGCGGTGATGGTCTGCGTGTTCTGCATCTCGCATGTGCCGGCGCTGCTGACGCTGCCGATCCCGGGCTTCGAAGGCCGCAACCTGCTGCTGATCGCCTTCCTGGTGATCGTGGTGCAGGGCAGCGACGTGCTGCAGTATGTGTGGGGCAAGCTGTGCGGCAAGCACAAGATCGCGCCGCTGCTGTCGCCGTCCAAGACCGTCGAGGGGTTTGTCGGCGGCGTGGCCAGTGCCACCGCGCTGGGCGCGGCGCTGTGGTGGATCACGCCGTTCTCGCCGTGGCAGGCCGGCGCGATTGCGCTGGTGATTGCGCTGATGGGCTTCCTGGGCGGGCTGGTGATGTCGGCGATCAAGCGCGACCGCGGCATCAAGGACTGGGGCCATATGATCCAGGGCCACGGCGGCATGCTGGACCGGCTGGACTCAGTGGTGTTCGCCGCGCCGGTGTTCTTCCATATCACCCGCTACTGGTGGGTGCCCTGAGTCCCCGCGGCTTTACAACTCCATCTCCTCGCACCACGTCACCACCGCATCGCGGAAGTCCTGGCAGATCGGCGACAGGTAGCCATCGGCGCGCCACAGCACGGCCAGTTCATGCTGCCACGACATGCCGGGCGCCTCGATCGCGGCCAGCCCCTGGCCCTCGGCCTGGCGCAGCATGCGCGGCGGCATGATGCCAAGCAGGTCCGAGTGCCGCAGCAGCTCGCCGAAGGCCACCGGCGACGCCGTGCTTTCCACCGCCACGCGCGGCGGCGGCAGCCCGACCGAGGTAAACCGTTCCTCCAGCCACTGGCGCAGGTAGAGCGAGCTGGCCGGCACCACCCAGCGCTCGCCGCTCAGGTCGGCCAGCGTGCGGAAGCCCTCGCGGCGCGGATGGCCGGTGCGGGACACGATCTGCATGGTCAGCGGTCCGAGCGGCAGCCAGGCGATATCCGGCGGCAGGCTGGCCGGGCGCGCGCCCAGGATCAGGTCGGCCTCGCCGTTCTGCAGCATCGCCATCAGGCGCGCGCTCAGGTGGGTTTCGATCGAGAACGTGGCCAGCGGCCGGCTCAGGAAGAAGCGGGCCAGCAGCGGCGACAGCAGCGACGGCAGCAGGTAGGGGATGGCGCCCAGGCGCACCGTGCCCGCGCGCGCCGCGCGCTGCTCGGCCAGTTCGTTGCGCATGTCGCCCGCGGCCAGCGAGATCCGGCGCGCATGGGCGACCAGGGTGCGGCCCACGCTGGTCGGCACCAGCCCGCGCGGGGTGCGCTCGAACAAGGGCATGCCGGCTTCGCCTTCCAGCCGCGCCAGCGTCTTGGACAGGCCGGACTGGGTCATGCCGAGGGTGTCGGCGGCGCGGTGCAGGTTGCCTTGCTCGATGACAACCAGGAAGGCTTCAAGATCCTCGAATCGCATGGGGGCGTGACGGCGCTGGAGTGGGTGCGGGCCATTGTAGCGCCGCACCCCCCCGCGCCGGTCACGCAGGTCTTACTGCGGCTCAGGCCATTGCCGCTGGTGTTCCGAGGCGCGCTCGAACCAGTGCGCCAGCTGCAGCACGCCCAGGTCGTCAAAGCGCCGGCCGGAGATCTGCAGGCCGATGGGCAGGCCGTGGCGCGACATGCCGCAGGGGATCGATGCCGCGGGCTGTTCGGAGTGGTTGAACACCGCTGTGAAGTGCGAATCCTTGAGCGGCAAGTCGCCGCCGCTGTTGATGGCATCGGCGGCGAAGGGCAGCACCGGTGACACCGGCGAGATCACGAAGTCATAGGGCTGGGTCGCGGCCACGGTGGCCTCGCGCAGCTGCTGCATGCGCGTGAAGGCCTGGAAGGTCTGCTCCGGCGTGAGCGTGCCGGCAAACTCGGCGGCCTTGCGGATATAGCCGGCCGTCAGGCTGGCGCGCTCCGGCGGCATCCCGGCCAGGTCGACCCGGCAGCGCATGGTGAAGAAGTGCGCCATGCCGATGCGCATGTCCATGGTGGTCCAGTCGCGCACGGGTTCGACCACGGCACCGCCTTGCTCGAACAGGCGCGCTGCCGCCAGCACCGCCGCGCGGACTTCAGCATCGACCTGCCAGTCGCCGGTCGGTTCCAGCCACAGGCCGATGCGCAGCCCGCGGATATCGCGCTCAAGCTGCTGCCAGGCGATGTCCTGCGGCGGCAGGCTCATGTAGTCGCGGGCATCGGGGCGCGAGATGGCCTGCATCGCCAGCGCGGCGTCGGCCACGGTGCGCGTCAGCGGGCCGACCACGCGCGCGGCGGCTGGCGGATGAACCGGCACGCGGCCATGGCTGGGCTTCAGGCCGAACACGCCGCAGAAGCTGGCGGGAATACGCACCGAGCCGCCAATATCCGTGCCCAGGTGGATCGGGCCGTAGCCCGCCGCGGCCGCGGCGCCGGCGCCGGAACTGGAGCCGCCGGTGTTGCGGTCCAGGTTCCACGGATTGCGCGTGAGCGGATGGAAGCTGGACGGCGCCGCGCCCAGGAAGCCGAAATCCGGCATGGTGGTCTTGCCGACCACGATCGCACCGGCCTCGAGCAGGCGCGCTGCGGCCGGCGCATCGGCCGGTGCCGGCGCCAGCACGGTGGCGGCGCTGCCGAGCGGCACCGGCGTGCCGCGCGTGGCGATGTTCTCCTTCAGCGTCACCGGCACGCCGTCGAGCGGGCCGTTCGGGGTGCCGGCCAGCCAGCGCGCCTCGGCGCTGCGCGCGGCGGCCAGCGCTTGCTCGGCATGCACCACGTACATCGCACGGATGCCGGGCTCCCAGTGTTCGATGCGGTCCAGCACCGATTGCATGACTTCGACCGGGGAGAGTTCGCGCTGGCGGTAGTTCCTGAGCAGGTCGGCGGCGCTGAGTGCGTAGAGCGGAGTTTTCATGATTTTGTCCGAGGGGTTGGCTGGCGATTGGGAATCTGCATGGCCGGCGTTACTGCACACCGAACGGGTAATGGCGTCCCGGCGCGGCGGCCAGCAGCGCGCGGGTGTAGTCCTGGCGCGGCGACAGCACGACGTCGCGCGTGGCGCCGTGCTCGACCACGCGGCCCTTGTGCATGACGATCAGGCGGTCGCACACCTGGCTGGCCACGCGCAGGTCGTGGGTGATGAAGAGGATGCCGATGGCAAGCCGCTGCTGGATATCGGCCAGCAGCTTCAGGATCTGCGCCTGCACCGAGACGTCCAGTGCCGACACCGCTTCATCGGCGATCAGCACGCGCGGCTCGCACGCCAGCGCGCGGGCGATGCAGATGCGCTGGCGCTGGCCACCGGAGAACTCGCTGGGGTAGCGGTGCAGCGCGTCGGGCCGCAGCCGCACCAGCTCCATCAGCGACTCGGCGCGTTGCCATGCCTGCGCGGGCGTCGCGCCGAAATTGACCGCGCCTTCGACGATGGACTGGCCCACGGTGCGGCGCGGATTGAGCGAGCGGTTGGGGTCCTGGAAGACCACCTGCACCATGCGCCGGAACGCGGACAGCTGCGCGCGGCGCGGCAGCTGCTGCGCCGCTTCGGGCAGGACCTGGATATTGCCCGCGGACGGTTCGATCAGCCGCGCGATGCAGCGCGCCACCGTGGACTTGCCCGAGCCGGACTCGCCCACGATGCCGACGGTCTCGCCCGCACGCACCTGCAATGACACATCGCTGGCCGCCTCGACCACGCGGCGCCGGCCCGGCCAGGCGCCCGAGACATAGGTCTTGCCGATGCCGCTGGCATCGAGCAGCAACGGCCGCTGCGCCACCGACGGGCGCTGCGCGGGCTCCAGTCCCGGCACGGCATTGAGCAGCATGCGGGTGTAGTCCGCCTCGGGCTGGCGCAAGACCCGGTCTTTCGGCCCGCTTTCCACCTGGCGGCCAAGCTGCAGCACCACCACCTGGTCGGCAATGTCGGCGACCACGCCGAAGTCGTGCGTGATGAACAGCACGGCGGTCTGGTTCTCGTGCTGCAGTTCGCGTACCAGTGCCAGGATCTCGGCCTGCGTGGTCACGTCCAGCGCGGTGGTGGGCTCATCACAGACCAGCAGGGCCGGGCGCAGGATCAGCGCCATGGCGATGACGATGCGCTGGCGCTGCCCGCCGGACAGCTGGTGCGGATAGGCGTCATAGATCCGCTCGGGATCCGGCAGCCGCACGCGCGCAAAGATCGACAGCACGCGCTCGCGCCGCTGCGCGACGCCCAGGCTGGTGTGCTGCGCCAGCATTTCCTCGACTTGCCGGCCGCAGCGCATGACCGGGTTCAGCGCGGTCATGGGTTCCTGGAACACCATGGCCACGCCGGTGCCGCGCAGTTCGCGCCGGCGCGCGGCAGAGGCCGCCAGCAGGTCTTCGCCGGCCAGCGCAATGCTGCCACCGGAGACATTCAAGCTTTCGGGCAGCAAGCCCATCACCGCGCGCGCGACCACGGACTTGCCTGAGCCCGATTCGCCCAGCAGGCAGACCACTTCGCCGGGCATGACGTCGAAGGAAACCCCCTGGACCGCATGCGGCCGGTCGGCGCCGGGCGGCAGGTCGATGCGCAGGTCGCGCACGCGCAGGCAGGGCGTGGCCGAGTCCGCGGCTGCGGTCGTGTTCTTTGGCATCATCAGGCGCTCCGCTTGCTGAACTTGGGGTCGAGGGTGTCGCGCAGGCCATCGCCGAGCATGTTGACGGCCAGCACCGTTATCGCCAGGAAGGCGCCGGGCAGCAGCACGCTGTGCGGATGCGAGGTGAAATGGGCGCGCCCCTCGGCCATGATGTTTCCCCAGGTGGGGATGTCGGTGGGCAGGCCGATGCCGAGGAACGACATCACCGCTTCCACCAGCATTGCGCCGGCGCAGATAAAGGTGCCCTGCACCAGCAGCGGCGCGATGGTGTTCGGCAGGATGTGGCGCAGCATCAGTTTCCAGGTCGGCGTATCGAGCGCGATGGCGGCCTCGACATAAGGCTCTTCACGCACCGACAGCACCACCGACCTGACCAGGCGCGCCACGCGCGGCGTGTCGGGCACCGTCATGGCCACGATCACCGTCAGCAGGCTGGGCCGCCAGGCCGCCACCAGCACGATGGCGAAGAGGATGCCGGGAATGGCCATCATGCCGTCCATCACGCGCATGATGAAGCCGTCCAGCCAGCGCACATAGCCGGATACCAGCCCGACCACCAGCCCCAGCAGCACCGAGGCCAGCGCCACCGACACCCCGACCGCCAGCGAGACCCGCGCGCCGTACAGCGTGCGGCTCCAGATGTCGCGGCCCAGGCTGTCGGTGCCCAGCGGGAACAGGCGTTCGAAGGCATCGCCGGCCAGCGTCACGATCTCGGCGCGCGTAAAGGGCGCCAGCTGGCTGCTGGCGGGGTCCATGGTGTTGGGATCGATGGTGTAGAGCCAGGGCGCGGCCACGGCAAGGAACAGCATCAGGCCGAGGATGGCGCCGCCGGCGCGCACGGCACCGTTGGCCAGCACCGCGCGCAGCCGCGAGGGACGGGCGCCGGTGCCGGGCGGGGCGGATTCGATGGTGGTGGTGAGTGAGGTCATGGGGCCGGGTTTCCGTAGGCGAGCTCAGTAGCGAATGCGGGGATCGAGCAGCAGATAGCTCGCGTCCACCAGCAGGTTGATGACCACGTACGAGACCGAGAAGAACAGCGTGATGCCCTGGATTAGCGGGTAGTCGCGCGAGAGCACGGCATCCACTGTCAGCTGGCCGACACCGGGAATGGCGTAGATGCTCTCGGTCACGACCACGCCGCCGATCAGGCCGGCCACGCTCAGCCCGATCACGGTGGCGATCGGCACCGCGGCATTGGCCAGCGCATGGCGCGTCAGCATGCGCCACTCTGAAATGCCCTTGGCGCGCGCGGTCTGCACGAAGTCCTCGGTCAGCGCTTCGGACACGGCGGCGCGGGTCACGCGCGCCACCAGCGCGCACGACATCACCGACAGCGTGACGCAGGGCAGGGCCAGGTTGCGCAGCCACGGCCAGATTCCGTCGGCCAGGCGGCTGTAGCCCTGCGACGGCAGCCAGCCCAGGTGCAGCGAGAACACCCAGATCATCAGGTAGCCGGCCACGAAGATCGGCACCGAGAAGCCCAGCACGGAGCCGCCCATCACCAGGCGGTCGAGCCAGCGGCCGCGCCGGTAGGCCGCCAGCGTGCCCAGCGGCACCGCCGTCAGCACGGTCAGCAAGATGGTCAGCGCCGCCACCGAGAGCGTAGGCTCCAGCCGCTGTGCGATCAGCGTGGTCACCGGCATCTTGTAGAAGAAGGAATAGCCCAGGTCGCCTCCCAGCACATGGCCGAGCCAGCCGATGAACTGGCGCGGCAGCGCTTCATCCAGCCCGAGCTGGGTGCGGATGCGGGCGATGTCTTCCACGCTGGCGGCATCGCCGGCAATGGCCGCGGCCGGGTCGCCGGGCGTGAGCCGCAGCAGCAGGAAGACGATGACAGCCACCACCGCCAGCACTGGCACGGTGGCCAGGCTGCGGCGGACCAGGAAATTCATCATGGCACTACCTCGTTGGGGGAAAGGGAGGTCCGCAGGCTGGCGACACGGCAGCCGGGACCGCTGGTGGCGATCCCGCGCGAGGGCGGGACCGCGGGCGCTGCGGTGGGCTATTGCTTGCGCACGTTCCAGTACAGCACTGCCGGTGCCGGCAGCAGGCCGCTGATGGCGCCGCTGCGCACCACGGTGGGCGCCTTGCCTTCGCCGACGGGCGCCAGAATGCCGCTTTCGATGGCGCGCAGCTGGATCTTGGTGGCAATGTCCTTGCGCTGCGCGGCGTCCGCGGTTTCGATGAAGCGGGTCTTGAGGGTTTCCAGCTCGGCGTCTTCCGGCCAGCCGAAGTAGCCGCGGTCGCCGTTGCCGGTCAGTGGGCTGTAGGTGATGGGGCTGCTGGCGTCGACGCCGCCCCAGAAGGTGATGTAGGCATTCCAGCCGCCTTTCTCGGGCGGTTCCTTCTTGGTGCGGCGCGTGATCAGGGTGCTCCAGTCGGTGGCCTGCACGTCGACATTGAAGCCCACCTGCTTGAGCAGCTGGCCGTAGACCACCGGCAGGCGGCTCAGCGCGGGGGCATCGCCCGGCAGCATGATCACCACTGGCTTGCCGTCATAGCCGGACTCCTTGAGCAGCGTGCGCGCCTGCTCGAACTGCGGCTTGCCGGTGAAGAAGCCGGTCTGGTCGCTGGCATAGGGCGAGCCGCACAGGTAGATCGAGGCGCATGGCTTGTAGAAATCGCGATAGGTGGCCTGCGCGCGCAGCATGGCTTCCTGGTTGATCGCCAGCATCGCCGCCTTGCGTACCCTGGCGTCGTTGAACGGCGGCACCTTGTGGTTGAAGATCACGGTGAAGGGGCCCGCAGGCATGATGTCGAGCATCTGCACCCGCTTGTCGGTGCGCAGTTGTGGGTAGTGCGATGCGGGCACGGTCTCGACGATATCCACCTCTGCGTTGAGCAGCGCATTGACCTGGGTTTGCGGATCGCGCAGGAAGACCCATTCGACGCGGTCGACATGCACGGTCTTGCCGCCTGCCAGGCCGGACGGCGCATCCTTGCGCGGCACATAGTCGGGATTGCGGCGGTAGACCACGCGGTCGCCAGGCCGGAAGTCCTCTTTCTTCAGCGTGAAGGGGCCGGAGCCGGTCAGGTCGTCGATCTGCTTGTCGGCAGGCGTTTCGGCGACCCGTTTCGGCATGATGAACGGCACCAGCGGGCTGGGCTTGCCCAGCGCATCCAGCACCGCGCCGAAGGGCTGGCGGAAAGTCATGCGCACCGTGGCCGGGCCCTCGGCGGTGATGCTGGCCATGGCGTCATACATGCGCTGGCCCAGCACGTCGCGCTTGCCCCAGCGCGCCAGCGAGGCGATCACGTCCTGCGCGGTGACCGGGGTGCCGTCATGGAACTTAAGCCCTGGCCGCAGCGTGAAGGTCCAGGTCTTGTGGTCGGCGCTGGTGGTGGTCTTGTCCACCATCTGCGGCCGGATCACGCCCTTCTCGTCCATGCCGAACAGGGTGTCGTAGATCATGAGGCCATGGTTGCGCGTGATGTTCGCGGTGGTCCAGACCGGGTCCAGGATCTTCAGGTCGGACGACGGCACGGTGCGCAGCACGGTCTCGGCGATGGCGCTGCCGGCGGACATGCATGCCAGGGCGCACAACGCGACGGCACCGGCACGGCGAAGCGGGATTGCAGACATCATGATCATCATCTCTCGGGGGCAGGGTGGGGTGACAAAGGGCGCCGGTCAGGGCGTGGCAGTGCCGCGCTCGCGCAGCTTCTGGAGATACCGCTCGAAGGACTCGCGCGAGGCCGCCTCGGCTTCGATCAGCTTGATCAGCGTGGCGCGCAGCGCGTCGATCTCGGCCGGCGTCAGGCAGTGCAGGAAACCCGCTTCCAGCTCGATGCCGAGCGGCTCGGCGCGCCGCACCAGGTCGACGCCGGCCTCGGTCAGGAACAGGCACACCTGGCGCGCGTCTTCCGTGCTGATCTCGCGCTGCACCAGGTCGCGCTTGACCAGCGCGCCGACCAGCTTGGACGCCAGCGTCTTCTCGATCGCAGACTGCTGCACCAGCTGGCCCATGGTGATGCCGGGCGCCGATCCGATCATCCGCAGCAAGCGGATGTCCCGCAACGAGACCCCGAATTTCTCTTCGTACACGCGCGAGCCGCGCTCGCGCGTGCGCTCGGCGGCCATGTCGAGCAGGATGTTGATGTAGTCGGACTTGAGCCGGAGAGCGCGTGGCATGAATAGATGAAAAATTCGATAGTTGAAAGTTTCAACAAATAATAGTGACCGGGGCGGGGGCTGGGCCATGAGGGATTTCCCGGGGTAGGGCAATGCGGCGCTGCGCCATGCCTGGCAGGACTTGGCCCGCGCCGCGCGGGAATCACGCCGGGCGGGGTGCTGGCCTAGACTGCGTTGGCATCCCTCGCGCACCGCACTCCCGCGGGCGCCACAGAAGGGAGCCAGGACAGGAGACACACCGATGCAACACCGTTCCGCACGGCTGCGCGCAGCCGCGGCCGCCATGCTGCTGGCGGCCATCCCGGCGGCAGTCTGCGCCGCCGATCCCGCCTCTGCCGAGCCCTATCCGTCGCGCCCGCTGACCATCGTGGTGCCGTCGGTGGCGGGCAATGTGAACGATGCCGTGGCGCGGCTGATCGGGCAGGAGCTGACCAGGAGCTGGGGGCAGCCAGTCATCGTCGACAACAAGCCGGGCGCGGGCACCACCACGGGTACCAAGTACGTCGCCCGCGCGGCAAAGGACGGTTACACCGCGCTGTTGACCTTCACCGCGCACGTGCAGAACCCGTCGCTGTACCGGGGTATCGGCTATGACCCGATCGCGGACTTCACGCCGGTCAGCGAGGTGGCGATCTCGTCCACCATCCTGGCGGTGTCGCCGGATTTCCCGGCGCGCACGCTGCCGGAGGTGGTGGCGCTGCTCAAGGCCAATCCCGGCAAGTATCCGTATGGGTCGTATGGCGCGGGCACGACCGGCCATATCCTGGGTGAGTTGCTCAAGCGCGATGCCGGGCTGCAGATGGAGCACGTCGCCTACAAGGGCGGCGCGCCGCTGGCCACCGACCTGGCGGCCGGCCATGTAAAGCTGGGCTTTATTGCCGTGGGCACGGCCATGCCGCTGCTGCAGGGCGGCAAGCTGGTGCCGGTGGCGATTGCCGGCGCGGAGCGCTCGGCGCTGCTGCCCAAGGTGCCGACCTTCCGGGAGGCCGGCTACAAAGGCTTCGAGCCCGACGCATGGATGGGCCTGCTGTTCCCCGCCGGCGTGCCCAAGGCACGGGTGGATGCCTTGTCGCGCGAGGTCGCGCGCATCGTGCGCCTGCCGGAGATCGCGAAGAAGATGCAGGACCTGAACCTGGTGCCGATCGGCAGCACATCGGAAGCCTTCGCCACGGTGATGAAGAACGACCGGGACAAATGGAGCCGCATCATCAGCGATGTCGGCATCACGCTCGAATGACAGGAGTCCCGATGCAAGAGACCGATTACCTGGGGCTGGTCTGCTCCCGCTGGTGCCACTGGAGCGAGCTGGCACTGCAACGCATCCCGCGCCAGCCGCTGGCACCCGGCCAGGTGCGCATCCGCGTGCGGCATGCCGGCGTGGGCTTTGCGCTGAGCCTGTTTGTGTCCGGCAAGTACCAGCGCAAGCCGCCGCTGCCGTTCACCCCCGGCACCGAGGTCGCGGGCGAGATCATCGAGGTGGCGCCTGATGTCACCGGTCTGCACCCGGGCCAGCGCGTGGCCGCGGCGCTGGACTGGGGCGGCCTTGCCGAGGAAGCGGTGGCCACGGCCGACACGGTCTATCCGGTGCCTGACGGGCTGGAGCTGGCGCAGGCGGCCGCGCTGCCCATCACCTATGGCACGGTCTGGGCCGCGCTGGCCTGGCGGGCCGCGCTGCAGCCGGGAGAAACCATGCTGGTCCATGGCGCCAGCGGCGCGCTGGGCACGGCCGCGGTGCAGGTGGGCCGGTTGATGGGCGCGCGCGTGATCGCCACCGCCAGCACCGAGGCCAAGCGCGAGGCGGCGCTGCGCAACGGCGCCGCGCATGCGCTGCCGTCCGACGCGGCCACGCTGGCGGCAGCGGTCAAGGCGCTGTGCCCCGCGGGCGGTGCCGACGTGGTGTTCGATCCGGTCGGCGGCGATCTCTTCGACGCCTCGCTGCGCTGCGCGGCGCCGGGCGCGCGGCTGCTGTCAATCGGCTATGCCAGCGGGCGCATCCCGGAGGTGCCGGCCAACCTGCTGCTGGTGAAGAACCTGACCCTGATCGGCTTCAACTACGGCTACTACATCGGCTGGGGCCTGACCGACGAGCGCCGGCGCTTTGCGCAGCCGGTGCAGGCGATGGTGGCCGAGATCATGCAGGCGGCAGCCAGCGGCAAGCTGGCGCCGCCCGTGCTGCAGCACTTCCCGCTGAGCGATTGGCTCAACGCCGTCGACACCACGATGTCGCGCCGCGCCATCGGCAAGGTCATGCTGGATATCTGAACGGAGAGAACGACATGCACCATGCACAAGCCGCAACGGACGATGCCATGTTCGACGGCCTGACCGTGCTCGACCTGAGCCAGGGCATCGCCGGCCCGTACTGCGGCCTGATCCTGCGCCAGCAGGGCGCGCGCGTGATCAAGGTGGAGCCGCCGGGCGGCGACTGGTCGCGGCAGATGGGCCGCATCCGCGCCGGCCAGACCGCGATTGCGGTCGCCTGCAACGCGGGCAAGGAGAGCGTGCTGCTGGACGCGCGCAGCGACAGCGGCCGGGCCGCCATCGCCAGGCTGGCGCAGCAGGCTGACGTGGTGATCCAGAACTTCCGCCCCGGCGTGGCCGAGCGCATGGGCGTTGGCTACGAGGCACTAGCCGCGCGCAACCCGGCGCTGGTCTATGTCTCGATCTCGGGCTACGGCCATGCCGGCCCGATGGCGAACATGCCGGCGGTGGACACCACCATGCAGGCCTTCAGCGGCCTGATGCACCTGAACCGCGACACCGCCGGCCAGCCGCGCCGCATCGCCTTCTACATGGTCGACCTGACCACCGGGCTCTATGCGGCCCAGCATGCGTCGGCAGCGCTGTACAAGGCCGCGCGCAATGGCCGCGGCCGGCACGTGCGGCTGTCGCTGCTGGAGACCAGTGCCGCGCTGCAGTCCTACCTGATGGTGGATGACGCCATGTTCCCCGATGCGGAGCTGGCCGTGGCCAATGCGCCCACCGGGCTGTTCGATGCGGCCGATGGCCGGCTGTACCTCAGCATGCTCAACGACGCCATGTTTGTACGGCTGGCAACGCTGCTGGGTTTCGACGACTGGCTGGCCGATACGACGCTGCACACCAGCGCCGGCCGTTTGCCGCGCGCGGCGGAGCTGGGCCGGCGCGTGGCGCAGGCCATTGCCGCACAGCCGCTGGCGCACTGGGAAGCGCTGCTGACCGGGCACGATGTGCTGTTCGCGCGCGTGGGCCATGCGCGGGACCTGCTGGAGAGCGCGCAATGCGCGCAGGCGGGCGTGTTCGGCCGACTGCCGCTGGCAGGGATCGGCGAAGTGCCGTGGGCCAACCTGCCAGGCATGGCAGGATCGGAACGGCCGGCAGGGAACGCGCCGGCGCTGGGCCAGCATACCGAAGCGGTGCTGGCGGAGTTCGGCATCGGCACCTGAAACCGGCACCGGAAAAGAAAAACGGACGGTGCGCAATGCGTACCGTCCGTGTTCCGTTGTGCGTTGGTAGGCTCGATTGGACTCGAACCAACGACCCCCACCATGTCAAGGTGGTGCTCTAACCAGCTGAGCTACGAGCCTAGCGAAGGCGCGAATTATAGAGACGCCTTTTCGATTGCGCAAGCACCCCCGCGAACTTTTTGCGCTTGTGCCGTGCGCGGCGCGTCAGGCGGCGGTGATGCGGTCGCGCAGTTCGCGCTTGAGCACCTTGCCGATGGCGCTGCGCGGCAGGCTCTCCACCTCATGGATCGCGGCCAGCCGCTGGGTCTTGCCCAGGTGCTCGTTGGCCCAGGCCAGCACGTCCTGCGCCGTGGCGCCGCCGCCGGCGCGCAGCGCGACGAAGGCCACCGGGGTCTCGCCCCAGCGCTCCGACGGCACGCCCACCACCGACACGTCGGCCACCGCCGGGTGTTCGCGCACCACCGCCTCGAGATCGCTCGGGTAGATGTTGAAGCCGCCGGAGATGATCATGTCCTTCTTGCGGTCCAGCAGCACCAGGAAGCCGTCTTCATCGAAGCGGCCGATATCGCCGGTGCGGATAAAGCGCTGGCCCTGCGCGTCGTGCCATTCGGTCTCGGCCGTCTTGTCGGGCTGGTTGTGGTAGCCGTTCATCATCGCCGCCGAGCGGCCGACCACTTCGCCGGTGCTGCCGGGCGGCAGCTCGCGGCCCTCGTCGTCGATGATGCGCACGTCGGCACCGGTGGCGGGGCGCCCCACGGTATGCAGCTTGTCGGGGGACTGGTCGGCGAACAGCAGGCAGCCGCCGCCGCCTTCGGTCATGCCGTACAGCTCGGTCAGCGCGCCCGGCCAGCGCCGCAGTACTTCGGCCTTCAGGGCGGGGCTGAACGGCGCGCTGGTGCAGAACTTCTGCTGGAAGGACGACAGGTCATGGCGGTCGAACTCCGGATGCGCCAGCAGCCGCTGGTACTGCACCGGCACCAGCATGGTGTGCGTGGCGCGATGGCGCTGCGCCAGCGCCAGGTACTGGCCCGCATCGAACTTGTTCATCAGGATCGCCGTGCCGCCCAGGCCGATGGTCGGGAAGAAACTGGCCAGCGTGGTGTTGGAATACAGCGGCGTCGACAGCAGCGTGATGGCATGCGTGCCGTAGCCGGTGGCGGCGCCGCGCGACACATGGGCCCAGCGCATGCCGTGCGACTGCACGATGCCCTTGGGGGTGCCGGTGGTGCCGGAGGAATAGATGATGTTGAGCGGCATCTCCGGGCGGATCCCGGGCTCGGTCACCGGCGTGCCGGCGGGTGCCAGCCAGGCCTGGTACGGCTGGCCTGCGTCGCTGCCGTCCAGCGTGACGATGGGCGTGGCGGCCAGCTGGTCGCGCACGGGCTGCAGCACGTCGGCCACGCTGGCATCCGCGAACAGGATGCGCGCGCCCGCGTCGGCAACCATGCCGGCCAGGCTGTCCGGCGTGGATGACGGCGCCAGCGGCGCCACGACCACGCCGGCGCGCACCGCGCCCAGGTACACCGCGGCGTATTCGATCGAGGACGACGCGCAGATGGCGATGGCCTCGCCGGGGCGCACGCCGTCGCGGGCCAGCGCCGCGGCGATGCGGTCCATGGCGGCATCGAGACCGGCATAGTCGAGCACGCGCTCGCCATGCATCAGGGCGCGCTGCGCGGGGCGCTGCGTGGCGTGCTCGCGCACGAGCACGGACATGGTGGTGAAGGGGCGTTGAAGTGGGGTCGGTTGGGTCATGTTCGGCAAGGGGATGCGGGTGCCAGCGCGGCGCACCCGAAGAGCGATGATGGATCGAAGCAGACTTACTGGATCTGTGCGCCGGAGTCCTTCACCACCTTGCTCCAGCGGTTGATCTCGGCGTCGATATGGGTGCGCAGCGCGGCGGGCGTCGAGCCCACCGGCTCATAGCCGTTGGCGGCCAGCGTGGCCTTCAGTTCGGGCTGGCGCAGCACCGTGGCAATCTCGGTGCTGAGCCGGTCGATCACGGGCTGCGGCGTGCCGGCCGGTGCCAGCACCGCGTACCAGCCGGTGATGCTGATGCCCGGCACGCCGGCCTCGGCCAGCGTCGGCACCTCGGGCGCGACCGCGGCGCGCTGGCTGCCGGTTACCGCCAGTGCGCGCAGCTTGCCGCTCTTTACGTGCGGCAGGGTGGTGGAGATGCTGTCGAAGGTCAGCTGGACCTCGCCCGACAGCATTGCCGTCACCACCTGTGCGCTGCCCTTGTACGGAACGTGGGTCATCTTGATGCCCGCGACGGAATCGAACAATTCGCCCGCCAGGTGGCCGGTATTGCCGTTGCCGGCCGAGGCGAAGGTCAGCTTGCCGGGCGCGGCCTTGGCCTCGGCAATCAGCTCCTTCACGTTGGTGGCCTGCAGCGAAGGGCTCCCGGCCAGGATCATCGGCAGGTTGGCTACCAGCGAGACCGGCGCGAAGTCCTTGCGCGTGTCATAGGGCAGCTTCGGGTACAGGCTGGCATTGATGGCATGGGCGGCCAGCACCATGATCAGGGTGTAGCCGTCGGGCTTGGCCCGCGCCAGCGCCTGGCTCGCGATGGTGCCGCCGGCGCCGGGACGGTAGTCCAGCACCACGGGCTGGCCCAGGCGCTCCTGCAGCCTGGCGGCGACCGGGCGCGCCAGCAGGTCGGCGCTACCGCCCGGCGGGTAGGGGATCAGCAGCTGGATCGGGCGCGATGGCCAGGTCTCGGCGCTGGCGCCGGACGGCAAGGCGATTGCGGTGGCCGTGGCCAGCATGCCGGCCAAACATGCGCGGCGGCCCCAGGCGGGGCGCAGGGATGCGATCAGGGATGCCATCAGGTTGTCTCCTCGTTGTGCCGGCCGCGGGCGCAGCCGTTGTCCCTTGTCGCCAGGTCGGGCTGGGATGTTGGTGTCACAAACGGTAAAGGTGTAAGCCCGCCAGCGGAATTCTTAAATCGATAAGTCTGGCTTTTTGCAGGCGAAGCGGTACGGCGGCACCGGCGCGAATGGTTGTGTCCGGCGGCCGGCTACAGCAATAATCTTTGCGAATGAGGAGATTTTGGCGATGGGTCGAGTTCAGAGCCTGGAATCTTTGCAATCAGGGAGATTTCTTGATTTTCCCCTTCGGAAACACTAAAGTCTTTGCAATCAAGGAGATTTTTGTGTCAGTGACCCTCACCGAACCCGGCGATATCGGCGCCTTCGTGCGCGCTGCCCGCAAGGCGCAAGGCCTGCGGCAGGACGATGCCGCAGGCGCCATCGGCGTCAGCGAGAACTTCATGGTGCGCGTAGAGAACGGGGCCGAAGGCATCCAGTGGGGCAAGCTGTTCCAGGTGCTGGAAGGGCTTGGCCTGCGCGTGGTGGTCGACATGCCGGAGGCGGCGGCCCCGCTGGTAGCGGCCGAACTCGCCAAGCTCAGGCAGCGCCAGGCGCGCAGCCGCAACCGGCGTGCCACCGCCAGGGGAGGCGACCAGCATGGCTGAGCGCGTACTGGTCGCCAGCATCAACGGAGCGCCGGTGGGCGAGCTGCATGAGGCCAGCGATGCCTGGTCGTTTCGCTATGACGCGGCGTGGCTTGGCAACCTGCACGCCTTCGCACTGAGCCCGGCGCTGCCGCTGCAGTCGGGCGCGCTGGACGATGGCAGCACGCTGCGGCCGGTGCAGTGGTACTTCGACAACCTGCTGCCCGAGGACGGCCAGCGTGCGCTGCTGGCACGCGATGCCAGCATCCGCAACGAGGCCGATGCCTTTGCCCTGCTGGCCCACTATGGAGCGGAATCGGCGGGCTCGCTGACGCTGCTGCCGCCCGGCCGCGAGCCGGCCACCGCGCCGGCCCTGCGCCCCTTGAGCGACGCCGCGCTCGACGCCCGCATCCACAGCCTGCCTAGCGTGCCGCTTACGCATGGCGCGGTCAAGCGCATGTCGCTGGCCGGCGCCCAGCACAAGCTGGCGGTGGTGCTGCAGGACGGCGCGCTGTTCGAGCCCGGCGCGGATACGCCGTCCACGCATATCCTGAAGCCGACCCACCAGATGCAGGAGATCTATCCGCATTCGGTCATCAACGAGTGGTTTGTGATGTCGCTGGCCGCGCGGCTGAAGCTGGATGTGCCGCCGGTGCACCGGCGCTACGTGCCGTCGCCGGTCTACCTGATCGACCGTTTCGATCGCCTCCTCACGCAGCAAGGGCAGTGGCAGCGGCTGCATGCGATCGATGCCTGCCAGCTGCTGAACCTGCCGCGCACCTTCAAGTACGACCAGGGCAGCGTCGAGCGGCTGGCGCAACTGGCAACGCTGTGCCGCGCGCCAGCGGTGGCGCGGGCACGGCTGTTCGACTGGCTGGTGTTCAACATCCTGGTGGGCAATTCGGACGCGCACCTGAAGAACCTGAGCTTCCTGGTGTCCGATGCCGGCATTGCGCTGGCGCCGTTCTACGACCTGCTCAGCGAGGCGGCTTACGCCACTCGCACCTATGACAAGACCGGCTGGCCGCAGGCGCACCGCTTTGCCTGGCCGGTGCTGGGGGTGGAGTTCTACAGCGATTTCTCGCGCGCGCTGGTGCTGGAGGCAGGGCGCGCGCTGGGCCTGACCGGCGTGACCGCCGAGCGGCGGCTGGACGCCATGCTGCGCGGCATCGGGCCGGCCGCGCATGCGCTCTATGAGCAGGCCGAGCAACAGAACGCGGCCATGGCGCGGGAGCGCCCGGCGCTCACCGGCGGGTTTGCCGGCGAACTGGCCTGCCTGCGCGTGATCCGCTTTACCGTTATCGCCGACATGGTGCGGGCGCTTTCCGTGGCCTGAGTCTGACTAATGTTTGGTGGGATGCGGCTGGCTGAAGAAGTAGGGCACCAGTGCGGCGGCAATCAGCAGGCCCGCGGACAGGAAGATCGCCGCATAGGTGGAGGGCAGCGGCCAGCCGCGCACATGGCCGGCATTGGCGATCAGCCCGTAGGCCCATGACGTCAGCGCCGACCCCAGGAACACAAAGGTGTTGAGCAGGCCCAGCCCGCGCCCGCGCCGCGACGGCGGGATCAGTCCGCGGCCCTGCGCCATCACCAGCGGGTGCAGCATGCCGATGGTCGACAGCAGCGCCATCATCGCCACGCCGTAGCCGATGCCGCTGTCCGGCCATAGCGCCAGCAGGAACGAGCCCGACATGGCAAAGCACGACCAGCCGGCGATGGTGGTCTTGAGCGTGTTGCGCCGGACCAGCACCGGTAGCAGGAAGGCGGTCAGGAAGCCGGCCAGGCTCAGCAGCGCCAGCGCCACCCCGCGCGGCGCCGAGCCCAGCCCGAACACGTCGGCCAGGTAGGGGCCGCTCCAGGCATTGCGGAAGGCGGTGCCGGCGGCCATCGCCACGCACAGCGGAATCAGCGTCCACAGCGGCGCCAGCTTCAGCAGTTGCAGGCTTTCCGACAGCATCGCCGGCCACGACGCGCTGCGGGCCTCGGCATGGCCCTGGTCGCGCACGAAGCGCCACACGCCATAGCAGGCCGCGACCATGCCCAGGGCCGATACCGCCATCGACGGGCGCCAGCCGATCAGCGAGATGGCCCAGCCCAGCGGCGCCGTGGCACACAGCGCGCCGATCATGCCCATGGCATTGGAGCGGCTGACCACGCGGGTGTAGTCGCGCTCAGACAGCTGCTCGGAGGCGAAATGCAGCAGGCCCATGAAGACCGGCGCGCACGCCAGCCCCAGCCCCACCTGCGCCAGCGTGGCCGCCGCGCCGTTGGGCGCCAGCACGAACAGGATCGACGACACGGCGCCCACTGCCAGTAGCAGCGCGGTGGGCCGGCCCACGCCGTAGCGGTCGAAGGCAATGCCCACCGGGATCTGCGCCACGGCAAAGGCCAGGAAGAACGACGAAGACAGCGCGCCAAAGCCCGCCGGCGACAGCCCGAAATCATGCTGCAGCTCGGGCGCCATCACCGCCAGGCAGGAGCGGAAGAACTGGCTGAGCGCAAAGGCGAACGTCAGCAGGGCGATACCGCGCGCGGCGTGCGCTGCCGGGGCATGGGCGGGCAGGGCGTCGGGCGATGCGGGGAGGCGGGTGTTGCTGGGGGTCACGGCTTCAGGGTTTGCCGCCGCACTGGCTGCGGGGCGAAGGCGCTGTGGTTGGGGGGTATCTGCAGCGAGTGTAGAGCGGGCGCGGTATTCATGGCCGGGGGATGGCCGGTGTTCGCCCAGTTTGCGCAGCACTTCGTTGATGCGCTGGCCCTCACCCCAGCCCTCTCCCGCAAGCGGGAGAGGGAGCACCCAATCGGTCAACGCGAATCAGTAGTTCAGCCAGCCACGTCGGCGTGCCGCCGGTTTGCTCCCCTCTCCCGCTTGCGGGAGAGGGGCAGGGGGTGAGGGCAGGCACTGGCAGACCGACATCCCAACTATGAATCTGCCAACGGATTACCCCGGCAGCGCGTCATACGTCAGCAAAAACACCTGCTCGTCCCCCGCACTGACCGGCAGCCAGACGATTTCCAGTTCAGGGAACGCGGCTTCCACGTTGGCGTGCTCGTTGCCGATCTCCACCACCAGCACGCCGCCCGGATTCAGGTGCGCCTTGGCGCCGGCGATGATCCGCCGCACCACGTCCATGCCGTCGTCGCCGCCGGCCAGGGCGATGCGCGGCTCCGCCAGGTATTCCGGCGGCAGCGCCTGCATCGAGCCTTCGTTGACGTAGGGCGGATTGGTCAGGATCACGTCGTAGGTGGCGCCATGCGGCAGCGGCGCGTACAGGTCGCCTTCATACAGCCGGATGCGCTCGTCCATCTTGTAGTCGGCCACGTTGCGGCGTGCCACGGCGAGCGCGTCGGGCGAGATGTCGACGGTGTCGATCTTCGCGTTCGGCCAGACGTGCGCGGCCACGATCGGCAGGCAGCCGGAACCGGTGCACAGCTCCAGCACCGGGCCGATGCTGTCGGTCTCGCCGACCCAGGGCTCCAGCCCGTCCTGCAGCAGTTCGCCGATAAAGCTGCGCGGCACGATCACGCGTGAATCGACGTAGAAGCGCAGGCCGTGCATGAAGGCCTCGTGCGTGATGTAGGCGGCCGGCACGCGCTCATTGACGCGGCGGTCGATGACCTTGAGCACGGCATCGACTTCCTCGGGCAGCAGGCGTGCGTCCAGGAAGGGATCGAGCGTGTCGAGCGGCAGGTTCAGCGTATGCAGCACCAGGTAGGCGGCTTCGTCATAGGCATTGGCGCTGCCGTGGCCGAAGGACAGGCGCGCGGCGGTAAAGCGCGAGACTGCGAGACGCAGCAGGTCGCGCACGGTGCGCAGGGGAGAGGGCGTTGCCATGTATGGGTGTCTTTCGGCGAAAAAAATCAGGCGACGAGACGTTCCAGCACGCCGCGGTAAACGTTCTTCAGCGGCTCGATGAAGCGCACTTCAACGTGCTCGTCGATCTTGTGGATGCTGGCGTTGGGCGGGCCGAACTCGATCACCTGCGGGCAGATCCTGGCGATAAAGCGCCCGTCCGAAGTGCCGCCGGTGGTCGACAGCTCGGTCTTGACGCCGGTCTCGGCCTCGATCGCCGACGACAGTGCGTCGGACAGCTCGCCGCGCGGGGTCAGGAAGGGCTCGCCGCCCAGGGTCCAGTCCAGCGCGTATTCCAGCTGGTGGCGGTCCAGGATCGCATGCACGCGCGCCTTCAGGCCTTCAGGCGTGCTGGCGGTCGAGAAGCGGAAGTTGAAGTCGATGGTGACGTGGCCCGGGATCACGTTGGTGGCGCCGGTGCCGCCGTGGATGTTCGACATCTGCCAGCTGGTCGGCGGGAAGTACGCATTGCCCTGGTCCCAGACTTCGGCGGCCAGCTCGGCCAGCGCCGGCGCGGCTTCATGGATCGGGTTGCGGCCCAGGTGCGGGTAGGCGATATGGCACTGAATGCCGTTGACCGTGAGCTTGCCCGACAGCGAGCCGCGGCGGCCGTTCTTGACCATGTCGCCGAGCGTGTCGACCGAGGTCGGCTCGCCGATCACGCAGTAGTCCAGGCGCTCGCCGCGCGCAGACAGGGCCTCGACCACCTTGATGGTGCCGTCGTGCGCCGGGCCTTCCTCGTCGCTGGTGATCAGGAAGGCGATCGAGCCGGCATGCGCAGGGTGCGCCTTGACGAACTCTTCCACCGCCACCACGAAGCCGGCGATCGAGGTCTTCATGTCGGCGGCGCCGCGGCCGTACAGCTTGCCGTCGCGGTGCGTCGGCGCAAACGGGTCCGAATGCCATTGCTCCAGCGGGCCGGTCGGCACCACGTCGGTATGGCCGGCAAAGACCAGCAGCTTGCCGTCCTTGCCCTGCGTGCCGCGCTTGACCGCCCACAGGTTGGTCACGCGGAAATCATCGGGGCCGCTGACGAGCGCTTCGCAGTCAAAGCCGAGCGCCTTCAGGCGGGTTTCCAGGACGGCCTGGCAGCCTTCGTCGGCGGGCGTGACGGAGCGGCGGCGGATCAGGTCTTCGGTGAGGGCGAGGGTGGCGGTCATCGGACTACGGAAATGGAAATCAGAACTGGCCGGCGTACTGGTCGGCGGAGAAACCGACCATCACCTTGCCATCGTGGGCCAGCACCGGGCGCTTGATCAGCGACGGGCTTTGCTGCATCAGCGCGATCGCACCGGCTTCCTGCTCGGCGCGAGCCTTGTCGGCGTCCGACAGCGCGCGCCAGGTGGTGCCCTTGCGGTTGAGCAGCGTCGCCAGCGGCACGTGCCTGAGCCAGCCGCGCAGCATGGCTTCATCCACGCCTTGCTTCTTGAAGTCGTGGAAGTTGTATGCCACGCCGTTGGCATCCAGCCAGGTGCGGGCTTTCTTGACGGTATCGCAGTTGGGAATGCCGTAGAGCAGGACGGTCATGGCTAGTCTTGATGGATTGGATTCAGCGGAACAGCAGGTTCAGCGCGATCACCAGGCCGCCCAGGCCCAGCGCCACGCCGCCCATGGCCACCGCGGTCATCAGGCGCAGGCGGCGGTCCAGCCGGGCGGCTTCCTTGCGCAGCGCATCGATGGTGATGGCATGTTGCTCGGCCAGCAGCTTGACGGCTTCGGCCTGCTGCACGGCAGCGGCTTCCAGCTCGGCAATGCGGGCCGCGGGATCGCGCGTGTCGGCCACTGCGCCTTCCGGCGTTCCATCCTTGCGCTTGTTCTTCTTCAGTTTCTCGATGGTCTTGTTGGCCTGCTCGAGAATGGTGGGCAGCAGGGAGAGCACGGTACTGACGGTGGTGGGATCCAGGGCCATGAGTCGCTTGCGGAGGGAAGGCATGTTCAGCCTGGCCAGGCGGGGTGACAACGGAAATACTGCCCCGGGGCCGGGCCCCGGGGCGGGGCGGCGCAGCCGTTGCGGGCTGCGCCAGGCGCGCTCAGTCGCCGCGCAGCAGGTCGTTCAGGCTGGTCTTGGCGCGGGTCTGCGCGTCGACCTTCTTCACGATCACGGCGCAGTACAGGCTGTACTTGCCATCCTTGGACGGCAGGTTGCCCGCCACCACCACCGAGCCCGCCGGCACGCGGCCATAGTGGATCTCGCCGGTTTCGCGATCATAGATCTTGGTCGACTGGCCCAGGTACACGCCCATCGAGATCACCGAGTTCTCTTCCACGATCACGCCTTCAACCACTTCCGAGCGCGCGCCGATGAAGCAGTTGTCTTCGATGATGACCGGGTTGGCCTGCAGCGGCTCCAGCACGCCGCCGATGCCCACGCCGCCCGACAGGTGGACGTTCTTGCCGATCTGCGCGCACGAACCGACGGTGGCCCAGGTATCGACCATGGTGCCTTCATCGACGTAGGCGCCGATATTGACGTACGACGGCATCAGCACGGCATTCTTCGCGATAAACGAACCGCGGCGGGCCACGGCCGGCGGCACCACGCGGAAGCCGGCCTTGGCAAAGTCGTCGGCGCTCCAGTTGGCGAACTTAGTCGGCACCTTGTCGTAGAACTGGGCAAAGCCGCCGGCGCTCATCGGCGCGTTGTCTTCCAGGCGGAACGACAGCAGCACGGCCTTCTTGACCCACTGGTTGACGATCCAGTCCTTGCCTTGCTTCTCGGCCACGCGCAGCGCGCCGGAATCCAGCTGGCTGATGACGTTGGCGACGGCCTCGCGGATGTCGTTGGGGGCGGACTTGGGCGACAGGCTGGTGCGGTCTTCCCAGGCCTGGTCGATCAGGGCTTGCAGAGCTTGCGTCATATGCGTTTCTTCAGTGGTTATCGGATAAAGGCGCAGCGGTCAGGCTGCGCCACGGTCATGGGTTGGTGCTCAGCCGAGCGCGCGGCAGAATTCAACGATCCGGCGCGCACCTTCCAGGCATTCCTCGGGCGTGGCCACCAGGGCCATGCGCACGCGGTTGGCGCCGGGGTTGATGCCGTCGGCTTCGCGCGCCAGGTAGCTGCCGGGCAGCACGGTCACATTCTGCTCGGCCAGCAGGCGCGCGGCGAATTCGGTATCGGTGAGGCCGGTGCGCGAGACATCGGCCCACAGGTAGAAGCCGGCATCGGGCAGCGCCACGTCCAGCACCTCGGCCAGCATCGGCGTGACTTCGCTGAACTTGCGCACGTAAGCGGCGCGGTTTTCGCGCACATGCGATTCATCGTTCCAGGCGGCGATGCTGGCGCTCTGCACCGCGGGGTTCATGGCGCCGCCGTGGTAGGTACGGTATAGCAGGAATTTCTTCAGCAGCGCGGCATCTCCGGCCACGAAGCCTGAGCGCAGTCCCGGCACGTTGGAGCGCTTGGACAGGCTGGAGAACATCACCAGCCGGTCAAAGCCTCGGCCCAGCTTGTGCGCGGCTTCCAGCGCACCCAGCGGGGCGCGGCCCTCGTCGAAATAGATCTCGGAGTAGCACTCGTCTGAGGCGATCACAAAGCCGTAGCGGTCCGACAGCGCAAACAGCTGCTTCCAGTCTTCCAGCGACAGCACCGCGCCGGTCGGGTTGCCGGGCGTGCACACGAACAGCAGTTGCACCTTCTGCCAGACATCGTCGGCGATGCGGTCGAAGGCCGGGGCGAAGTTGCGCGCCGGGTCGCTGTTGGCGAATACCGGGGTGGCGCCGGCCAGCAGCGCCGCGCCTTCGTAGATCTGGTAGAACGGGTTGGGGCACAGCACCAGCGCGCCCGGGCGGGTGCCGTCGACCACAGTCTGGGCAAAGGCGAACAGCGCCTCGCGCGAGCCGGTCACCGGCAGCACTTCGGTGGCGGCGTTGACCTTGGGCAGGCCGTAGCGGCGTTCCAGCCAGCTGGCAATGCACTGCCGTAGTGCATCGGAACCTGCCGTTGTGGGATAATTCGCCAGCCCCGCGAGCGACTCTGCCAGCGCTTGCTTGATGAATTCAGGCGTCGGATGCTTGGGTTCACCGATGCCAAAGCTGATGGCTGGCTTGTCGGCAGGCTTTACCTGCGCAAAGAGCACCCGCAGTTTCTCGAACGGGTAGGGCTGGAGCAGGTCGAGGCGCGGATTCACAGTGTCAGTCGGGGCCGGTTAAAACGACGCATTATAGAGGAACGGCGCGGGTTTCCGTGCGCCGGCCCGGCCCGCGCGGCCGGCCACGAGCACGGATGGCGGGCATCACGCCCTGGTGATGCCGCCGGCGCCGTCCGGACGCTGCCTGCCTGTCACCGGCCGGCGGCCCGGCTCGCCTCGCACGGATTCCCTTTATGAGCACAAATACTGTTGCGGCGCAGCATGCACCGGCCGACCGCCATGCGGTCAAGGCATCGCTTTCCATCCTGATCGGCGCCTCGGTCTGGGGCATCGCCTGGTTCCCGTACCGCGTGCTGGCGGGCTGGGGCCTGGGCGGCATGCACGCCGCGGCGCTGGTCAGCTCGGTCGCGGCCGTGCTGTCGCTGCTGGTCTTCCGCCGGCACCTGGCCGGCCTGCGCCCGCACTGGCTGTTTGTCGCCATCGGGCTGGCGGCGGGCGTGACCAACGCCGGCTTCGTCTGGGGCAGTGTCAACGGCCATGTGATGCGCGTGTTGTTGCTGTTCTACCTGACCCCGGTCTGGACCGCGCTGTTTGCCCGGCTGTTCCTGGGCGAGCGGCTGTCGGCGGCAGGGCTGTCGCTGGTGGCGCTGGCCCTGTTCGGCGCCGGGCTGATGCTGTGGACGCCCGAGGTCGGCGTGCCGCTGCCAGGCTCTGCCGCGGAATGGTCGGGTCTGATCGGCGGCATGGGCTTTGCCGTCAACAATGTGCTGTCGCGCCGCGCCGGCCAGCGCTTCCCGGACATGGACGCACGCGTGCGCACGGTGGTGGTCTACCTGGGCTGCACGGTGGTCGGCGTGCCGGCCGCACTGCTGCTCGATGGCCCGTCGGTGACCATCGTCCAGGGCGCGCAGGTCAGCGTGGGCATGCTGGTGCTGGGCCTGGCGGCGGTGCTGGTGGTCAGCAACTCGGTGGTGCAATACGGGCTGCAGCGGCTGCCGGCCAACCGCGTCTCGCTGCTGATGCTGTTCGAAATCGTGATCGCGGCGGTATCGGCGTGGTGGCTGGCGACCGAGGTGCTGAGCTGGAAGGAAGCGGCCGGCGGGCTGTGCATCGTGGCGGCTGGGGCCTTGTCGGGCCTGGTGCACCGGAGCAGGCCGGCGCGTGCTTCGACAGTGCCTGACGCCGAACTGGCCGCCTAGGCTTTCCCGTGTGCGGCGTTCGGGTCACTTGCGCACGCGTGCTTTCAGATAGGCGGCGGTCAGCAGCGGCACGTCGAACGGCGGCAGGAACTGCCCGCGCACCGTGGCATCCGGCCCGACCAGGATCAGCGAGCCGGGATAGGCTGCGTTGGGGGCGGGTGGCACGCCCGGTCTGGCGCCGAGATCGTCGATCATTCGCGCCAGCGTCTGCGGGCTGCCGGTGGCACCCATGAAGCGGGCGTCGTACGGGGAAAGGTAGCGTCGCAGTGCGTCCGGCGTATCGCGCTGCGGATCCAGCGAGACGAACAGCACCTGCGTGGTGGCAAGCTTCTGCGTGGTGCTGATGCGCTGGTACATCCCCGTCAGGGCCGTCAGCGCCGCGCCGCATGGCTCTCCGCAATGGGTGTCGCCCAACAGCACGAGGGTCCAGCGGCCTTGCAGCTGCGCCTGGGTAAATGCGCGGCCGTTCTGATCGGTAAGGCTGAAATCGCCCACCGGCCAGCCGCGCGACGACAGGTCGGTGTGCTGCGTCTCGTTGTGCGTAGCCGGGGCAAGGCCCGGCAGCGAGACGGCGAAGAGGCCGGCGGCAAGCCAGGCGGGCCATCGTTTCATGGTGAGACTCCCTGACTGGAGTGCAAGGCCGCAGGGCGAGTCCGCGTTGCGGCGCCTGTGCTGTCGTCCGGCATGCCTGCATTCGCGTCGGCTGCCGCGCTGGCGCGCCACGAACGCATCGCCACGAGCACGCTGGAACCACCCATCAGCACGGCCGCGAGCACCGGTTGCAGCAGCCCACTGGCAGCCAGTGCTAGCGCGATGGCGTTATAGCCGAAGGCCCAGGCCAGGTTGGCCCGGACCGTACGGCGCACCTGGCGCGATTGCTGCAGCAGCCACGGGAGGCTGGCCAGGCCCGAGCGCGGCAGCACGACGTCCGCGCTTTCGCGGGCCAGGTCGGAGGCATTGCCCACGGCGATGCCGACTGAGGCAGCCGCCAGCACCGGGCCGTCGTTGAGCCCATCGCCGACCATGGCGACCAGCCCTGTGCCGGCGGCCCAGTCGCGCAGTGCAAGCACCTTGTCCTGCGGCAGCAGCCTGGCCTGCCACGCGTCAATATTCAATGCGCCGGCCATTGCCGCCACTGCGTGCGGATTGTCGCCGCTCAGCAGCAGCGTGCGCAGGCCCTGGCGCTGCATCTCGGCGATCACGTCGCCAACATGCGGCATCGGCAACGTGCGCAGCGCGATCAGTCCGTGCGCCTGGCCCCCCCAGCCGACCAGTACCAGCGTGCAGCCCAGTGGCGCCGTAGCGAGCAGTGCGGGTGGCACGTGCCACCCGAGCGTGCCGAGAAAGGCGGGCGATCCCAGCGCGCAATCCATGTCATCGAAGCGACCGGACAGACCCTCTCCGGCATTGGCCTCGACTTCGTTGGAGGCTGAGGGAGGCGACGCCGCAGCGCGTGCCATGGCGGCAATCGAGCGCGCTGCCGGATGGTCCGAAGCCTGGGCCAGCGCTGCCGCCACGCGCAGGACTTCCGCGTGGCTGGCGCCTTCGGTCTGCATGCCGACGGGGTGCAGCGTGTCCGCCGTCAGCGTGCCGGTCTTGTCGAAGGCAATGCCCTTGATCCGTGCCAGCCTTTCCAGCACGTCGCCGCCGCGCACGAGGATGCCGCGTTGCGCCGCCAGTCCGATCGCCAACGCATGCGTGAGTGGCGCTGCCAAGCCCAGCGAGCACGGGCACGCCACCACCAGCACGGCCAGTCCGGCCAGCATGGCGGCGTCGGCCGCCTGCGCCGGAGCGCCTGCCCGGCTGCCCCAGAACCACGCGCTGGCCGCGGCCAGCGCCAGCACGCCGGGAATGAACACGGCAATGATGCGGTCGACGGTGTCGCCCGCCAGCGATTTGCGCGCCAGCGCTTCACGCACCTGCCGGCCGATCTGCTGCCACCGGGTCTGCGAGCCGGCCACCGTGGTCCGGACCAGCAGCGGGCGGCTGCCGTTGATGCTGCCGGCGTGCACCAGCGCGCCCGGCGGCTTGAACTGGGGCTCGCTTTGCCCGGTCAGGACGGCTTCGTCGCACTCCGAGCGGCCATCCACGACGATGCCGTCGACTGGCACGCGTTCGCCGGGAAGTATCCGCACCAGTTCGGCCGGCCGGATGTCGACGACGGCGCGCCAGTCTTCGGTGCCGCCATCGACCACGCGCGCCTCTGCGCGTTCAGCCGCCAGCATCGGTGCGAGGCGGCGCGCGGTGCGTACGCGCACCTGCGCCTCAAGCAGGCGGCCCAGCGTAAACAGCAGCAGCACCATGGCGGCGGTGTCGAAATAGACCAGGCCGGAGCCGCGCAGCACCTGCCAGCCCGAATAGCAGTAGGCGGCGAGCACGCCGATGCAGACCAGGGTGTCGGTCGACAGCCGTCCCTGCCGCATCGCCTGCCATGCGCCTTCGGCAAATGGCCGCCCGAGCAGCAGCACCAGCGGCGTCGCCAGCGCCCACAGCAACCAGTGAACCGGGCCACGCAGCCACGCTTCGTCGCCGGTAAACGCATCGGCGTAGAGCAGCCAGCTGAACAACATGACGTTCATCGCGAGAAACCCGCCGACGCCGAGCCGGATCAGCGCGGCGGCAGCCTGCGGTTCCTCGTGCTCTCCATGGTGTACCTGATAGGCCAGGCAGCAGCCATAGCAGCAGAACCAGCGCGTGTCGCCGTCGAGCTCGCGCTGCTGGCCCAGGCGTCCGACCGGCAACTGGCAATGACTGCAGGTGTGCGTGGTTTCGGTGGACATAGGAGGCCTGGCTAATGCAGGTGGGCGCTCATCGGCACCACGCCGCGCGCGAGCGTGATCAGTCCGAGCAGGACGATGAACGCGCCGGCGGCGCGCACGCCCTGCATGCGCCAGCCCAGGCGTGGCGACGGCGCAGGCAGAAAGCTGGCCACGACCGGCCGCACCGGGATGCCCGCAGGCCGATGCCGCGCGCGCCACCAGAGTCCGAGGCCGCCCATCGCCAGCATGGTGGGCAAGGTGCCGAGCCCGAACGCGACCATGATCTGCAGGCCGCTCAGCGCGGTGCCGCTGGCTGCCGCCTGCGCAGCGAAGGCATAGACCAGGGGGCAGGGGAGGAAGCCGTTCAGCACGCCAAATGCCAGCGGCGCGCCCGGTCCGGGCTGGCGCAGCAAGGCGTGCAGCGATTGCGCCAGCCACTGCGCGCCCGCACCGCCCAGTGCATGGCCGCCACGGCCGAGGAGCCCGGCCAGGTTCAGCCCGATCAGCAGCATCAGCAGCCCGGACAGGATGGCCAGTCCGCGCTGCACCATGCTGGCCGCGCTGCCTTCACCCGCATGGCCGACCAGCAGCATGCCGAGATAGCCGGCCAGCGTGCCAAGGAAGGCATAGCTGCCGATGCGTCCCAGGTTGTAGCTCAGGTGTCGCAACAAGGAGGCAAGGCGTCCGCCGGGCGCGGGGCCCAGGCCACAGGCAAAGCCACCGCACATGCCGGCGCAGTGCATGCTGCCGGCGGCGCCTGCCAGGAAAACCAGCCACAGATCGCTCATGACGTCTCCGCTACTTGCGCGCTGCCAGGTAGGCCACCCAGGCAAAGAACCCAACCGTCATGATGATGAAGATCCAGAAGGCGATCGATTCGGCAAGGGTCATGACGGACTCCGCTTATAACAGGCGCACGCCGAGCACGTTCAGTGCAAGTTCGCCGAACAGGAAGGCCAGGTTCAGCAGGGCCAGCGCCAGCAGCAGTCTCGGTACCATGATGAGCTCCGGTCGGTGTAGCGGACTGTCGGGTCAGCGCGTCAGGTCCAGCCCTGGCCCGAGCCCGCCCCAATAGGCGTAGCCGTAGTACAGCGCCCAGACGAACAACACCAGGTAGACCACCAGCAGCCACGCGTTGATGCGGCCATGCCGCGCCTGGATATGGCCGCCGCCGTAGTCTTCGGTCTGCTGGTGATGCGGTTCTTCCTGCCCGGCGGATGGGCTGTCGCGTTCATCACTCATGGCCGGATGCCTCCGTTTCGTCATCCCTGACTTCGGCCCGGTAGGCCTTGTACTTGATGGCCTCGACGTCTTCGAACAGGCCCGAAAGCACGGCCCAGATGAACACACAGACCGCGCCCAGGCTCATGAAGAAGGCCACCACGAATTGCAGGAAGGTGAGTTCGGCCATGATGGATCCCTCTCTGGCTAGCGCTCGTCGGCAAAGGCAAAACCGTGCCGCCTGGCCCATGCCTCGCCGGCATAGGTGCTTGGCTTGCCGGGCTGGTCGGCCTCTGCGGGGCGATAGGCCTGCCGCGATTCCTCAGCGCGCAGGCCGGGGTCGTTCAGCGCGGCTTTCTGCCCGGGCGGAATCGGCAGCGGCTGGCCGGTCAGCGGATCGGTGTAGGCCGACAGGGACAGGACGAAGTAGGCCAGCGCCCAGCGGTCGTCCTCGGATACCGTGTCGCTGAACGACGGCATCGGCGTGCCGGACAGCCCCGTGCTCATGGTGCGGAAGATGTCCTTCACCGATGCCCCGGACTTGAACTGCCCGGTGGTCAGGTTGGCCGGCGGGATCGGAAAACCGAAATCGTCCTTGAGTCCGGCTGCCTTCTCGCCGTCACCCTTGCCGCTGCGCCCGTGGCACTCCCAGCATTTGGCGCGGTCCCAGGCCTGCTTGCCGCGCTGGATGAGTTCCGCCGAGGGCTTGGGCGGCACGCCGATGAAGATCGGTGCGAGCGGTGGTTCTTCGAGGAAATAGTAGTAAGGCTTGTCCGGTTTGCTGCGGTCGGCCGCAAGCTCGTACTTGATGTACTGGATCACCGCCAGCCGGTCTTTTTCCGGCAGTTCGTGCCAGCTCGGCATCGCCGTGCCGCGCACGCCGCGCGTGATGGTGCGCAGCAGGTCGCCGTCATCCGGCATGGAGCCCGACGGCGTGAGCCGGAACTTGAATACGCCCAGCGTGAAGTTGCGTGGGCGGTCCTTCTGCATGAACGCGGCGGCCGGCCCGTTGCCGTCGCCCTTGACGCCATGGCAGCCAAGGCAGCGCCGCTCATACACGTTCTTGCCGTGCGCGATCCATTCCTCCGAACGCGGGACGCTCGTCTGCGAGGCCTCCATCTGCTGCGGTTCGAAGCGGTCGCGCCACTTGCCGCGGTTGGTGCCGAGCTTCTGCAGGTAGGCCACCAGTGCGCGCAGGTCTTCCGTGTCGGCGATCAGGATCACGGTCTCGCCGTCGAATTCCTTGTTGGGGGTCAGGATCACGGGGTACTTCCCGCGCTCCGGGACGTAGAGCAGGCCGGCCTGGTTGGGCGTCAGCGTGATGGTCTGGCTGCTGCCGAAGTCGAACAGCTGCCGGGTCTCAGGCGTGTTCTCGATGGTGCGGCGGCCCTGCTGGTCGGTCACCAGCCTTGCGGTGTGCGGCTCGGAAAACAGCGCGGAGAAGCGCGGCATGATCGAGTCGGGCGACAACATGCGCGGATCCCAGAAATGCGCCAGGTGCCAGGCATCGCTGTACTTCAGGCCGACGCGCGAGAGATCCGGGCCGATGCGCCGCGTCGAGAACAGGTGCGGCAGGTCGAAGGCATACTCGCCGGCCTGGGCGACCGGGCCCCAGCGCCGGGTCTCGCCGGTGACCGGGCGCACGAACTGCGAGTGGCAGTACCAGCAGCCTTCGCGCGTATAGACTTCGCGGCCCCGCAGCTGCAGCGGCGTGTAGTCAGTGGCACGCGCTTCCATCCACTTGAGTTCGCCCAGGTCTGTGCGCACCACCTGGGTGACCTTGTCGGTGCGCGATTGCGGCTCCAGCATCGGCAGCACGCCCTGCACGAAGGCGGCCAGCGAGATGCAGCCGAACCCCGCGATCAGTGCATAGAAACGCAGGCCGTAGCGGCCATCGGGGCGGCGCGGGGTCACGTGGATGCTCCGCGCACGGCGCCCGTGGCGCCTGGTGCCGTGGCGGGCTCGGCCGACAGCACGGTGCGCATCAGGTTGTAGACCAGCAGCGACATGCCGACGTCCATCGAGATGCCGGCCGTCGTGCGTACCAGCCAGTAGGGCCGGATGGCCACCAGCGAGTCCACCCATTCCACGCCCGCCATCAGCATGTAGCCCTGCTGCAGGCCGGCCATGGTCAGGTCCAGCCCCATCAGGCTGATGCCGAAGGTGATCAGCCAGAACGACCAGTTGCCGAGCCGCGGCGACCACAGTGGCCGCGCCACCAGCCTGGGTATCACATAGACCGTGCCGCCGATGGCCCACACCACGAAGGTGCCGAAGACCGTCAGGTGCGAATGCGAGATGACGAAGTCGCTGAAGTGCGTCGGCTGCTGGATCGAGCGCAGGGCTTCGGTCGAGCCCTGGAAGCACCCCACCAGGTACATCAGCGAGCCCATGATCAGGAACTTGGCGGTCAGGTTCTGGGTGAACGTATGCCAGCGGCCCATCATGGTGCCGAAGAAATTCTGCAATACCGTCCAGACCGGCACGATCAGCAGCATCGAGGTGATGATCGCCAGCGTCTCGGCCCAGTCGGCGATGGGGCTGTACAGGTAGTGGTGAATGCCGACGAATGGGTAGAAGAGCGCCAGCGACCAGAAGCCCACCAGCGACAGTTTGTGGCTGTAGACCGGGTTCTGTACGCTTGCCGGCAGGAAGTAGTAGATCAGCACGTAGCCGGCAGGCGTGATCCACAGCCCCACGATGTAGTGGATGAACAGGCCGTGGAAGGCGGCGCTGTTGATGCCGGTGATGGTGTAGGGCAGGATAAAGCTGCCCAGCACCAGGTTCATCACGGTCCAGACAAAGGCGCCGATCAGGTACCACACCGCCACGTAGAGCTGCGGCTCGCGCCGGTGCGCGATCGTCATCAGGAACTGCACGGTGGTGACCGTCACCACGAAGAAGATGACGGCGTCGATCGCAATTGGGAATTCGCCGGCTTCCAGGCCCTGGTTGTAGCCAAGCATCAGCGAGGCCATGCCGGCGACCAGGCCCAGGTTCCACACCCACACCAGCCAGTGTCCCCACTGGCCTTTCCAGACCGGCACGCCGCACAGGCGCGGCAGCAAGTAGTGGCACAGGCCGATGAACAGCGTGGAGAAGGCGCCGAAGATCACCCCGTTGACATGCATCGGCCGCAAGCGGCCGAAGGTCAGGTACTGCGAGGTCCCCAGATAGTCGGGGTAGTTGAACAGGCTGGAGATGGTTACGCCGATGCTGGGCGTAAACATCAGCCAGAACAGCCCCCAGTACAGCCACTTGAGGACAAGCCCGCGGTCGACCAGCGCGTCCAGATCGGGAAACGGGTCCGACGCGTCTGCTACGCCGCGGGTCTCGGCCATACTGCCGTCCTCCCTTCTTGTTGTTGTCGCCTGCGCCGCGGTTCAGTGCCGGCCGGGGTCAAGCTTGGAGTTGCGGTTCGAATAGTAGGTGTAAGCCTCCAGTGCCTTCATCGCCGGCCCGTTCGGGTCGATCTTCTCGCCCTCGTTCGGCTTCTCGATGCACCAGTTGATCATGTCGCGCAGCGTGGCGAACTCATTCATCTGCTCCTGGAACTTGGGGAACTCATGCGGGTGGGTGTCGGACGCATACGGGTGGCACATGGCGCAGGCCACACCGGTATTCGAGAGCTTGACGTTCATCTGCTTCTGCGCATCGGGATCGCCGTGGAACAGCTGGTCGCCGAGCTTCACCTGTTCCATGAAAACGTCTTCAAACGCTTTCAACTGGTCCGCCGTGTGAGGTTCCTTGTGTGCCATCGGCTGGTTGCTGTCGTAGCCGAGCAGCAGCAACACGGCCAGGCCCGCCGTCAGGGCCCGGGCATGCCATTTGTCTTTTTTCATCATGTCCTCCTCACGCATTGCTGCGCCGGATGAGGGGTGCTGGCCGGCCTAGATCCGGTCGGCGACGCGCGGGCTGAGGATCTGGTTGCGGTTGTCCTCAGTGCCGGAATCCGCCGGCTGATCGGCGAAGACCGTCTTGCGCCACATCTTGTACTCGTTCTCCACTCGTCCTTGCGGGGTCATGGTCAGCGTGCTCCAGCCCACGCCGTCGAAGTGATCGCCCGGATCGGCGCGAATCATCGGCTTGGTCAGCAGCGGCACGCCTTCCGGCGCATAGGGCCATGGCCAGGATGTGGCCAGCATGCCGATCGAGCGCACCTTGCCGATCTCGTTGTAGAGCACCTGGTGCGTATGGCCGTGGACGTTGGTGACGTTGGCGTAGGGCCTGAGGATTTCATGCGCCTCGCGCCAGTCGCGGATCCAGAAGTTCCACGGCGGGTAGTACTCGTACAGCGGCGTATGGGTGAACAGGATGACCGGGCTGCTCTTCGGCCAGTTCGACAGCGTGCTGTTGAGCCATCGCAATTGCTTTTCGCCGATCACCGACCAGGCGCCGCCCAGCGTGCCGTCGAGCGTGGCCATATGTCCCATGCGCTCTTTCGGCGTCATCTTGCGTGCGGTCCAGAAGTCCGGTGCGCCGGTGACCGTGTTCAGGCCGATCACGCGCACGCCTTTGTGGTCGAAGGTCCAGGGCGTGTTGCCGAAGGTCTTGTTCCAGGTCGACCCCATGTCGAGGTACCAGTCGTGTTCGCCCGGGATGAAGACCTTGCGGATCTTCACTTCCTTCAGCAGTTCGGCGCCAAGTTGCAGTTCGACGGGGTCGCCCAGCTGCGCCAGGTCGCCGCCGAAGATCATGAAGTCGGCTGGCGGGTTCATCGCCTGCACTTCCTTGAAGGCGCGAACCGTCTTGTCCACGAAGCGGGCGTTGAGTTCCCTGGGGTAGAGGTGCGTGTCGGAGACCCAGGCGAAGCGGAAGCTCTGGCCGGTCTGCCCATAGGCCACGTCGAGGGTGTTGAGGAGCGGGAAGAAGCCGCATGCGGCGGCGCCCGCAACGCCTTTGAGCAGCGCCTGGTGCAGGAAGGTGCGGCGCGTCCATACGGCTGCGCCTTCGGGGCGATCGCCCGGGCCGGTCAGGGTCCGGTGCAGCTCGCGTCGTTCGAGTTCAAATGAGTTCATCTGGCGGTCCTCCGCCCCCGGGGGGTGTGATGAAAGTGCAGCGGCGAAACTGAACGTTCTATTTCTTCTTGAGTTCGATCGAGAGTTTCGCGGTCTGGCCGCCGCTTACCGTGACTGGCGTCTCGGTGTCGCCGGTGTAGTACTGCGTGGCAACCAGTGTGTAATTTCCGGGTGGAATGTCATCGATGCGGAAGCTGCCGTCGTCGCCGGTCAGCGCGTAGTACGGGCTGTCGGCGACATAGATGTGGGCAAGCATCCAGCCGTGCGCGTCGCACTCGACCCGGACCAGTCCGGGCCGCGGCAGTTCGCGCGTGATCTTGACCCCTTTCTCCGGCAGCGCCAGGTTGAACGCCGTGCGCTGCCCGTAGAAACCGTGGGTGTTGTGCAGTATCGGATCGGAGCTGGTGACTTCAAGCTTGCCGGGACGGATCACCTGTATGGCGGGCTTGAAGATGCAGTGTTCCTGGTCTAGCACGGGAACCTTGTCGGCCGCGCCCCAGGCCTTGCCTTTCGGCACTTCCTTCAGGTACACGACGGCATCCTGAACGCCCTTGCCGGCGCCCACTCGGATCTGTGGTTCATCGCGCGGGCCGCCGCAGACTTCGCGGTCCTTGGTGGGGATGATCTTGCGGATTGGGACGGTGCCCTGGAAGGTGACCTTGCCCTCGATCTTGCCGCCGCCGCTGACCGGGGCGACTTCATAGGCAAAGGCAGAAACGCTGAGCAGGCCGAGCACTGCCAGTTGCAGGCAGCAAGCCTTGCGAAGAAAGGAACACATGATGTTTCCCGCCTCCGAGCGCAGTGCGCCGCGCTCTCTCCCTTCCGTATTGCCCCGGCAGCCACATGGTGCAAATGACACCACGAACATTCAAGACGCAGCTGCTTGCTATTGGTTTTCGCTGAAGCATAGTACGCACGCTGCTCAATGCAAAGCGCAACTGACATTTGGTGCACGAGCACATGATGCCGCGGACGCAGCCAGCCGGCATCCGGTCGACGATGTGTACTACCGTGCCTGCGCTGGGCTCGTGACTGCGGGGCGACCGGTCAGTGCAGCATCACCCGCGATACCACCGCCACCAGCGGCTTGCGCACCGCCCGCTCCACGCCGCGGTGCAGGTGTAGCGGGCGCAGCAGCATCTTCACTGTCATTTCGATCGGCAGGTTCTTGCGGATCACGGCGCTGACGCGGGAGTTCAGCGCCCTCACTTCCTGGTCGGGGATCTCTTCGACGCCGCGTTCCATGCGCAGCACATTGCGCAGGGCGATGGCGGCATCCTCGTTCTTGATCTCCAGCAGCCGGCGCGCCAGGGCGCCGAACACACGCAGCTTGCCCAGCCGCTCGGCTTCCACGAAGCGGTTGAAGAACTGATAAAAGTGCTTGTAGTGCCGCACCTCGTCGTTGGAGATGCGCCGCGTCAGGTCGCGCAGCACCGGTTCGTCGCTGGCCTGTTCCAGCGCGCGGTAATAGGCGGCGGTGCCGGTTTCCACCACGCAGCGGGCCGCCATTTCCAAAGCCTCGGTTGGCTCGAAGTGGTCGATCGAGCAGGTCTTGCTGTACTCGTCGAAGAAGCGCGCATAGCCGCGCTCCCAGTCGAATTCCGGCCAGACATGCTCGACATAGCGCCGCAGCGCCAGCCCGTGCTGCAGTTCCTCGGCTTCCCAGTGCTCGGCAAGCCAGTCGGCCGCGTCGGGCACACGGGCGTAATAGGTGGCAAGGTTGCCTGCATAGGTGTCGGATCCGCTCTCGATGAACGAGGCTGACACCAGCAGGTAGAAGAGGTCGCGGTCGCCGCGTATGCGTTCCACGTCGATCGCCTGGTAGTTGATGTCGCTGACAGACCACGGCCGGGCGGCCGCTGACGGTTCACTCATGCTCTGTCCTCCTGATTCGCCAAAGGCTGCGAGGGGCGCGTTCATGGGTGCGCGACCCGGAGGGCATCCGAGGTCACGCCGACAGATCAGAGACTAGCATTTACCCTAGTTAGTTTCCCGACGATTGGCCGGCAACGATGGCTGACAGCGCCCGCGGCGCCTGCCAAAGTGCTTGCGGAAACGCTTGTAAGGGGCGGAATAGCAAGGGAAATCGGCCATGGGATATGACGCCGGGGCGACTGCCAAACGGGCCGGCGAAGGCATCTGCGATGGTATGATTAGCCCCAATTCTCGGGCCCGAGGGGTATTTTGAGGTGCTGGCGTCACGCCGCGCCGGCTCCCGCGCAGCCCGGCTTTCTGAACAGTGCAATAGCCCCGATACCAGGCCGACCCCGGTTCCCATACCGGAGTGGCCGATACCACACGAGAAACCGTGCGACTATCCTCGATCAAGCTGGCGGGCTTCAAGTCATTTGTCGATCCCACCAATTTTCAAGTGCCCGGCCAACTGGTCGGCATCGTAGGTCCCAACGGCTGCGGCAAATCGAACATCATCGATGCGGTGCGCTGGGTGCTGGGTGAGTCACGTGCGTCAGAGCTGCGTGGCGAATCCATGCAGGACGTCATCTTCAACGGCTCCACCGCTCGCAAGCAGGCCGGCCGGGCGAGTGTCGAACTGGTGTTCGACAATGCCGAGGGCCGCGCTGCCGGCCAGTGGAGCCAGTACGCCGAAGTCGCGGTCAAGCGCGTGCTGACCCGCGACGGCACCTCGTCCTACTACATCAACAACCAGCCGGTGCGCCGGCGCGACATCCAGGACATCTTCCTGGGCACGGGCCTGGGCCCGCGCGCCTACGCCATCATCGGGCAGGGCATGATCTCGCGCATCATCGAGGCCAAGCCCGATGACATGCGCATCTTCCTGGAAGAGGCCGCGGGCGTGTCCAAGTACAAGGAACGCCGCCGCGAGACCGAAAACCGCCTGTCCGACACGCGCGAGAACCTGACCCGCGTTGAAGACATCCTGCGCGAACTCGGCAGCAACCTCGAAAAACTGGAAGGCCAGGCCGAGGTGGCGCAGCGCTTCAAGACGCTGCACGCAGATGGCGAAGAGAAGCAGCACCTGCTGTGGCTGCTGCGCAAGCGCGAGGCCCAGCAAGAGCAGGAACGCCACCAGCGCGCCATCGAGCAGGCCCAGATCGACCTGGAAGCGCAGACCGCGCAGCTTCGCCATGTCGAAGCCGAGCTCGAAACCATGCGCGCCGCGCACTACGCGGCGTCCGATGGCATGCACGCCGCGCAGGGCGCGCTGTATGAGGCCAATGCCGAAGTCAGCAAGCTGGAAGCCGAGATCCGCTACGTGGTGGAATCGCGCAACCGCGTGCAGGCCCAGATCGCCGCGCTGACCGGGCAGCGTGAGCAGTGGCAGGGCAAGGCCGAACAGGCCACCGACGAGCTGGCGCAGGCCGAAGAGAACCTGGCCGTGGCCGAAGGCCGCACGGTCGAGGCGCAGGAAGCCGTCGCCCACAAGAGCGACGAACTGCCGACGCTGGAAGCGCAATGGCGCGACGCGCAGCAACTGCTCAACGAGCAGCGCGCCGGCATCATGCAAGCTGAGCAGGCCCTGAAGCTCGAAGCCGCGCAGCAGCGCAGCGCCGACCAGATGCTGCAGCAACTGGAACAGCGCCGCGAACGCCTGTCGGCGGAAGAGAAGGGCCTGGACCGTCCCGACGAAACCCGCCTGGAGCAGGCCCGCGCCGAGCTGGCCGAGCAGGAAGCGCTGGTCGAGGAAGCCCAGGCCGTGCTGGCCGACGCCGAAGAGAGCGTGCCGCGCCTGGATGAAGCGCGCCGCGCCGCGCAGGCGCGCGTGCACAGCGAAGCCTCCGCCATCGCCACGCTGGAAGCGCGCCTTTCCGCGCTGCGCCAGCTGCAGGAGAACGTGCAGACCGACGGCAAGGTGCAGCCGTGGCTGGCCAAGCATGAGCTGGCCGAGCTGCCGCGCCTGTGGAAGAAGGTCCATATCGAGCCGGGCTGGGAAAACGCGCTCGAATCCGTGCTGCGCGAGAAGCTGGCCGCGCTGGAAGTGTCGAACCTGGACTGGGTCAAGGCCTTCCTGTCCGACGCGCCGCCGGCCAAGCTGGCGTTCTACTCGCCGCCGGCCGCGGCCCGTCCGCTGGAAACGCCTGCCGGCCTGCGCCCGCTGATGTCGCTGGTGCAGATCACCGAGCCGGGCATCCGCGCCGTGATGCAGGACTGGCTGGCCGATATCTACGTCGCCACCGACATGGCGCAGGCGCTGGCCGCGCGCAACACGCTGCCGGACGGCGCGTCGTTTGTCGTGGCCGAGGGCCATGTGGTGGGCCGCAACGCCATCCAGATCTACGCCGCTGATTCCGAGCAGGCCGGCATGCTGGCGCGCGAGCAGGAAATCGAAAACCTGCAGAAGCAGGCGCGCGCGCAGCTGCTGCTGTCTGACGAAGCCAAAACCCAGGCGGTGCGTGCCGAAGCGGCCTACACCCAGGCCAGCCAGGGGCTGGGCGATGCCCGCGCGCGCGCCGAGCAGGCTACCCGCCGCGTGCACGCGTTGCAGATGGATGTGCTCAAGCTGTCGCAGGCGATGGAGCGCTATTCCGCCCGCAGCGGCCAGATCCGCGAGGAACTGGACGAGATCCACGCACAGATCGAAGAACAGCGCGCCATCCGCGCTGAATCCGAGGCCAGCTTCGAGCAGCACGACGCTGCGCTGGCAGAGATGCAGGCCACGCATGAAGACCAGCAGATGGCCTTCGAGGCGCTGGACAGCAAGCTGTCCGGCGCGCGCCACCAGCTGCGCGACTTCGAGCGCGCCGCACAGGAAGCGCTCTTTGCCGAGCGCAACCTGGCCAGCCGCATCGACGAGCTGCGCCGCAATATCCAGGTGGCGGCAGACCAGGCCGAACGTATCGCCGAGTCGCTGGAAAACGCCCGCGCCGAGCTGGAAACCATCAACGAGCAGACCGCGCACACCGGGCTGCAGGAAGCGCTGGAGCGGCGCGCCGAAAAGGAAGAGAAGCTCACCATCGCGCGCACCGAACTCGATGCACTGTCGGCACAGCTGCGCCAGCACGACGAGCAGCGCCTGGCCGCCGAGCGCAGCCTGCAGCCGCTGCGCGACCGCATCACTGAACTGCAGCTCAAGGAACAGGCCACGCGCCTGAACCAGGAGCAGTTCAGCGAGCAGCTGACCACGGCCGAGGTGGACGAGGCCGCGCTGGCCGACAAGCTGACCGGCGACCTGAAGCCGTCGTACCTGCAGGGCGAAGTCACGCGCCTCAACAACGCCATCAACGCGCTCGGCCCGGTCAATATGGCCGCGCTCGACGAGCTGGCGGCGGCGCGCGAGCGCAAGACCTTCCTCGATGCGCAGTCGGCCGACCTGAACGACGCCATCAACACGCTGGAAGACGCGATCGCCAAGATCGACCAGGAAACCCGCGCGCTGCTGCAGGGCACCTTCGACCAGGTCAACCATCATTTCGGCGAGCTGTTCCCGTCGCTGTTCGGCGGCGGCCAGGCGCGACTGATCATGACCGGCGAGGAGATCCTCGACGCCGGCGTGCAGGTGATGGCGCAGCCCCCGGGCAAGAAGAACTCGACCATCCACCTGCTGTCGGGCGGCGAGAAGGCGCTGACCGCAATTGCGCTGGTGTTTGCCATGTTCCAGCTCAACCCGGCGCCGTTCTGCCTGCTGGACGAGGTCGACGCGCCGCTGGACGACGCCAACACCGAGCGCTACGCCAATATGGTGGCGCGCATGTCGAACAAGACCCAATTCGTTTTCATCTCACATAACAAGATTGCCATGGAAATGGCTCATCAACTCATTGGCGTGACCATGCAGGAGCAGGGCGTTTCGCGTATCGTGGCCGTGGATATGGACGCGGCGGTTTCGATGGCGGAGGCAGCATGAAACTGAACATGGACCTGCAGACCGCGCTGATCGTCGCGGGCCTGGTTTTCGTGGTACTGGTGTTTGGCTACAACCAGTGGCAGATCCGCAAGGCGCGCCGCCCGCGCGAGCTCAGCCCCGAAGACGACCTGCCGCCGATGCGCGAGCCGGTGGTCGGGCAGGGCACCGCGCCGGAAACCGCCGCGCGCCTGCACGAAGCCGCTGCCGAGCAGGCACCGCGGCGTGAGCCGACGCTATCCCCGGCGCCGGCCACGGCCAGTGCCGCGGTGGTGACGGACAACAACCACGCGGCTGCGGCCGCAGCCGCCGCCGCAAGCACCGCGGACGCCGACGAAGTCGTCGCCGAGGAAGTGGCCGTGGCGGCCACCGCGACGCATGCCGAGGACGAGGCCGAAGCCGAGGCCACTCCGGCCCCGGTTCCCGCGCCGGCTCCGGCCCCGGCCCCGGCTCCGGTGGCCGCCGTGCCCGATGGCCAGCCTACGCCAGCCTTGATCGATCCGCTGATCGACTGCATCGTGCCCCTGCACCTGGAGCGCAAGGCCTCCGGTGACCGCATCCTGCCGCTGACCGGCCGGCTGCGCCGCGCCGGCACCAAGCAGGTCCATATCGAGGGCCTGCGCACCGAAGCCAATGCCTGGGAGCCGGTCACCGCCGGCCACCAGTACGAAGACCTGCAGGTCGGCGTGCAGCTGGCCAACCGCGGCGGCCCGCTCAACGCGCTGGAATTCTCGGAATTCATCACCGCGGTGGAGTCGCTGGCCGAGTCGCTCGATGCCTCGGCCGACCTGCCGGACATGAGCGAGACCGTCGCCAATGCGCGCGAGCTGGATGGCTTTGCCGCCGGCTGCGACGTGCAGCTGGGCGTCAATGTGATCTCGGATGGCGCGCCGTGGTCGGCGGCGTACGTGCAGAACGTGGCCACGCAGGACGGGCTGGTGCTGTCGCGCGACGGCACCCGCTTTATCCGCTACCAGGCCAACGCCGAGGGCGTGCAGCGTCCGCTGTTCACGCTGCAGTTCGGCGACACCAACTTCCTGCGCGACGACCTGACCGTCAAGGCCGGCCGCCAGATCACGCTGCTGCTCGACGTGCCGGTGGCCGACCAGGCCGCCAAGCCGTTCAGGACCGTGTGCGAGTACGGCCACACGCTGGCCCAGCGCATGGGCGCGCAGCTGGTCGACGACAATATGCGGCCGCTGACCGAGGCCTCGTTCGTCGCGATCTTCAGCCAGCTTGAAACGCTGTACAACAAGCTGGAAGCGCGCGGCATGCCGGCCGGGTCGTTGGTGGCGCTGCGCCTGTTCAGCATCTAGCCGGAGCCTGTCATGACCGCAACACACCGCGGCGCGCAGGCAGATGCCTCCGCGCCCGCCGGCGCCTTGCCGCCCGAAGCTGCCGCCAAGCGCGTGGCCTGGCTGCGCGACGAGCTGGATCGCCATAACTACCAGTACTACGTGCTGGACGCGCCCACCATTCCCGACGCCGAGTACGACGCGCTGTTCAGCGAGCTGCAGGCGCTGGAGCTTGAGCATCCCGAACTGCAGACACCGGACTCGCCCACCCAGCGCGTGGGCGGCGAGCCGTTGTCGGCCTTCGACTCGGTGCGCCACCGCGTGCCGATGCTGTCGCTCAACAACGGTTTCGCGGATGAAGACGTGCTGAACTTCGACCGCCGCTGCGCGCAGGGCCTGGGCCGCACCGCGCCCGCCGCCGGCGAGCAGGACCTGTTCGGCGCTGCCGACGCGGTCGAGTACGCCTGCGAGCTGAAATTCGACGGCCTGGCCATGTCGCTGCGCTATGAGGATGGCCGCCTGGTGCAGGCCGCCACCCGCGGCGACGGCGAGACCGGCGAGGACGTCACCGTCAACGTGCGCACCATCAAGGCGATCCCGCTGAAGCTGCACGGCCAGGCGCCCGCGGTGCTGGAAGTGCGCGGCGAGGTGTTCATGTTCCGCCGCGACTTCGACAAGCTCAACGAGCGCCAGGCCGAGGCCGGCGAGAAGACCTTCGTCAACCCGCGCAACGCCGCCGCGGGCAGCCTGCGCCAGCTCGATCCGCGCATCACCGCCAAGCGGCCGTTGTCGTTCTTCGCCTACGGCCTGGGCGAGCTGCAGGGCGTGGACCGTCCGCCCACCCACAGTGCCATGCTCGACGGCTTTGCCGCGCTGGGCCTGCCGGTGTGCAAGGACCGCGCGGTGGTGAAAGGCGCGCAGGGCCTGCTGGATTTCTACCGCGATATCGGCCAGCGCCGCGACGCGCTGCCGTATGACATCGACGGTGTGGTCTACAAGGTCAACGCACTGGCCGAGCAGGAGCGCCTGGGCTTTGTCTCGCGCGCGCCGCGCTTTGCGCTGGCGCACAAGTTCCCGGCGCAGGAAATGACCACCATCGTCGAAGACATCGAAGTGCAGGTCGGCCGCACCGGCGCGATCACTCCGGTGGCGCGGCTCAAGCCCGTCTTCGTCGGCGGCGTGACCGTGACCAATGCCACGCTGCACAACGAGGACGAGATCCGCCGCAAGGACGTGCATATCGGCGACACCGTGATCGTGCGCCGCGCCGGCGACGTGATCCCGGAAGTGGTCGGCGTGGTGACCGAGCGCCGCCCCGCCGACGCGCGCGCCTTCGTGATGCCGACCGCCTGCCCGGTGTGCGGCTCGCATATCGAGAAGCTCGAGGACGAAGCCATCGCCCGCTGCACCGGCGGTCTGATCTGCGCCGCGCAGCGCAAGCAGTCGCTGCTGCATTTCGCGCAGCGGCGCGCCATGGATATCGAAGGCCTGGGCGACAAGCTGGTCGAGCAGCTGGTCGACCAGGGCATCGTGCGCACGCCGGCAGATCTGTTCAAGCTGGGCGTGGCCAAGCTGGCCGCGCTGGAGCGCATGGCCGACAAGTCGGCGGCCAACCTGGTGGCGGCGATCGACACGTCGCGCGAGACCACCATGAACCGCTTTATCTTCGCGCTGGGCATCCGCCATGTGGGCGAAGCCACCGCCAAGGACCTGGCCAAGCATTTCGGCAAGCTGGATGGGCTGATGGCAGCCGACGAAGCCGCGCTGCTGGAAGTGAACGACGTCGGCCCGGTGGTGGCGCAGTCGATCGCGCACTTCTTTGCCGAGCCGCACAACGTCGAGGTCATCGAACAGCTGCGCGCCGCAGGCGTACACTGGACGGAAAGCGAGCCGGTGGCCAAGGCCCCGGCGCCGCTGTCGGGCAAGACCTTCGTGCTGACCGGCACGCTGCCCACCATGTCGCGCGAGGACGCCAAGGAACTGCTGGAAGCCGCCGGCGCCAAGGTGGCGGGTTCGGTATCGAAGAAGACCGACTACGTGGTCGCGGGCGCCGAGGCAGGCAGCAAGCTCGACAAGGCCGAGGCGCTGGGCGTGCCGGTACTGGACGAGGCCGGCATGCTGGCGCTGCTGGCAGAGGCCGGCGCCGCGCCGGCACAGGAATAACCGGGGAAACAACCATGATCCGCGAGATTCTCAAGATGGGCGATCCGCGCCTGCTGCAGGTGGCGCGGCTGGTGGAGCGCTTCAATACGCCGGAGCTGCGCACGCTGATCGAAGACATGTTCGACACCATGGACCACGCCAACGGCGCTGGCCTGGCCGCGCCGCAGATCGGCGTGGACCTGCAGGTGGTGATCTTCGGCTTCGACCGCAACCCGCGCTACCCGGACGCGCCCACCGTGCCCAAGACGGTGCTGATCAACCCGGTGCTGGAAATGGAGTCCGACGAGATGGAAGACGGCTGGGAAGGCTGCCTGTCAGTCCCCGGCCTGCGCGGCGTGGTGCCGCGCCACCTGCGGATAAAATACAGCGGCCACGACCTGATGGGCAACCGCATCGAGCGCGTGGCTGAGGGCTTCCATGCGCGTGTGGTGCAGCATGAATGCGACCACCTGCAGGGCATCCTGTATCCGATGCGAATCAAGGACTTCAGGCAGTTTGGGTTTACGGAGGTGTTGTTTCCGGATTTGCCGCCGAATAGCGACGATTGACGAGCTGTGCGGCGCGGTATCGAACCCGCGCAAGGCGCAAAAAAACCGGTCCTGGGGACCGGTTTTTTTGTGTCGGCAAATTCCGGAATCAGAACTTCTCAAACTGCCCCAGGAACCGCCACTTGCCTGGCGGCAGATCCCCCAGCACCACGCGTCCCATGCGCACGCGCTTGAGGCCGACCACCTGCAGTCCAACCTGTTCGCACATACGACGGATCTGGCGCTTGCGGCCCTCGCGCAGCACGAAACGCAGCTGCTCCTCGTTCTGCCAGCTCACCTTGGCCGGCTTGAGGGGCACGCCATCCAGCGACAGCCCGTGACGCAGCAGCTCGAGATCATCGGCCGGGAATTCTGCACTGATATTGCGCTCGACCACGCCCTGCGGTGAATGCCATACCACGCGCACCAGGTATTCCTTCTCGACGGTCGAATCCTCGCCGATCAGCGCGCGTGCAACGCGGCCGTCCTGCGTCAGCACCAGCAGCCCGGTTGAGTCGATATCCAGTCGGCCGGCGGGTGCCAGGCTCTTGCGTTGCCACGGGGCAAAGCGCTTGCGCGTGGGGTCGCCTTCCCACTGGTTCTCGGGGGCGAACAGCACCGCGGCCGGCTCGTAGCCGTCTTCGGCCTGGCCTGAGACGTAGCCCACCGGCTTGTTCAGCAGCACCGTGACGCGCTCGCCTTGTTCGGAGCGCGCTTCCTGCATGATCTCGATCTCGGCGTCGGGGCGGATGCGGCTGCCCAGTTCGGTCACGGGCTTGCCGTCGACCAGCACCCAGCCGTGCGGGATCCATTCGTCGGCTTCGCGGCGCGAGCACAGGCCCAGTTCGGACATGCGCTTGGACAGGCGCACCAGGCCGTCGTCGTGGCTGGACTCGGCGCGGGCGGGCGCGGGCTTTTCCTGGCGCGCGGCCGGTGCCTGCTGGCGTGCCGGCCCGGCGGTGCGGATGCGGTCGGCGGCGTCGCTGAAGCGGCGTGCCGGAGCGGTGCCTTCACGGCGGCGCTCGCCCGACGGCGCGGGGCGCGGGCGCTGGTCGTCATCGCCATAACGGCGCGGACGCGAGTCGGCGCCTTCGAAGCGGCGGGGACGGTTCTCGTCATCGCCATAGCGGCGCGGGCGCGAGTCGGTGCCTTCGAAGCGGCGGGGGCGGTTCTCGTCATCGCCAACGCGGCGTGGACGCGATTCGGCGCCTTCGAAACGGCGGGGACGGTTGTTGTCCTCGCCAGCACGGCGCGGCGGACGCGAATCACCGCCCTCGAACCGGCGCGGACGTGCCTCGCCGCGATCGTCGCCCGTGCGGCGCGGACGGTTGTCGTCGTCGCCGAAGCGGCGCGGCGGGCGCGCTTCGCCGCCCTCGAACCGGCGCGGACGTGCCTCGCCGCGATCGTCGCCAGTACGGCGCGGGCGGTTGTCGTCGTCGCCGAAGCGGCGCGGCGGGCGCGCTTCGCCGCCCTCGAAACGGCGCGGGCGTGCCTCGCCGCGATCATCGCCAGTGCGACGCGGGCGATTGTCGTCGTCGCCGAAGCGGCGCGGCGGGCGCGACTCGCCGCCTTCGAAGCGCCGCGGGCGTGCCTCACCCCGGTCGTCGCCATAACGGCGGGGACGGCTTTCGTCATCGCCGAAGCGGCGCGGACGCGCCTCGCCACCTTCCGGGCGGCGCGGGCGTGCCTGGCGTTCGCCGTCAGCGGGACGCGGCGCGCGGGGCTTGCGCGGTTGGGCTGCGCCGGCCTGCGGTTCGCCCTGGGCCGGACGGCCGCCGGTCTTGCCGCCGGCGCGCTGCTGGGCGCGCTTGATGCCTTCGGAGACGGCTTGCACGCGCTTGCGGTTCAGGTCGGACACGCGCACGGGGCGGGTGCCGGTCTTGCGCGCGGCCGTGCCGGTGTCGCTGGCGGCCTTGATGCCTAGCGTCTTGCGCTTCGGCGAATTGCTGTCGGTCATATGTTGATGCTGCCCGCCCGCCTCAGATGGCGAGGGCGGCGAGCAAGTCCTGTTCAAGCTGAATCTGCAATCGGTTGTCGGCAGCCAGGCGGCTGCCGTCGACCAGGAACACGTCTTCGACGCGTTCGCCCAGGGTGTTGATGCGTGCCGTGTGGACGGATACGCGATGCCGTGCCAGTACGCGGGCGATGGCGTACAGCAGGCCGGTGCGGTCGTTGGCGGACAGCGACAGCAGGTAATACTGGCCGCGCTCGTCCGGGCGCAGGTCCACGCGCGGCTTGATCGGGAAGCTGCGCGATTGGCGCGACAGCCGCCCCTGCGTGGGGTCGGGCAGTGCGCCTTGCAGGCGCAGCCGCTCGCACAGTTCGTGCTCGACCAGCGCGATGATGTCGCGGTAGCTGCCGCCGTCGCCGGCCATGCCGGGGTCGGTGACCTGGAACGTGTCCAGCGCGTAGCCGTGGCGCGTGGTGTGGATCTTGGCGTCCTGGATCGAGAACGCCTTGCGCTCGAAGTAGCCGCAGATGCGCGCGAACAGGTCGGGCTGGTCCTTGACGTAGACCGCCACCTGCAGGCCTTCGCCGGCGGGGGAGACGCGTGCCTTGACCACCGGCGTGGGGCTGTCCACCTTGTTGTACAGGTGGCGCGTGAGCCAGGCGATATCGTGCGAATCGTGGCGCAGGAAGAAGGCCACGTCGAGCTGCGCCCACAGGGACTTGCCCAGCGCCGGGTCGAAGGCCTTCAGGCGCAGCTCGGAGATGGTGTCCTCCTTGCGCTGCGACCACAGCGAATGCGAATCCACGCGCGCGCCGCCCAGCACGCGCAGCGTGATGTGGTACAGGTCTTCCAGCAGCTTGCCCTTCCACGCGTTCCATACCTTGGGGCTGGTGCCGCGGATGTCGGCCACGGTCAGCAGGTAGAGCGCGGTCAGGTAGCGTTCGCTGCCGACCACGCGGGCAAAGGCGTGGATCACGTCGGGATCGGTCAGGTCCTGCTTCTGCGCCACGTGGCTCATGGTCAGGTGGTGCTCGACCAGCCAGCAGATCAGGTCGGCGTCTTCGCGCGCAATGCCGTGCTGCTTGCAGAAGCGGCGCGCATCCACGGTGCCAAGCTTTGAGTGGTCGCCGCCGCGGCCCTTGGCGATGTCGTGGAACAGCGCTGCCACCGACAGCACCCACGGCTTGTCGAAGCTGGCCATCAGCTGGCTGCAGAACGGGAACTCGTGGGTGTGCTCGACGATGGCGAAGCGGCGCATGTTGCGCACCACCATCAGGATGTGCTGGTCCACGGTGTAGACGTGGAACAGGTCGTGCTGCATCTGGCCGACGATGCGCCGGAAGTTGATCAGGTAGCGGCCCAGCACGCTGGTCTGGTTCATCAGGCGCAGCGCATGGGTGATGCCCTGCGGCTCCTGCATGATGGCCAGGAACAGGCGGCGGTTTTCCGGATCGTTGCGCCAGCCCGCGTTCATCACGGTGCGCGCGTTGTACAGCCCGCGCAGCGTGCGCGGCGACAGGCCCTTCACGCCGGGCGTGCGCTGGTACAGCAGGAAAGTTTCCAGGATCGCGTGCGGGTCGCGTTCATAGACGTCGTCGCTGGTGATCTCCAGCATGCCCTGGCGCTCGACAAAGCGCTCGTTGAGCACGCGCGTCACCTGAGACTCGCTCGGGAACAGCATCGCCTCGATGTTCAGCAGCAGCACGCTGTTGAGCTGCGTGACCGCCTTGGCCGCCCAGTAGTAGCGGCGCATCAGTTGTTCGCTGGCGCGCTTGTTGGTGGTCTGGCGATAGCCGAAGGACTCCGCCAGCGCGGTCTGCAGGTCGAATACCAGCACGTCCTGGCGCCGGCCAGCCACCAGGTGCAGGCGCGCGCGGATGGTCTTGAGCAGGCGCTCGTTGCGCGCCAGCTCCTGCGCTTCGCGCTGCGTCAGCAGGCCGCGCTCGAACAGTTCTTTCCAGCTGTCGCCCAGGCCCGCCGCCTTGGTCATCCACAGGATCACCTGCAGGTCGCGCAGGCCGCCCGGGCTTTCCTTGCAGTTGGGCTCGAGCGCGTAGGGCGTGTCCTGGTATTTGGCGTGGCGCTGGCGCATTTCCAGCAGCTTGGCCTGGAAGAACGCGGCCGGGTCCAGGTCGGCGAGGTAGCGCGTACGCATCGACTCGAACAGCTTGCGGCTGCCGGTCAGCAGCCGCGCTTCCAGTAGCGAGGTCTGGATGGTGACGTCCTGGCGCGACTCGCGGATGCAATCGTCCACGGTGCGCACCGAAGAGCCGATCTCCAGCCCAAGGTCCCAGCACAGGCCGATAAAACGCTCCAGGCGCCCGGTGGTGTCATGGTCGGGCTCGGCGGGCAGCAGCAGCAGCACGTCGACGTCGGAGTACGGCAGCAGCTCGCCGCGGCCGTAGCCGCCCACCGCCACCAGTGCCGCGCCCGCGGGCATCTCCAGGCCGCGCCAGGCTTCCACCAGCGCGGCGTCGACGGCGCGGCGCAGCCGCGTGATCAGCGTGCCGACGTTGGCGCTGGCGTTGAAGTCGGCAAACAGCGCCTGCTTGTCGGCTTTGAGCTGGTCGCGCACGCGCGCGGCAAGCAGCAGTTCCGGCGTGGTGTCCATGGAGATGGCGGGCTCGAGGAGCGGGTTGGTGGGCACGGCTGGAAAAAGAAAGGCGCCCGGTCAGGCGCCCCTGGCTTCAGTGCGGCCTCAGGCCGCGACGGAATCGGTGATAAAGGCCGGCGGTGCCGGGCTCCCGGCCGATACCGTGAGGACCTCGTAGCCGGTTTCCGTGACCAGCACGGTGTGCTCCCACTGCGCCGACAGGCTGCGGTCGCGGGTCTTGACCGTCCACTGGTCGGGCATGGTGCGGATATCGCGCTTGCCGGCGTTGATCATCGGCTCAATGGTGAAGATCATGCCGGCCTTGATCTCGGCGCCGGTGCCCGGGCGGCCGTAGTGCAGGATCTGCGGGTCTTCGTGGAAGTTCTTGCCGATGCCGTGGCCGCAGTACTCGCGCACCACGCTGTAGCCGGCGGCTTCGGCGTGTACCTGGATGGCGTGGCCGATGTCGCCCAGGCGGGCGCCGTGGCGAACCTGCGCGATACCCTTCCACATGCATTCATAGGTCACCTGCGCCAGGCGCTTGGCCAGGATCGAGCCCTCGCCGACGATGAACATGCGGCTGTTGTCGCCGTAGTAGCCTTCCTTGGTGATGACGGTGATGTCCAGGTTGATGGCATCGCCGCTCTTGAGCACCCGGTCGCCCGGAATGCCATGGCAGATCACGTCGTTGACCGAGGTGCAGATCGCGCCGGGGAAGGGCGGATAGCCGGGGGGAGCATAGTTCAGGCACGCCGACACAGTGCCTTGCACTTCACGCATGTAGGCGTGGCACAGGCGGTCGATTTCGCCGGTGGTGACACCTGGCTGGACGAAGGGCGTGATGTAGTCGAGGACCTCGGACCCAAGGCGGCAAGCGACGCGCATCTGGGCGATGTCTTCGGCGGTGTTCAGGTGAATGCTCATACTGCGTCGCCAAAAAGTGATGGCGAGGCCACTGGCCGCGCCGAAATCGAAAGGTCAATGTAGGATTATCGCACCATCGGGGCCAGATCGCAGCCCGTGTGCCGCTGTCCTGGGCTGAGTCCGCAGGGCGCCAGGGCATCGGGCGGCTTGAGCGGGCCGCACTTTTGTTGCTACAATAGCGGGCTGACTTGGTTGCGGTGCAGCATTGCGTCCGCCAGGTCGGTATTTTGCAGGAGATATTCCTGCTGTTGTTTGAAATCGCAGGCCCGCCTATCCGGGGTGTTCCTTTTCAGGAATGTCGGGGCGGGCTTCAGACCTAACCCTTTGGAGATTTACATGTCCGTTACCATGCGCGAAATGCTGGAAGCCGGTTGCCACTTTGGCCACCAGACCCGCTTCTGGAACCCGAAGATGGCCCCCTTCATCTTCGGCCATCGCAACAAGATCCACATCATCAACCTCGAAAAGACGTTGCCGATGTTCCAGGACGCAATGAAGTACGTGCGTCAGCTGGCAGCCAATCGCGGCACCATCCTTTTCGTGGGCACCAAGCGCCAGTCGCGCGAAATCCTGGCTGAAGAAGCTGGCCGTGCCGGCATGCCCTACGTCGACGCCCGCTGGCTCGGCGGCATGCTGACCAACTTCAAGACGGTCAAGATCTCGATCAAGCGCCTGAAGGACATGGAAGCCGCCAAGGAAGCCGGCGCGCTGGACACCATGAGCAAGAAGGAAGCGCTGATGTTCGAGCGCGAGATGCTGAAGCTGGAAAAGTCGATCGGCGGCATCAAGGACATGGGCGGCGTGCCTGACGCGATCTTCGTGGTCGACGTCGGCTACCACAAGATTGCCGTGACCGAAGCCAACAAGCTGGGCGTGCCGGTGATCGGCGTGGTTGATACCAACCACTCGCCGGAAGGCATCGACTACGTGATCCCGGGCAACGACGACTCGAGCAAGGCCGTGGCCCTGTACGTGCGCGGCGTGGCCGACGCGATCCTGGAAGGCCGTGCCAACGCCGTGCAGGAAGTGGTCGAGGCCGCGCGCGGTGGCGACGACGAATTCGTCGAAGTGCAGGAAGGCTGATTGCCCGCCGCCTGATTGCCGGAAAGGAAGCCGCTAGCGCGCATCGTCACCGCACGACAGACAAGCAACGCTTGCCGCCCGTCACCACGGGCTGCGCGCAAGGCGAAAGCCGGGGTACGCCGGCAGCCGGGCAAGAAGGGCAATAGAAAAGGGGGCACATCTGGCGCCCCCTTTTTTTGAATTTGAATTGTTGTCATCCGCCGCAGGCAGTATTTGCCGCGGGTGTGCTGTAGACCCACCGACCGGGTGCCGCAGGCGACTGCCGGCAGCCGGCGTGAACCATTCAAGGAGTGACAAATGGCGGCAATTACCGCAAGCATGGTTGCAGAACTGCGCGCGAAGACCGACGCGCCGATGATGGAATGCAAGAAGGCCCTGACCGAGGCCGACGGCGACCTGGACAAGGCCGAAGAGCTGCTGCGCGTCAAGCTGGGCAACAAGGCCAGCAAGGCTGCGTCGCGCGTGACCGCTGAAGGCGTGGTCGCATCGTTCATCGACGGCACCACCGGCGTGCTGGTCGAACTGAACTGCGAGACCGATTTCGTCTCCAAGAATGACGACTTCCTGGCTTTCTCGGCCAAGGTTGCCGAACTGATCGCCAAGCAGAACCCGGCCGACGTGGCCGCCCTGTCGGCGCTGGAAATCGACGGCGTGAGCGTTGAAGCCACCCGCACGGCCCTGATCGGCAAGATCGGCGAGAACCTGACGGTTCGCCGCTTTGCCCGCTACGCCAACGGCGGCAAGCTGGTTTCGTACCTGCACGGCACCCGCATCGGCGTGATGGTCGAGTTCGATGGCGACGAAGCCGCCGCCAAGGACGTGGCCATGCACGTGGCCGCCATGAAGCCGGTGTCGCTGTCCGCCGAGCAGGTCCCCGCCGACCTGATCGCCAAGGAGCGCAGCATTGCCGAGCAGAAGGCTGCCGAGTCGGGCAAGCCGGCCGAAATCGTCGCCAAGATGGTCGAGGGTTCGGTGCAGAAGTACCTGAAGGAAGTCTCGCTGTTCAACCAGCCGTTCGTGAAGAACGACAAGCAGACGGTTGAGCAGATGCTGAAGGCCGCCAACACGACCGTGAAGGGCTTCACCCTGTTCGTGGTGGGCGAAGGCATCGAGAAGAAGCAGGACGACTTCGCCGCTGAAGTGGCCGCCCAGGTGGCCGCTGCCCAGAAGGGCTGATGTCCGGGGCGCCGCGGACTGCCCGTTCGGGCCGGTCCGGGCGCCTATAATGCCGCAGGGGCGCCGTAAGGTGCCCCTCTGCATAAGTAGTCGCGCGCGGCGCAGGCCGCGTTGCACTGCAGCAGCCAGTTTCCGTGGTGGTCCGGCAGGCCCGGGTCACCCCGAAAACCGGCTTTCTTCCGCCGGCGGCGCGACGATCCGCGCCGCCGGTGCCAAAAACATATGTCTCAAAATCGTCTCAACCGAGCGATTTGCTCCTGTCCGAGGGTGAACATGCCAGCCTACAAGCGCGTCCTTCTGAAACTGTCCGGTGAAGCCCTGATGGGCGAAGATGCCTTCGGCATCAACCGCTCCACCATCGAGGCGATGGTGAACGACATTGCCGAGATCGTGAAGCTCGGCGTGCAGGTCGCGGTGGTCATCGGCGGCGGCAACATCTTCCGCGGCGTCGCGGGCGGCGCCGCCGGCATGGACCGCGCCACCGCCGACTACATGGGCATGCTGGCCACCATGATGAACGCACTGGCGCTGCAGGACGCGATGCGCCACGCCAATATTGAAGGCCGCGTGCAGTCGGCGCTGCGCATGGACCAGGTGGTCGAGCCCTATATCCGCCCGCGCGCGATCCGCCAGCTGGAAGAGGGCAAGGTGGTGATCTTCGCCGCCGGCACCGGCAACCCGTTCTTCACCACCGACACCGCCGCCGCGCTGCGCGGCGCCGAGATCGGGGCGGAGATTGTGCTCAAGGCCACCAAGGTGGACGGCGTGTACACCGCCGACCCGAAGAAGGATCCCAGCGCCACGCGCTACACCACCATCACCTTCGACGAGGCCATCTCCCGCAACCTGCAGGTGATGGACGCCACCGCCTTTGCGCTGTGCCGTGACCAGAAGCTGCCGATCAAGGTGTTCTCGATCGTCAAGCCGGGCGCGCTCAAGCGGGTGATCCTGGGCGAGGACGAGGGTACCCTGGTGCACGTGTGAGTCCGGCGGCGGATGCCGCGCTGCAACGCTGGTATCCGGCCGGGCAAAGAGTAGAATGATTCATTTTCGATCCCCGCCAGGGGGATCATGGTTGGCTGATTTCCGGAGGTAAAAATGAGCGTCGCCGACACAAAGAAGAGCGTCGAGCAAAAAATGCAGAAGTCGATCGAAGCCTTCAAGGCCGATCTGGCGAAGATCCGCACCGGCCGTGCCCACACCGGCCTGCTCGACCACGTTCAGGTGGACTACTACGGCTCGATGGTCCCCATCAGCCAGGTCGCGGCAATCGGCCTGGCCGATGCGCGTACCATCACGGTGCAGCCCTGGGAAAAGAAGATGGTGGGCGCGGTCGAGAAGGCCATCCGCGACTGCGACCTGGGCCTGAACCCGGCCACCATGGGTGAAGTGATCCGCGTGCCGATGCCCGCACTGACCGAAGAGCGCCGCAAGGAGCTGACCAAGGTCGTCAAGGGCGAGGCCGAGGGCGCCAAGATTGCAGTGCGCAACCTGCGCCGCGATGCCAACGAGCAGTTCAAGAAGCTGGTCAAGGACAAGACCATCTCCGAGGACGACGAGCGCCGCGGCCAGGACGAAGTGCAGAAGCTGACCGACAAGTACGTGGCCGAGATCGACAAGATGGTCGCCGAGAAAGAGAAGGAGATCATGACGGTCTGACCCCGTCCCGGCATGGCCGGGGCAGTCAACGACCGTCTGCCATCATGCAGCACATCAGTTCAACGCTCGACGTACCCGACACCTCCTACGTCCCCCGCCACGTTGCCATCATCATGGACGGCAACGGCCGCTGGGCGACCCAGCGGCACCTGCCGCGCGTTGCCGGGCACACCCGGGGGCTGGACGCGGTGCGCGCGGTGGTGGAAGCCAGCGCCGCCCGCGGCGTGCAGTTCCTGACGCTGTTCGCCTTCAGTTCCGAGAACTGGCGGCGCCCGCCGGACGAGGTCTCGTTCCTGATGCGGCTGTTCATGATGGCCCTGCGGCGCGAAGTGGTGAAGATGCACGCCAACAACATCCGGCTGCGGGTGGTGGGCGACCTGGACCGCTTCAGCCCCCGCATCCAGCAGATGATCCGCGATGCCGAGGCGCGCACGGCCGGCAACACCGGCCTGACCGTGACCATCGCCGCCAACTACGGCGGCCGCTGGGACCTGCTTCAGGCCATGCGCAAGATGCTGGCGCGCTCGCCCATGCTCGACCCGGCCTCGATCGACGAATCGATGCTGGCGCCGCACCTGGCGATGGCCTATGCGCCGGAGCCGGACCTCTTCATCCGCACCGGCGGCGAACAGCGCATCAGCAACTTCCTGCTGTGGCAGCTGGCGTATTCCGAGCTGTATTTCACCGACGTTTTCTGGCCGGATTTCGACGCCGCCGAACTGGACAAGGCCTTCGCCTCGTACCGCCAGCGCGAACGCCGTTTCGGCCGCACCAGCGCACAGCTGGTCGCCCCGGGACTATCGGGTACGGCCTGACCCTGGCTACTCCAACCTCTCACGGGACTGCAGCGCATGCTCCTCACCCGCGTCATCACCGCCCTGTGCCTGTTGCTGCTGATCCTGCCAATCCTGTTCCTGGCGCCGCCCGCGGCACTGGCCGGGCTGGTGGCCGTGATCGTGCTGCTGGCCGGCTGGGAATTCGGCCGCCTGATCGGGCTGCGCGGGCCGTGGCCCTATGTCTATGCGCTGGCGTGCCTGATCGCGGCCATTGCCTGGCATGACCTGCCGCTGCGCCACGCCACCACCTGGCTGCTGGAAGCCGCGGTAGTCTGCTGGGGCGTCGCAGTGGTGCTGCTGGCGCGCGGCGTGCGTACCGCGACGCCGTCGTTTACCGCCCTGGGCGTGCTGCTGGGGCTGGTGATGCTGCCCGCGTTCGCCCATGCCACCATGATCCTGCGCGGCGCCGGTATTGGCGTGCTGCTGACCGCGGCCGTGCTGGTGTGGGCGGCCGATATCGGCGCATATTTCACCGGCAAGGCCATCGGCCGGCGCAAGCTGGCGCCTGGCATCAGCCCGGGCAAGTCCTGGGAAGGCGCCATTGGCGGCTGGCTGCTGGCGCTGGTGATCGGCCTGGCGCTCGCCGCCACCCATGCGTTTGCACCGACGTGGTTCTCCGCGATGGGCGATCGTGGCGGCCTGGCCTATGTGGCGGTTCTGACCACGCTGCTGGTCGCGGCGAGCGTGGTCGGCGACCTGTTCGAGTCGCTGCTCAAGCGCCAGGTCGGCAAGAAGGACAGCAGCCGGCTGCTGCCCGGCCATGGCGGCGTGCTGGACCGCATCGACGCCTTGCTGCCAGTGTTCCCGCTGGCGGCCCTGATGCTGATTTTTCTCTGAAGCCGCCTGCTATGCATCGCATTACCATCCTGGGCGCCACCGGCTCCATTGGCGAAAGCACGCTCGACGTCATCAGGCGCCATGCCGACCGCTATGCGGTGCATGCGCTGACCGCCCACCGGCAGGTGCGCAAGCTGGCTGACCAGTGCATTGAATTCCGCCCGGCCCACGCCGTGGTGGGGACCGCTGAGGCAGCGCGCGAACTGGAAACACTGCTGCGCGATGCCGGCGTGAAGACCGAGGTCAGCCACGGCGAAGCCGCGCTGGAATCCGTGGCCGCCGATGCGCTGACCGATGCGGTGATGGCCGCCATCGTCGGCGCCGCAGGCCTGCGCCCGACGCTGGCGGCAGCACGTGCCGGCAAGCGCGTGCTGCTGGCCAACAAGGAAGCGCTGGTGATGTCCGGGCGCATCTTCATGGATGCGGTGCGCGAGCACGGCGCCACGCTGCTGCCGATCGACAGCGAGCACAATGCCATCTTCCAGTGCCTGCCGGCCGACGATCCGCGCTACGGCCGGGGCGTGGCCAAGGTGCTGCTGACCGCGTCGGGCGGGCCGTTCCGCACGCGCGACCCGGCCACGCTGCACGATATCTCTCCCGACCAGGCCTGCGCCCATCCCAACTGGGTCATGGGCCGCAAGATCTCGGTCGACTCCGCCACCATGATGAACAAGGGCCTCGAAGTCATCGAGGCGCACTGGCTGTTCGGCGCCCCCGCCGAGCGCATCGAGGTACTGATCCATCCGCAGAGCATCGTGCATTCGATGGTGGCCTACACCGATGGCTCGGTGCTGGCGCAGCTGGGCAACCCGGACATGCGCACGCCGATCGCCTATGGCCTGGCGTATCCGGAACGGATCGATGCGGGCGTGACGCCGCTCGACCTGACGGTGGCCGGAGGCTTGCACTTCGAGAAGCCGGACCTGGTGCGCTTCCCGTGCCTGGGCCTGGCCTTCGATGCACTGCGCGCTGGCGGTGTGGCGCCGGCGGCTCTCAATGCGGCCAACGAGGTGGCGGTCGAGGCATTCCTGGGTGGTAAAGTGCGCTTCACGGACATTGCCGGCATCGTCCGCCAGGTGCTTGAAGCGGCACCTAAGGGGCCTGCCGATACGCTCGAAGCGGTGCTGTCAGCCGACGCGCTGGCGCGCGAGGCGGCACGCGCGGGCGTGGCCGCCCTGGCTGCAAACCGCTGATCCGGCGGGGCGGCTTGCCGCATCTGCGACAATAGCGGCTGCGGCGGCACTGGACCCCCTGGGGTCCGGCGCGCCAGTCCAGCCATCGTTACCGACGTCCCGACTCCATGCAAACCGTACTCGCTTTCATCGTTGCCCTGTGCGTGCTGATCTATGTGCACGAAATGGGGCACTACCTCGCCGCGCGCGCCTGCGGCGTGAAGGTGCTGCGTTTCTCGATCGGCTTCGGGCGGCCCTTGCTGCGCTGGATTTCGAAGAGCCGCGACCGGACTGAATGGACGGTGGCGGCCATCCCGCTGGGCGGCTACGTCAAGATGCTGGACGAGCGCGAGGTCGACCCCGAGCGCGACACGCCGATCGACCCGGCCGACCTGCCGCGGGCTTTCAACCGCCAGCCGGTCGGCAAGCGCTTCGTGATCGTGGCGGCTGGCCCGCTGGCCAATTTTGCGCTGGCAATCGTGCTGTATTTCGCGCTCTTTGCCGGCGGCATGCGCGAGCCCGTGCCGGTGGTGGCCGCGCCCGCGGCCGGCACCATGGCGGCGCAGGCCGGCGTGCGCGAAGGCGACCGGGTGCTGTCGCTGACCGCCAATGGCGATACCGAAGCGGTGCGCTCCTGGAATGACCTGCGCATGGCCGTATTCGCCGAGGGCTTTGGCGATGCGCGCGCCGTGCTGCGCGTGCGCGGCACCGACGGGGCAGAGCGCGACGTAACGCTGCCGCGTCTGCCCAATACCGGCAGCAATCCCGAACAGGATCCGCTGGCCACGCTGGGCCTGAACCTGAAAGGCGGGCCGGTGACGATTACCGAGGTGCTGCCGGACTCGGCCGCCGAGCGCGCCGGACTGAAACAGGACGACCGCATCGTTGCCTGGCAGGGCAGCCCGCTCACGCAGGCCAGCGCACTGATCAAGGCGGTGCGCAGCCAGCCCGGCCAGACCGTGACACTGGGCATCGAGCGCGACGGCAAGCGCCTGGACGTGCCGGTGACGCTCGACACCGCCGTGGCGCGCGATGGCGCCAAAGACGCGAGCGGCGCCACCCCGGCGCCGGCGGGCAAGCTCGGCGCGGCGCTCAGCCAGGCGGTGCAGATGGAAACCGTGCGCTACCGGCCGGACGAGGCGCTGGCGCGCGCGGCCGGCCAGGTCTGGGACACCAGCGCGCTCTCGCTCAAGCTGCTGGGCAAGATGCTGGTGGGGCAGGCTTCGCTGCAGAACCTGAGCGGTCCGCTGACCGTGGCGGACTACGCGGGGCGTGCCGCAAACCTCGGCCTGCAGGCGTTTATCAGCTTCCTGGCGCTGGTCAGTGTCAGCCTCGGTGTACTGAATTTGTTACCTATTCCGGTTCTGGACGGGGGGCATTTGCTGTATTATTGCGTGGAATTTTTGACTGGCCGGCCCGTCCCAGACCACTGGCAGGCAATGCTGCAGAAGGTTGGCATCGCCTGCATCTTGCTCCTGACTTCGCTCGCTTTGTTCAATGACGTCAGCCGAATGTTTCTGGCGAACGGCTAGAAACGTGTGTCGGCAAGGGGGCGGTGGTGTCGTCGGGCACCGTCGCCAGGGACGCCATTTGCCAGGCGCAGTCCAATAAGGCATCGGAGCGCAATCCTGGATGGAATCAAAGAGGGGATCAACATTGATCAGACATAAGCGCATTTCGCTGGGCTTGCTGGCGAGTGCCGTTATTGCAGCCTGGAGCCCGGCGGGCTGGGCTGCCGATCCGTTCGTCGTCAGGGACATCCGCGTTGAGGGACTGCAACGCGTAGAGCCGGGTACCGTGTTTGGCTACCTGCCGGTGCGCGTCGGTGAAACCTTCACCGATGACAAGGGCGCCGACGCCATCCGTGCCCTCTACAATACCGGCTTCTTCAAGGACGTGCAGATCCGCGCCGAGGAAGGCGTGCTGGTGGTCCAGGTCGAAGAGCGGCCGGCGATCTCGCAGCTCGAATTCGTCGGCATCAAGGAATTCGACAAGGACACGCTGCGCCGTTCGCTGCGTGCCGTTGGCGTGGCCGAAGCCCGTTACTACGACAAGGCACTGATCGACAAGGCCGAGCAGGAGCTCAAGCGCCAGTACGTCGCGCGCGGCTACTATGCCGCCGACGTGCAGACCACGATCACGCCGGTGGACCGCAACCGCGTCTCGGTCGTGTTCAACGTGGATGAAGGCCCGGTCGCCAAGATCCGCCAGATCAATATCGTCGGCAACAAGGCTTTCAAGGAAGGCACGCTGCGCGACGAGATGCAGCTGTCCACGCCGAACTGGCTGTCCTGGTACACCAAGAACGACCTGTATTCCAAGCAGAAGCTGACCGCCGACCTGGAAGCGCTGCGCTCTTTCTACCTGAACCGCGGCTACCTGGAGTTCGCGATCGAGTCGACCCAGGTGTCGATCACGCCGGACAAGAAGGACATCTTCCTGACGCTGAACATCAAGGAAGGCGACCAGTACAAGGTGTCCGATGTGCGCCTGGCGGGCGAGCTGCTCGGAAAGCAGGAGGAAATGGAAAAACTGCTGCAGCTGAAGAAGGGCGATATTTTCTCGTCCGAGAAGCTGACGCAGAGCACCAAGGCCATCACCGACCTGCTGGGCACCTACGGCTACGCGTTCACCACCATCAACCCGCAACCGCAGATCGACAAGGAAAAGCGTGAAGTCGCGCTGACCCTGATGGTCGACCCGGGCCGCCGCGTCTACGTGCGCCGCGTCAACGTGGTGGGCAACAGCAAGACCCGCGACGAAGTGGTGCGCCGCGAGATGCGCCAGATGGAAAGCTCGTGGTTCGACAGCGAGAAGCTCACGCAGTCGCAAGCCCGTATCAACCGTACCGGCTACTTCACCGACACCAACATCACCACCGAAGACGTGCCGGGCGCGCCCGACCAGGTCGATGTGAACGTCAACGTGACTGAAAAGCCGACCGGCCAGATCAGCCTGGGTGTGGGCTTCTCGTCCACCGACAAGCTGGTGCTGCAGGCCGGCCTGCGCCAGGACAACGTGTTCGGCTCCGGCACCAGCCTGGGCCTGGACGTGAACACGGCCAAGTCGTTCCGTACCATCGCGCTGACGCAGTACGACCCGTATTTCACGGTGGACGGCATCAGCCGCTCGACCGACATTTACTACCGTACTTCGCGCCCGCTGTACTACACCGGCGACCAGGACTACAAGATCGTGTCCGCCGGCGGTGGCTTCAAGTTCGGCGTGCCGTTCTCGGAAGTCGATACGGTGTTCTTCGGCATCGGCTACGAACGGACCCAGGTCTATACCTCGGTCAATACGCCGGCCCAGTACACCGACTGGCTGAACAAGATCGGCAAGAGCTCCGGCGACGGCATCAACAACTTCCCGTTCACCATCGGCTGGGCACGTGACCGCCGCGACAGCGCGCTGGTGCCGACCAAGGGCCCGTACACCCAGGCCAACCTGGAAGTCGGGCTGCCGGGCGGCGATACGCAGTACTACCGCGCCAGCGTGCAGCAGCAGTACTTCTATCCGATCTCGAAGTCCTTCACGCTGGCACTGAACGGCGAAGTCGCTTACGGCCACGGCTACGGCAACACGCCGTTCCCGGTGTTCAAGTACTTCTACGCCGGTGGTATCGGCTCGGTGCGCGGCTACCAGACCAGCACGCTCGGCCCGAAGGACCAGAATGGCAACCCGGTGGGCGGTGCCTCCAAGATGATCGGCAACGTCGAGTTCATCTTCCCGCTGCCGGGCTCGGGCGTGGACCGCACGCTGCGCCTGTTCACGTTCTTTGACTTCGGTAATGTCTACCAGGAAGGTCAGCCGCTGAGCTTCAGCGAGCTGAAGTACTCGACCGGCTTTGGCATGTCATGGTTGTCGCCGATTGGCCCGCTGAAGATCAGCATGGGCTTCCCGCTCAATCGCGACACCAATGACAAGGTCCAGCGCTTCCAGTTCCAGATCGGCACGGCATTCTGATTCTGATAGAGGATCTGTTTCAAATGATTACAACATCCAAACTGGTCAAATCCCTGGGCGCCGCCGCGCTCGCCACGGCGGCCATCTGCGCCGCGGTGCCGGCCTCGGCCCAGGAGGCGCGTATTGCCGCCGTGAACTCCGAACGCATCCTGCGCGACTCGCAGCCGGCCAAGGCTGCCCAGGTCAAACTGGAGCAGGAATTCTCCAAGCGCGACCGCGAGCTGCAGGACATGGCCCAGAAGATCAAGGGCATGGCCGACAAGCTCGACAAGGACACGGCCGTGCTGGCCGACTCGGACCGCCAGCGCCGCCAGCGCGAAGTGGCCGACCTTGACCGCGAGTTCCAGCGCAAGCAGCGCGAGTTCCGCGAGGACCTGAACCAGCGCCGCAATGAAGAACTGGCGCAGGTGCTCGAGCGCGCCAACCGCGTGATCCGCCAGCTGGCCGAACAGCGCAAGTACGACCTGATCGTGCAGGAAGCGGTGTACGTGAACCCGCGCATCGATATCACTGACGAAGTGATGAAGGCGCTGAACGCCGGCAGCAAGTAAGCCGCCGCTGTTCCTTCGTTCCCGTTTTTTTCTTCAGGAAGTACCGCCATGCAGACACCCACACTGGGTCAGCTCGCCACCGAGAACGGCGCGCAGGTTGTGGGTGACCCCGACCTGGCGATCGTCGGCCTGGCTCCCCTGGACCAGGCCGGACCGGGCGAGCTCTCGTTCCTGTCCAATCCGCTCTACCTGCAGCAGGCGCTGGATTCGCAGGCCGGCGCCGTGATTGTCTCGGCAGCCGACCTCGAGCGCGTTCGCGCCGAGGGCAGGGCGGACGACCGCAACTGGCTGGTGGCGCGCAATCCCTACGTATGCTTTGCCCGCGTGGCGCAGCGTTTCGAGCGCGCGGCCAACACCGATACCCGCACCGGCATCGATCCGCGCGCGACCGTGGCGCCTGACGCGGTGGTGCCGCCTTCGTGCTACATCGGCCCCAACGTGGTCATCGAGCGCGGCGCGCGCCTGGGAGAGCGGGTGCGCATCCTGGCCAACGGCTATGTCGGCGCGCAGGCAGAGATCGGCGACGATTCGCTGCTCTATGCCAATGTTTCGGTCTACCACCATTGCGTGCTCGGCGCCCGCGCCATCCTGCACAGCGGCGTGGTGATCGGCGCGGACGGCTTTGGCTTTGCGCCGGACATCAGCGCAACCGGCGTGGAATACGTAAAGATCCCGCAAACGGGACGCGCGGTGCTGGGCAATGACGTGGAAGTCGGTGCCAATACGGCAATCGACCGCGGCGCCATGGCCGACACCGTGATCGAGGACGGCTGCAAGATCGACAACCAGGTCCAGATCGCGCATAACGTGCGTGTCGGGGCCCATACGGTCATCGCAGGCTGCGCCGCGGTATCGGGCAGCACGCGCATCGGGCGCTTCTGCGTGATCGGCGGGGCGGCCAATTTTTCCGGCCACCTGAATATTGCCGACCGCACCACGGTGTCGGGCGGCACCTCGATCACCAAATCCATTACCAAGCCCGGGGGGCATTTCACCAGCGTCTTCCCGTTCCTGCCGCACGGCGAGTGGGAACGCAACGCAGCCATCGTGCGCGGCCTGACCAGGCTGCGCGAACGGGTGGTGGCGCTGGAACGCCGCCTGCGCGGCCAGGCCGCCGGGTCCCAACCCTCACAAGACTAAGAGAAATCATCATGACCGCAGCCGACATCGACATTCGCAAGATCCTCAAGCTGCTGCCGCATCGATATCCGATGCTGCTGGTCGACCGCGTGCTGGAGTTCGATCCGCAGAAGCGCATCAAGACGCTGAAGAACGTCACCATGAACGAGCCGTTCTTCCAGGGCCATTTCCCGGGCCATCCGGTGATGCCTGGCGTGATGATCCTGGAAGCGCTGGCGCAGTCGGCCGGCCTGCTGACCTTCGGCGCCGACATGGAGCGCAAGGAAGACGCGCTGTACTACTTTGTCGGCATCGACGGGGCCCGCTTCAAGCAGGTGGTGTACCCGGGCGATCAGCTGCACATGAACGTGACGGTCGAACGCTATATCCGCGGCATCTGGAAGTTCAAGGCGTTCGCCACGGTGGACGACAAGGTGGCCTGCGAGGCAGAGCTGATGTGCACCGTGAAGCAGGCCGAGTGAGGCCGCCCGCGGCCGGTGGCACCGCCGCCGGCTGACTGCCGTGCCCCCGTGCAACGGGGGCAAGCGGCCCGGACGGGAACCTTTGCCCCGCGCATTGGCCCATCCTTCACCAGACACACCACAGGACAGGACGTATGACGCAAATCCACCCCACCGCGCTGGTCGACCCGAAGGCAGAACTGGCATCCGACGTAAGCGTCGGCCCGTTCTCCATTGTCGGCCCCAACGTGCGGATCGGCAGCGGCACCCGGGTCGGCTCGCATACGACGGTCGAGGGTTACACCACGATCGGCGAGGGCAACACGATCGGCCCTTACGCATCGGTCGGCGGCGTGCCGCAGGACATGAAGTACCGCAACGAGCCGACCCGGCTCGAGATCGGCGACCGCAACACCATCCGCGAATTCACCACGATCCACACCGGCACGGTGCAGGACCGCGGGCTGACCAGCCTCGGCAACGACAACTGGATCATGGCCTACGTGCATATCGCGCATGACTGCACGGTCGGCAACCACACCGTGTTTTCCAGCAACGCGCAGATCGCCGGCCACGTTGAAGTGGGCGACTGGGCGATCCTGGGCGGCATGAGCGGCGTGCACCAGTACGTGCGCATCGGCGCCCATGCGATGCTGGGCGGCGCCTCGGCGCTGGTGCAGGACGTGCCGCCGTTCGTGATCGCCGCCAGCGACAAGAGCGGCAACAAGGCCACGCCGCACGGCGTCAACGTCGAAGGGCTGCGCCGCCGTGGCTTCGACGCCGGCCAGATCGCCGCGCTGCGGCAGGCCTACAAGCTGCTTTACAAGTCCGACCTCAGCTTCGACGAGGCGCGCAACGAGATCGTGGCCTTGCTGGGCCAGGCTGATGCAGGCACGGCGGCGCCGCTGCAAGCGTTTGTCGACTTCCTTGCCGCCACCCAGCGCGGCATCGTACGCTGAGGCCGGACCGCAATGGTCGACGCCGCAATTCGGGGTGGCTTGCCCACGGGCAACGGTAGCGCCGCGGACAAGCGCGGCACCATCGCCATGGTGGCCGGCGAGGCCTCAGGCGACCTGCTGGCATCGTTGATGATGGGCGGGCTGCAGTCCCGCCTGGGCGATACGGTCGAGTACGCCGGCATCGGCGGCCAGCGCATGATGGCGCAGGGCTTCACCTCGCGCTGGCCGATGGAGACACTGTCGGTCAACGGCTATGTCGAGGTCCTGGGCTCGCTGCGCGAGATCCTGGCCACGCGGCGCGCGGTGCGCGACTGGCTGCTGGCCAATCCGCCGCAGTGCTTTATCGGGGTTGACGCCCCGGACTTCAATTTCGGCCTGGAAGTGCCGCTGCGCCGTGCCGGCATCCCGGTGGTGCATTTTGTCAGCCCGTCGATCTGGGCCTGGCGCGGCGGGCGCATCCGCACCATCGCGCGCGCGGTGGACCACATCCTGTGCCTGTTCCCGTTCGAGCCGGAGATCTACGCCAAGGCTGGCATTCCCGCGACCTACGTGGGCCATCCGCTGGCCGATGTGATCCCGATGGTGCCTGACGTCGCCGGTGCGCGCGCCGAGCTCGGCCTGCCCGCCGGGCACCGGGTGGTGGCGGTGCTGCCGGGCAGCCGCCAGTCCGAGGTGCGCAACCTTGGCGCCACCTTCTTTGCGGCGATGGCGCAAATGCAGCGCATGGACCCGAACCTGGCGTTCGTGCTGCCGGCGGCGAGCGCGCCGCTGCGCGCCATTATCGAAGCGCTGCACGCGCAGTATCCCGAACTGCGCCTGACCATCGTCGACGGCAAGTCGCACCAGGCGATGGAAGCGGCCGACGTGGTGCTGCTGGCCAGCGGCACCGCCACGCTGGAAGCGGCGCTGTACAAGAAGCCCATGGTGATCTCGTACAAGGTGCCCTGGCTGACCGCGCAGATCATGAAGCGCCAGGGTTACCTGCCCTACGTGGGATTGCCTAATATCCTGTCAGGGCGCTTTGTCGTGCCTGAACTGCTGCAGGACGATGCCACGCCCGAGGCGCTGGCCCGCGAGACCCTGCTGCAGCTCAACGACGAGGGCAACACGGCTTTCCTGTACGATCATTTCACCCGCATGCACGAGACGCTCAAGTGCAATACCGCGCAACTGGCCGCCGATGTGGTAGTGGACCTGATGCACAGCCGGGGGACCGTCTGATGGCGCGCCGCAATGCCGCCTCGCCGCAGATGGGCCTGGACCTGGCGCCGGCCGCGACCGCCGTGCAGCGCCTGTGCGGGGTCGATGAGGCGGGCAGGGGCCCGCTGGCGGGGCCGGTGTATGCCGCCGCCGTGGTGCTGGATCCGGCCCGGCCGATCCCTGGCCTGGCGGACTCCAAGATCCTGACCGCCGCCAAGCGCGAGCAGCTCTTCGAGAAGATCTGCGAGCGCGCGCTGGGCTGGCATATCGCCTTTGCCACGGTCGAAGAGATCGACACGCTGAACATCCTGCACGCCAGCATGCTGGCGATGCAGCGCGCGGTGCAGGGGCTGGCCGCCAGCGGCCTGACACCGGACCTGGTGCAGGTCGACGGCAACCGCTGCCCGCAGGTGCCGTTCCCGGTGGAGGCCATCGTCAAGGGCGATGCGCTGGTCAAGGCGATCTCGGCCGCTTCGATCCTGGCCAAGGTGGCGCGCGACCGCGAGCTGCTGGTGCTGCACGAGACCTACCCGCAGTACGGCTTCGACGCGCATTCGGGCTATCCCACGCCGCAGCACCTGGCCGCGCTGGCGGAGTTCGGCGCCTCGCCGCACCACCGCCGTTCGTTTGCGCCGGTGCGCGAGGCGCTGGCCCGCCTGCCCATGTTCACCGCCATGCCCGCCACCGCTGAAGTCACCCAGCCTGTCGCGACGCTATCCGTCACGGCCGTGCAGTGAAGGGCACCCAGACCATCTCCGCATCGTGAAGCACGTCACCTCGCGCGACAACGCGCTGTTCAAGCATCTGAAGGCGCTCGCCGGTTCTACCCACCAGCGCCGCAAGGCCGGCCAGTCGCTGCTGGACGGCGTGCACCTGGCGCAAGCCTACGTCGCAGCACGCGGCCAGCCCGTCACCTGCCTGGTGTCAGAGCGCCACTATGACCACGCCGAGGTGGCGCCAGTGCTGGCGCTGATCGAGGTCGAGCGCGTGGTTGTGCTGGCCGATGCACTGTTCACGCAGATCAGCGGCGTGGTCAATGGCATCGACCTGATGCTGGTGATCGAGACGCCGGTCGGCCACCTGCCGGCGCGAATCGAACAAGACTGCATCATCCTGGACGGGGTGCAGGATGCCGGCAATGTCGGGTCAATCCTGCGCAGCGCCGCCGCCGCCGGCATCCAGCATGCCTTCCTTGCCACCGGCTGTGCCTTTGCCTGGTCGGTCAAGACGCTGCGTGCTGGCATGGGTGCCAACTTTCACCTGAATATCGTCGAGCACTGCACGCTTGAGTCGCTGGCGCCGCGCCTCGCGGTGCCGCTGCTGGCGACTTCGTCGCACGCCGATGCCGCGGTATTCGATACCGATCTGCGCGGGCCGGTGGCCTGGGTGGTCGGCAATGAGGGGGCAGGGGTCAGCGACGCCTGGATGGCGCACGTCACGCGCAAGGTGGGCATCCCGCAACCGGGCGGGCTGGAATCGCTGAATGTGGCGGCGGCGACCGCCATCTGCCTGTTCGAGGCAGTGCGCCAGCGGCGCGCCGCCTGAGGCTGCGCAGGCAGCGCAAGAAGAAAGCGGCCTGAACGGCCGCTTTTTGCTTAGTAGTTGTCGCGATCGACCTTGATCTCTTGCAGGATCGTGGTCGCAATTTCCTCAATGGATTTGTGCGTCGACGACAGCCATTTGATCCCTTCGCGCCGCATCATGGCCTCGGCCTCATTGACCTCATAACGGCAGTTTTCCAGTGCTGCATACTTGCTGCCGGGGCGGCGCTCGTTGCGGATCTCGGTCAGGCGCTGCGGATCGATCGACAGGCCGAAGATCTTCGGCTTGAACGCATACAACGCCGACGGCAGCCTGCCGCGCTCGAAATCGTCGGGGATCAGCGGGTAATTGGCCGCCTTCAGCCCGTATTGCATGGCCAGGTAGAGGCTGGTCGGGGTCTTGCCGCTGCGCGACACGCCCACCAGGATCACATCGGCTTCTTCCAGGTTCTTGTGTGACTGGCCGTCATCATGCGCCAGCGAGAAGTTGATCGCCTCGATCCGGTTCTTGTAGGCCTCGGTGTCCGCATTCTGGTGGAAGCGGCCGATGGCATGGGTGGACTTCAGGCCCAGTTCTTTCTCAAGTGGTTCGATGAAGGTCTGGAACATGTCCAGGATCATCGCCTTGGCGCGGCGCAGTGCCTTGTTCGCTTCCTGGTTGACCAGCGTGGTGAAGACAATGGGCGGCACGCCTTCGTTGTGGAATGCCTCATTGATCTTGCCGACGGCGATATGTGCCTTTTCCGGGGTATCGACGAAGGGCATGCGCACCTTGCGGAAGCGCATCTCGAACTGGGCCAGGATGGAGTGGCTGAAGGTCTCCGCAGTGATGCCGGTGCCATCCGAGACGATGAACACGGTGCGGACCGCAGGGCGCTCGCCGGCCTGGGGGACGGAGGGCGATTCAGGCTGCGTTCCAGGCTGGGGCGCGGACATTGCCGTTCCAGGCGCTTCTGGCAGGGACATGGGGATTGCGCAATAAATAGATTCAATCTTCCGCAGAAAAGTGCGGCGCAGCACGGTAGAATAGCGGCGATCTTTTCGCTAAGCAATTCCGCAGGGTGCCCGCCGGTGCAACAATCCGCGCCCGGAATTGTCGACAATGTGCGCTACGCGATGAGAGCCGTAGCGCCAGGTCCGCAGCGCCAGTTCGGGGTTGCTTAGCCAAGCGATCATTCCGGGAACAGAACTCCAAGAACATACCGGACATGCGCGACAAGTTTTCTACTTTGTTTTGAGGCTCTCATGACTAACCAGGCAGATAACGGCGCCTATGTGCTGCCGTTCGAGCAGTTGCGCATGGCTGACGTGGAAATCGTCGGCGGCAAGAATTCGTCGCTGGGCGAGATGATCTCCCAGCTGGCGGAAGCCGGCGTCCGGGTTCCCGGCGGCTTTGCCACCACCGCGCTCGCCTTCCGCGACTTCCTTGCCCACAACAACCTGACCGAGCGCATTTCCCAGCGCCTGAAGACCCTGAACGTCGACGACGTCAAGGCGCTGGCCGAGGCCGGTGCCGAGATCCGCGGCTGGGTCGCCGCCGCGCCGTTCCAGGCGCGGCTGGAACAGGAAATCCGCGAGTCCTACGCCCGCGTGGCCGAGCGCGAAGGCGCCGAGGCCTCGTTCGCCGTGCGCTCGTCGGCCACCGCCGAAGACCTGCCCGACGCCTCGTTCGCCGGCCAGCAAGAGTCCTACCTGAACGTCAGCGGCATCGACGACGTGCTCGACAAGATCAAGCACGTGTTCGCCTCGCTGTACAACGACCGTGCCATTTCCTACCGCGTACACAAGGGCTTTGCCCATGACGTGGTGGCGCTGTCGGCAGGCATCCAGCGCATGGTGCGTTCGGACCTGGCCTCTTCGGGCGTGATGTTCACCATCGACACCGAATCCGGCTTCCCCGACGTGGTCTTCATCACCTCCAGCTACGGCCTGGGCGAAACGGTGGTGCAGGGCGCGGTCAACCCGGACGAGTTCTACGTCTTCAAGCCGACGCTGCAAGCCGGCCAGTACCCGATCATCCGCCGCTCGATCGGCTCCAAGCTGATCAAGATGGAATTCACCAAGCCGGGCGAAGCCGGCCGCGTCAAGACCGTCGACGTGCCCGCCGAACTGCGCAACCGCTACTCGATTTCCGACGACGACGTGACCGAGCTGGCCAGGTACGCGATGATCATCGAGAAGCACTATGGCCGCCCGATGGACATCGAGTGGGGCAAGGACGGCAAGGACGGCAAGATCTACATCCTGCAGGCGCGCCCGGAAACGGTGAAGAGCCAGTCCGCCGGCAAGGCCGAGCTGCGCTTCAAGCTCAAGGGCACCGCCCCGGTGCTGACCAGCGGCCGCGCCATCGGCCAGAAGATCGGCACCGGCCCGGTGCGCGTGATCAACGACCCGTCCGAGATGGAACGCGTGCAGCCCGGCGACGTGCTGGTGGCCGACATGACCGACCCCAACTGGGAGCCGGTGATGAAGCGTGCCTCGGCCATCGTCACCAACCGTGGCGGCCGTACCTGCCACGCGGCCATCATCGCGCGTGAACTGGGCGTGCCGGCCGTGGTCGGCTGCGGCGACGCCACCGACGTGCTCAAGGACGGCACGCTGGTGACCGTGTCGTGCGCCGAAGGCGACGAAGGCCGTATCTACGACGGCCTGCTGGAAACCGAAGTGACCGAAGTCCAGCGTGGCGACATGCCGGAAATCGACGTCAAGCTGATGATGAACGTGGGCAACCCGCAGCTGGCCTTCGACTTCGCGCAGATCCCGAACTGCGGCGTCGGCCTGGCCCGCCTGGAATTCATCATCAACAACAATATCGGCGTCCACCCGAAGGCCATCCTCGACTACCCGCAAGTCGATGCCGACCTGAAGAAGGCCGTGGAAAGCGTGGCCCGCGGCCACGCCAGCCCGCGCGCGTTCTACGTCGACAAGCTGGCCGAGGGCATCGCCACCATCGGCGCGGCCTTCTACCCGAAGCCCGTGATCGTGCGCCTGTCGGACTTCAAGTCCAACGAGTACAAGAAGCTGATCGGCGGTTCGCGCTATGAGCCGGACGAGGAAAACCCGATGCTGGGCTTCCGCGGCGCCTCGCGCTACATCGCCGACGACTTCGCCGAAGCGTTCGAGATGGAATGCAAGGCCATGAAGCGCGTGCGCGATGAAATGGGCCTGACCAACGTCGAGATCATGGTGCCGTTCGTGCGTACGCTCGGCCAGGCTGCCAAGGTCATCGAGCTGCTGGCCAAGCACGGCCTGAAGCGCGGCGAGAACGGCCTGCGCATCATCATGATGTGCGAAGTGCCGTCCAATGCGATCCTGGCCGAAGAGTTCCTGCAGTACTTCGACGGCTTCTCGATCGGCTCGAACGACCTGACCCAGCTCACGCTGGGCCTGGACCGCGACTCGGGCATGGAGCTGCTGGCCAAGGACTTCGACGAGCGCGATCCGGCAGTGAAGTTCATGCTGTCGCGCGCCATCGAGGCGTGCATCCGCCTGAACAAGTACGTCGGCATCTGCGGCCAGGGCCCTTCGGACCATCCGGACTTTGCCGAGTGGCTGACCAAGGAAGGCATCAAGTCGATCTCGCTGAATCCGGACTCGGTGGTCGAGACCTGGCAAAAGCTGGCTTCCTGAAGCATTTGACGTCACAATAACGATCGTCGGCGCCTTCGGGCAGCCGGCGGAAGCACCGGCCCTGCGTCAGGTGTTGCAACTGCCCCGCAGACGCTGAAAGGCGCTGCGGGGTTTTTACTTTTTCGGGAAGTATCCGGACGAACGGGAGCTTGGATGGCGTACTACATCTGGTTCGTGGCAGCGGTCGCGCTGGTGATCATCGAGCTGAACACCGGCACCTTCTACCTGCTGATGGTGGCGATGGGGCTGGCCGCCGGCGGAGTGGGGGCCCTGCTGGGATTGTCGCCGGCCGCGCAGACGCTGGTGGCGGCGCTGGTCGCGGCGGTGCTGATCGCCGGCCTGCGCCGCACCCGCTTTGGCAAGCTGCGGCGCGGCAACGCCGCTGCCGATCCCAACGTCAATATCGATATCGGCCAGGAGCTCGACGTGCCCGGCTGGGACGCCAACGGGCGCGCCCGCGTGCCGTACCGCGGCGCTGACTGGACCGTGGAGCTGGCGCCCGATTGTGCCGCCGCGCCAGGCCGCTACCGCATCGTCGCGGTGCGCGGCAGCACCCTGGTCGTGTCTCCCCGCTGAAGCCCTGTCTTATTGCGCAGCGCGGCAATTGTTGCGCTGCGATCCGCCTGCCGCCGCCTGGCGGCTCCGTACTGCTGTCTTCTGTCTGGAGGGTCGTTACATGCTCGCATTTCAGCTTGGTTTGCTGCCGCTGATCATCCTCATTGCCGTCATCGTGCTGGTTGCCAAGGGCATCAAGATCGTGCCGCAGCAGCATGCCTGGGTGCTCGAGCGCCTGGGCCGCTACCATGCGACGCTGACGCCGGGGCTGTCGATCGTGGTGCCGTTCGTCGACCGCGTCGCCTACAAGCACGTGCTCAAGGAAATCCCGCTGGACGTACCCAGCCAGGTCTGCATCACCAAGGACAACACGCAGCTGCAGGTCGATGGCGTGCTGTACTTCCAGGTCACGGACCCGATGAAGGCATCGTATGGATCGAGCAATTTCGTGGTGGCGATCACGCAGCTGTCGCAGACCACGCTGCGCTCGGTGATCGGCAAGCTGGAGCTCGACAAGACCTTCGAGGAGCGCGAGTTCATCAACCACAGCGTGGTCAACGCGCTGGATGAGGCTGCCGCCAACTGGGGCGTCAAGGTGCTGCGCTACGAGATCAAGGACCTGACCCCGCCCAAGGAGATCCTGCACGCGATGCAGGCGCAGATCACCGCCGAGCGCGAAAAGCGCGCGCTGATCGCCGCGTCGGAGGGCAAGCGCCAGGAGCAGATCAACCTGGCCACGGGCGCGCGCGAGGCGGCGATCCAGAAGTCAGAGGGCGAGCGGCAGGCCGCCATCAACAGGGCGCAGGGCGAGGCGAGCGCGATCCTGGCGGTGGCCGAAGCCAATGCGCAGGCGATCCAGAAGGTCGGCAGTGCGATCCGCACCGAAGGTGGCATGGACGCGGTCAACCTGAAGGTGGCCGAGGAATACGTGGCCGCGTTCGGCAACCTGGCCAAGCAGGGCAATACGCTGATCGTGCCGGGCAATATGGGCGAGATGAGCAGCATGATCGCGTCCGCCCTGCAGATCGTGAAGGGGCAGCAGAAGGCTGCCTGAAGGGACTGACGGACACGCCGCGGCAGCGCGGCGCCGGGGCTCAGTCCTTGGCGTCGCCCTTCATGATGCGGGCCTTCTCGCGCTGCCAGTCGCGCTGTTTCTCGGTCTCGCGCTTGTCGAACTGCTTCTTGCCCTTGGCCAGGCCGATCTCGCATTTGACGCGGCCGCGCGTGTAGTGCAGGTTCAGCGGGACCAGCGTGTAGCCGCGCTGCTCGACCTTGCCGATCAGCTTCTTGATCTCGTCGGCCTTGAGCAGCAGTTTGCGGGTGCGCACCGGGTCGGGATTGACGTGGGTGGAGGCGCTTTGCAGCGGGCTGATATGGGCGCCGATCAGGAACATCTCGGCGTCGCGCACGACCACGTAGCCCTCCTTGATCTGCACCCGCCCGGCGCGGATTGCCTTGACCTCCCAGCCTTCCAGCACGATCCCGGCCTCATAGCGCTCCTCGATGAAGTAATCGAAGAAGGCCTTTTTGTTATCTGCAATGGTCATGCGTGCGGGTGGGGTGCGGTAGGGTGGAATTCAGCCGTTTCGCTGCAGCGCCACATGACAGGATGCCGCGGGGCGCGCGTGTCGGCTAAAATCCGAATTCTAGCAAACCAGCCCCGGCACAGGCGCATGCCTGCCGCGCATAGCGTGCGGCATGGCCGCAAGCCAGATTTCCCCATACATGGCAGACGTCCATAAATCCGTACTGCTCGGCCACTCCGCCGCGCAGATGTACGACCTGGTCACGCGCGTGGAGGACTATCCCAAGTTCCTTCCATGGTGCGGTGGCGTGGAGGTGTTCGAGCAGACCGATACCATGCTCGACGCCAAGATCCATATCCACTTCAAAGGGATCCAGCAGTTCTTCCACACCCGCAATACGCAGGAACGCCCCACGCGCATCGACATGACCTTTGCCGACGGGCCGTTCAAGACCTTCAACGGCGCGTGGCGCTTTACGCCACTGCGCGAAGACGCCTGCAAGATCGAATTCCATCTGCACTATGAGTTTTCCAGCCTGTTTCTGGAAAAAATCATCGGCCCGGTCTTCAGCATGATTGCCAATACCTTTGTCGACGCCTTCGTCAAGCGGGCCGAGGTGGTCTATGACGCCAACTGACGCCGGAGCGGGGACGGTGCATATCGCGGTCTGCTATGCGCGGCCCGATACCGTCTTCCTGAAGGAGATCGACGTGCCTGCCGGCACCACGATTGCCGCGGCCATTGTCGGCTCTGGGCTGCAGCAGGCCTGTCCGGAGGTGGACCCGTCGACCATGCGGGTGGGCATCTTCGGCAAGCTCAAGACGCCGGAGACGGTGGTGCGCGAAGGCGATCGCGTGGAGGTTTACCGGCCTTTGACCGCCGATCCCAAGCAGGCACGCCGCAAGCGGGTGCAGAAGCAGCGCGCCGGCGGCACGCGCGAAGGCCAGAAGTGGTTGCGCGGCAGCAGTTGAGCCGAGCTTGCCAGGCATGCAAACGGGGCCGATGCGCCCCGTTTTTCTTTGACTTCAGCTGCAGTTCTTCTCGAGGCTGGCGTTGGTCTTGAGCATCTCGACCTGGCGCTGGTCGCTGTTCAGGTGCTGCAGCGAGCCGTCCGGACCCGCCACCGCGGCGCGCATGCCTTGCTGCAGGCCGTTGGCGTAGTTGCGCAGCTGGGCGCAGCGGGCCTCGCGCTCGGCCGCCTCGCTTTCCTTGCGGGCCTCTTCGGTGGCGGCTTTCAGGCTGGCCTCGCGGCGTTTCTGGAAGGCTTCTTCGGCCGTCGGCGCCGGGGCCGCGGCGGGCTTGGCCGAGGCTTTGGCCGGAGCCGGGGCAGCAGGGGCGGGCGCCGTGGCATTGGCGGCTTCCACCGGCTGGAACTCGCCGGCAAAGCGGCCCGGGGCGCGCAGCACCCTGGCTGCTGCAGCCGACGGCGGCACGTCGCTATAGACCATGCGGCCGTTGGCGTCGCGCCATTGCCAGTAGGCAAGGGCCTGGACGGGAACGGCGAGAGTGGCGGCGGCAAGCAGGCACAGCGCGGACGATCGTTTCATGGCGAGGCGTCTTAAAGTGACTCGGAAGTAACGGTTGGAATCGTGCTGGGCCGCCGGCTGCGCGCATGGCGATGCCGCGGCAGGACAGCCGCGGCGATGGCTTGGCGCCCGCCTGGTATCAGGTGCGTAGCGCCGGTTTGACCCTGGTAAAGCTGTTGTTCGTGGCGCGTGTGACCCCCGCGCCATCGTTCGCTAGTCTACGCAGACTTGCCGGTGGCGTGCAAGCGCACCGACCAGGCCACGCCGACCATCAGCAACACAATGGCGGCGATTTCCAGCGGCCGCGGCCAGCGGTGGTCGAAGACAAAGCCGTAGGCCAGCGCGAACAGTGTCTCGAACACGATCATCTGGCCCGACAGTGTCAGCGGCAGCCGCCGGCTGGCAATATTCCACAGGTTGTTGCCGATCAGCGACGCGCCCAGCGCCACCGCGGCATTGACCATCCAGAACCACTGCCAGTCACGGCCGCTGTCGCCCGCGGTCAGCGTGTCGCCCGCCAGCAGCCAGCCGATCACGGCCAGCACCGCCGACACCGCGCCGGTCGACAACCCGTACAGCGCCGACCATTCATTGCCGCTGTAGTGCGGGTTGCGCTGCAGGTAGCGTGCGTTATCGACCGCGTAGAGCGTCCAGCAGACCAGCGCGCCGGCCGCGCAGCAAACCCCGGCCAGCTTCTGCCAGACCGGCCGGACTGCCGCACCGGCTGCCGCCGCGTGGGCGCTCTGGCCGCCCCCGAACAGGTCGATATTGATGCAGGCGATGCCGGCGGCCACCACCAGCAGCGGCCACATCAGCCGCGACAGCGGCACGGCGCCTTGGTCGCGCCGGCCCATGATGGTGACCGAGATCGGCAGGATGCCGATAATCAGGGAGGTGGGACCCACCCCGGCGAGCTGCACGCCGAAGGCCAGCAGCACGTAGTAGAGCAGGTTGCCGGTGAAGGCCTGGCGCAGCAGCGCCACGCAGTCGGCCCGGGTCAGCTTGCGCGCGATGCGCGTCATCAGCGGCAGCGCGGCCACGAAGGCGACCAGCCCGTAGGCCAGGTAGCGGCCGATGGCCAGCTCCCACGGCGAGAACACGGGCAGCAGCTTGGGGGCGATAAAGACCATGCCCCAGAAGGCGCCTGCCAGCAGCCCGCACAATACGCCGATTCCCATACTTCGCTTCGCCCGATTAAAAGGACGACGAGCATAGCAGACCGCTTGGAGAACCCGTTCCACAATGAAGAAGGGAGCGCGTTCAAGCCAGGCGCGGCGCAGGCTAGGCGCGGGCCGCCGGCCTTGGTGATTCCAAGGTCAAGGCCCGTAACAACGCATGCGCCGCGCCTGGCTTGAACCCGAAGGGAAGGCTGCTGCCGGGCCGCATGGCGTTGTTGCGGCTGGATTGCGTGGAATGACCACGCCGCGTCGGCCACGCCTAGCCCTGCGGCCCGGCAGCAGCCTTCGCGCCCCTTCTTCATTGTGGAACGGGTTCTGAAGCCCATTGCAGTGCATCAGCAAAGCGCGCATTCCTGTATAATTCGGTTTTGCGCCTAGAGGATTTGCTATGCGTCTTGTCCAGAAAGCACTCACATTCGATGATGTGCTGCTCGTCCCGGCCTATTCGGCCGTCCTTCCCCGGGATGTCTCCCTCCGCACCAGCCTGACCCGCTCCATTGAACTGAACATCCCGCTCGTATCCGCGGCGATGGACACAGTGACGGAAGCCCGCCTGGCGATTTCCATGGCGCAGGCCGGCGGTATCGGCATCGTCCACAAGAACCTGAAGCCCGCCGACCAGGCCCGCGAAGTTGCGCGCGTGAAGCGCTATGAATCGGGCGTGCTGCGTGATCCGATCACCATTTCGCCGGAAATGAAGGTCCGCGATGTGATCGCGCTGTCGCAGCAACACGGCATTTCCGGCTTCCCGGTGCTGGAAGGCAAGGCCGTGGTCGGCATCATCACCAACCGCGACCTGCGCTTCGAGGAAGAGCTCGACGCCCCGGTGCGCGCCAAGATGACGCCCCGCGAAAAGCTGGTGACCGTGGCCGAAGGCGCGACGCTGGAAGAAGCCAAGCGCCTGATGAACCGCCACCGCCTTGAGCGCGTGCTGGTGGTCAACCAGGCCTTCGAGCTGCGCGGCCTGATCACGGTGAAGGACATCCAGAAGGCAGTGGACAATCCGCTGGCCAGCAAGGACGACCACGGCCAGCTGCGCGTAGGCGCCGCGGTCGGCGTGGGCCCGGACAACGACGAGCGCGTCGAACTGCTGGTCAAGGCCGGCGTCGATGTGATTGTGGTGGATACGGCGCACGGTCACAGCCAGGGGGTGCTGGACCGCGTCCGCTGGGTCAAGCAGAACTTCCCGCAGGTGCAGGTGGTTGGCGGCAATATCGCCACCGGCGATGCCGCGCGTGCGCTGGTCGAGCATGGCGCCGACGGCGTCAAGGTCGGCATCGGCCCGGGCTCGATCTGTACCACCCGTATCGTTGCCGGCGTGGGCGTGCCCCAGATCACGGCGGTTTCCAACGTGGCCGAGGCCCTCAAGGGCACCGGCGTGCCGCTGATCGCTGACGGCGGCGTGCGCTACTCCGGCGATGTGGCCAAGGCCCTGGCGGCCGGCGCCCACACCGTGATGATGGGCGGCATGTTCTCGGGTACCGAGGAAGCGCCGGGCGAAACGTTCCTGTTCCAGGGCCGTTCGTTCAAGAGCTACCGCGGCATGGGTTCGGTGGGTGCGATGAAGGATGGCGCGGCAGACCGCTACTTCCAGGAAGACAACACCGCCAACGTCGACAAGCTGGTGCCGGAAGGTATTGAAGGGCGCGTGCCGTACAAGGGCTCGGTGATGGCGATCATCCACCAGCTGACCGGTGGCGTACGGTCCTCGATGGGCTATTGCGGCAGCAAGTCGATTGCCGACTGGCACGAGAGCGCCCAGTTCGTCCAGATCACGGCAGCCGGCATGCGTGAATCGCACGTGCACGACGTGCAGATCACCAAGGAAGCGCCGAACTACCATATCGACTGACGCGCGGCTGCGCCCGTCGCCTCGCGGCGGTGCGCGGCCGCAAGATCGTCGGGGCGAGGGCGCATTGCCGCGGGCGGCGCCTTCGCCTGACCGGAATGCCATCCGGCCCGGCCGCTCGCCAAGCCGGTGTTGCCTGAATGTGGGCCACACCAGCCGGCCGCACCATCGGCCGGGCCCATGACGAGGAGCGCCAATGAAGGTATTGCTGCGAGCCGTGCTGTTTTTTGATGCCCTGGTGGATTTGCTGCTGGGCATCCTGCTGTTGCTGTCCCCGTTCACCACGCTGTATGCGGCGCTGCAGTTGCCGCAGCCGCAACCCGCCCTGTTCGGGCAGCTGCTGGGCGTGGCGCTGGTCGGCCTGGCCGTGCTGCTGTGGCAGGCAACGTTCAACGGCCAGCTGACGGTGCCAGTGGCGCGCACGGCCGGCTATGTGAACCTGGCCAGCGCAGTGCTGATCATTGCCTGGATGGTGTTCATGGAACTGCCTCTGGTAGGCGCGGGCAAGATCTGGCTGCCGGTGATGGCAGTGGTGCTGGCGTTTTTTGCGCTGGTGCAAATTCCCGCTTCCAGGCGTGTGCGCAACCACGAAAGGCAGCTGAAGGCCGAGCGCGCACTGCAGGAACAGGAACACAAGAAGGAAGTCCGCAAGGAATCCGGCGTCGCCCCCGCGGCGCGCCAAACGAATACCCCAGAATACCGGCGCGAGCCGGTCATCACGCCGCCGCCGGGCTATGGCCCCGGCACGGAAGTCGTGACCGAGCCCATCCCGGAAGACACGCCATCGGCCCATCATGCACGACAAAATCCTCATTCTTGATTTCGGCTCGCAGGTCACGCAGCTGATCGCCCGCCGCGTCCGCGAGGCGCACGTCTACTGCGAGATCCACCCGAACGACGTCTCCGACGCGTTCGTGCGCGAGTACGCCCCCAAGGCCATCATCCTGTCGGGCAGCCACGCCAGCACCTATGAGGACCAACAGCTGCGCGCGCCGCAGGCCGTGTGGGACCTGGGCGTGCCGGTGCTGGGCATCTGCTACGGCATGCAGACCATGGCCGTGCAGCTGGGCGGCAAGGTGGAGTGGAGCGACCAGCGCGAATTCGGCTATGCCGAGATGCGTGCCCACGGCCATACCGAGCTGCTCAAGGACATCGAGGATTTCCGCACGCCGGAAGGCCACGGCATGCTCAAGGTCTGGATGAGCCACGGCGACAAGGTCACCGGCCTGCCGCCGGGCTTCAAGCTGATGGCCTCCACGCCGAGCTGCCCGATCGCCGGCATGGCCGACGAGGCGCGCCACTACTACGCCGTGCAGTTCCACCCCGAGGTCACGCATACCGTCAAGGGCCGCCAGATGCTGGAGCGCTTCGTGCTCGGCATCGCCGGCTGCAAGCCTGACTGGGTCATGCGCGACCACATCGAGGAAGCCGTCGCCAAGATCCGCGAGCAAGTAGGCGATGAGGAAGTGATCCTGGGCCTGTCGGGCGGCGTTGATTCGTCCGTGGCCGCGGCGCTGATCCACCGCGCCATCGGCGACCAGCTCACCTGCGTCTTCGTCGACCACGGCCTGCTGCGCCAGGACGAGGGCAAGATGGTGATGGAGATGTTTGCCGGCCGCTTGCACGCCAAGGTCGTGCATATCGATGCCTCGGAACAATTCCTCGGCCACCTCGCCGGCGTGACCGATCCCGAGCAGAAGCGCAAGATCATCGGCCGCGAGTTTGTCGAAGTGTTCCAGGCCGAGGCCAAGAAGCTGTCTAACGCCAAGTGGCTGGCGCAGGGCACGATCTACCCGGACGTGGTGGAATCGGGCGGCACCAAGACCAAGAAGGCCACCACCATCAAGAGCCACCACAACGTCGGTGGCCTGCCGGAAACGCTGGGCCTGAAGCTGCTCGAGCCGCTGCGCGACCTGTTCAAAGACGAAGTGCGCGAGCTGGGCGTGGAACTTGGCCTGCCGCCGGAAATGGTCTACCGCCACCCGTTCCCGGGCCCGGGCCTGGGCGTGCGCATCCTGGGCGAAGTCAAGCGTGAATACGCCGACCTGCTGCGCCGCGCCGATGCCATCTTCATCGAAGAACTGCGCAAGACCATCGCCAGCGAACAGGACGCCGCCGCGGGGCTGTGCGAGCCGGACCAGGTCGGCAAGAGCTGGTATGACCTGACCAGCCAGGCTTTCGCCGTGTTCCTGCCGGTCAAGTCCGTGGGCGTGATGGGCGACGGCCGCACCTACGACTACGTCGTCGCGCTGCGCGCCGTGCAGACTACCGACTTCATGACCGCGCACTGGGCACACCTGCCGTATGCGCTGCTGGGCCGTTGCTCGAACCGGATCATTAACGAAGTACGTGGCCTGAACCGGGTTGTGTATGACGTGTCGGGGAAACCGCCGGCGACGATTGAGTGGGAGTGAAATCGGGTTCTTCGGGGACTATCGGCCACTATCGAAATGCTGCTGTAACGTGTTGATTTACAAAGAGATACGTCATGGTAGCTATCGGTAACTATCGCCGGCCAGCGGAGCAAGTTGGCGGTAGAAGTGGCGGTAGAACCCAGAGGCCGGATTAAGGTCCTCCCGTTTACTATCCAGACCAAATCGGTCTTTGACGGTAATAAAATCTCCTCGGTAAGCTGAGTTTCTGCGGCTTTTCGGGCATCAGCAGGTCTCCTGACTAGCAGCGCGAGAAGCGCCGGCTGACGGCCGCCAAGAGCTTCGGCGACATGACTGCCCGGTGGCTCGCCGACGCCCGGATGGCAGACAGCACACGGGCGATGCGCAAGAGCATCGTCGATCGGGACATCCTGCCGGCCTTCCAGAACCGGCTGCTCAACGAAATCACCGCCGACGACCTGCGTGCCTTGTGCAACAAGGTGAAGGCGCGTGGTGCACCCGCCACCGCGGTGCACATCCGCGACATCGTGAAACAGGTCTATGCCTTCGCCATCCTGCACGGCGAGAAGGTGGACAACCCGGCTGACGACGTGGGTGCGGCCTCTATTGCGACCTTCGTGCCGAAGGATCGTGCCCTGTCGCCGCTGGAGATCCGGCTGATGGCGAGGCAGGTGGAGTCCGTGGCCACCTATCCGACGATCCGGCTGGCGCTGCGTCTGATCCTACTGACGTTGGTGCGCAAGAGTGAGCTGATCGAGGCGACCTGGAACGAGGTCGATTTCGAGAACGCGACCTGGACGATTCCGAAGCAGCGGATGAAGGGGCGCAACCCGCATGTCGTCTATCTATCGCGCCAGGCGCTCGACATCTTCGTGGCACTACACACCTGCGCAGCCGGCTCCAAGTTCGTCTTGCCGTCGCGCTACGACGCCGACCGCTGCATGTCGAAGGCGACTTTGAACCGGGTCACGCACGTTGTGGCCGAGCGCGCAAAGGCCGCAGGCCTGGCGCTGGAGCCGTTCACCGTCCACGACCTGCGCCGTACCGGCTCGACGCTGCTGAATGAGGTCGGCTTCAACCGCGACTGGATCGAGAAGTGCCTGGCGCACGAGGAGGGCCGTTCCTCGCGCTCGGTCTACAACAAGGCCGAGTACGCAGACCAGCGGCGCCACATGCTGCAGGAGTGGGCCGACATGGTCGATGCCTGGATCGATGGACGGACGCACGCGCCGACGCTGATGCCCGAGAACGTGTCGGTGCCGGTGCTGAGCGCGGCGCTGTGAGGGTGGTTCCTATGGCCCTCATATCCGGGCATGCCGCTGATCGATGGGGCACTAGCGCAACTGGCCCACGTGCTGCGCGCGCGGCCGTGGCAACTACAGGTGCAGTTGTCAGCGGGCGAGGGCGGGCGCCTGGCGACATGCCTGGTGGTCAGCCGTGGCCGGGCGCGCGTGCAGATCGAGACCACACCGGTGATGCGTGGCACCGTCCATCCGGTACGGGAGATGGGGTGGTCAGGCCCAAAGTAGAGGAGGCGTTCGGATTCGCTTCCGTGCAGGTGCTCGACTTTGCCGACCTCTATGCAGGCAAGCTGGCTGCTGCGTTGTCGCGCCAGCATCCTCGCGACCTGTTCGATGTCAGCCTGCTGCTCGAGGACGAGAGGGCGGACGGGACGCTGTGGCGGACCTTCCTCGTCTACCTGACCTGCAGTCCCAAGCCGGCTTGGGAGATGCTGGCACCCAGGGAGCCTGCAGACTTCGAGGCGACGTTCAACACGCACTTCCGCGGAATGACGTCCGAGCCGGTGAGCGTCGAGCAACTGCTGCAGAGCCGCGCACGTTTGCTGGAACGGGTCGCGGCCTGGCTGGACGAACCTCCCCCAGTTGTTCCTGCGTTCGGTAGAGGCCGAGCAGCCGGACTTCGGGTTGATCGACCAGCATCATGCTCTGGACCTGCCGGGCGTACGGCGCAAGCTGCACAATACGTTCGGAGGTGAAGCGGCAGGCCGATCGCTTGCAGTTGGAGCAGGCGCTCGCGCGGATCGCGGGGCGAGCAGGCTGAGGAAGAGATGAGGGTCAGCGTGCGGCGCTGGCGGCTCGGACGGGGCGGCTTTTCCGCTGCCGGACGTCCGGGCCGGAAGCCTTATCCTCGCCATTGGCGCGCGAGGCCTGTTTGCGTGCCTCGATCCAGGCTTCGACCTCGTCCAGATCCCAGACGACGCAGCGGACAGTAAGCCGGAAGCGGCGCGGGAATTCGCCGCGCTGTTCCAACTCATAGATCGTGGTGTCGGCCAAGGGCACGATCTGGTGCAACTCATGGCGACGGATGGTGCGTCGAAAGGGGAGGGGAGCCTTCGTCAGAAATTGGGGCACGCCGGCATAGCCCTCGGTTCTCGGGCAAGGCAGATGGGGTGGTAGGGCGGGCGAGGCTTGTTCGGAGTGATTGCGCATCGTCGCAGGTCCATGGCAATGGTTGTTGCTTGCCATGGTGGCTATCGCGGGCGATCGATACAACCTGCTGCGGCGACTCTGGGCGTAAGACACCTTTGATCCCTGACACCTCCACAGGTGTGCCCGTCCAAATCGGCTAGCCGTTCCTCGGCCCTGGACAGCTATCGGCGTGCCGCATCCATTCAATTGCATCATTTCGAACGGCCGGCTTGCCTGAGAAGCGATTCCTTCCGCTTGCGGAGGGGACGGCCGCTCGCGACTTCGCGGTCGTTCGTATCTCGTGCTACGAGTGACCGTTGTTCGCTGTACTGCTGTCCTTGGCGCGCGGTTCTGAAGGGTTATTTTGACGAGTTCGCCCAATCCTCGCCGCGGAACTGCCGCATGCCGACGCGAGCAACATTCGTGAAAGGGTCGAAGCCGCAAAGCTAAAGTACCGGCGCAGGGCCTTGTCCGAGCGAAGAGATGCGGTTCGGGACCTGGCCGACGTACTTGAATTCCTGCGGGGCGAGGCGAAGGCCGTCCTGCTTTCCAAGGACGAAGCCGATCTCTTCAATCTCGCGAACAATTTTGGCATCCGGCACCATAACAAGGAGCAAAAGACAGACTATGACGCTTCCATTTGGCTGAGCTGGGCCTTCTACTACTATCTGGCCACCATCCATGCCTGCGTGCGGCTGATCGAGCGATCGAAGCAATAGACTGTGGTGGACCGTGGCGTCCACGGCCCCGCGATGCCGCACGGATGTGCGGCGTGCTGGTGGTCGGCCGGTGCACGCTTTGCTGGCAGCTTATCGCGTCAAGGCGGGAGTTCGTTGTCGGTAGTTCACGGCGAGGACAGGTCCGACAGCGTGTTCTGGTACACGAGTTCGCCAAATTGTGCACGCCATGCATCCGAGAATGCCCGGAACGTAGCCAATGCATCAGCTTTGACTTGCACGTGGCTGACAGCGGGCTGCGCCTGCAGGGCAATGCCGGGACTGGCTAGATCCGCATACGCCTGTTTGCGAAGTCCCCGGCCATAGACTCAATACGCTGCCGGCATTCACGCTACGCACTTCCCTCAACCTCACCGCTGTGCTTCGCGCGATTGGCAAGCGACAGCGCAAAGGTGGGTAACAGTGTTCAGATTCCCACAGTAGGGGAAATAGTGACCGCCATTAGCGGAAATAGCGATCTGCAACAACAACGCCGCTCACGCCGCCGCGCCATGAACCAGACGTGTCCGCTCTAGACAGAACACCTCAGGTGCCGATGAGTTCGCGCAGGTGCTGGTCGGTGAAGCTGACGGTATCGCCGACCAGGAAGTCCGTACGCTGCGCCACGGGGTGGTGCTGGCGGTGAAGCGTGCGGTGGTTGCTGCGCAGCGATAGTGGGCTCGGCGAGCACGGCGGCGTAGGGCAGGATCAGTGGCCGCCGCTGGTGGTGTCCTGGACCACAGCCTGGGTCTGACGCAGCTCGAGGATGCGCCCCTGGCGCAGCGGCTGAGCGAGGTCGTCAGCGACGTAGCCGACAGTCATACCGATATGCAGGTGCCGCGCTTATTTCGATCGCGATGCGTGCGGCCCGCGTTCCAGGATCTTGTACAGGTGCGAGCGGGAAATCCGCAGTTGCTCGGCCGCGCGTTTCTTGTTGCCGCCATGGCGCGCGACGGCGTCCATCACCGCGGCATAGGCAAGTTCTTTCATGCCCGCGGCGGGCTCGCCCGATGGTTGGGGTGCGGCAGAGGAAGATGGCAGGTCGTCCGCTGCGGAGATCTCGTGCGGATACGATTGTTCCGGCGCATGCACTGGGGCCTGGCTTTCCAGGCTCGATAGCCCGCGCGCGGATTCGCCCCGTGCAAAGTCCGCCACGCGCAGCGTACGGCCATCGCAGAAGACTAGCGCTTCCTCGATGCGCTGGCGCAGCTGGCGCACATTGCCGGGCCATGGCTGCCCGGCCAGGTAGCGCGCCACCTCGTGGTCGATGCCTGGCGCTGGCATGGCGTTGCGCGCGCAGAAGGCGTCGACGAAATGCTGCAGCAGCGCAGGGATGTCCTCGCGCCGCTGGCGCAAGGCAGGGATGCGCAGCACCACCCCGCTGAGGCGGTAGTACAAGTCGAGGCGGAAACGCCCGGCGTCGATCAACTCGGGCATGTCGCGATTGGTTGCCGAGACCAGGCGGAAGTCGACGCGCTGCGCACGGCGGCTGCCAAGGCGCTCGACCATGTGGTCCTCCAGCACGCGGAGCAGCTTGACCTGCATCTCCAACGGGATGTCGGCGACCTCGTCGAGGAAGACCGTGCCGCCGGCTGCCAGTTCGAGCTTGCCCGCCTGCCCTTGGCGCTGGCTACCGGTGAAGGCGCCGGGCGCATGGCCGAACAGTTCCGACTCGACCAGCGTGGCGGGCAGGGCAGCGAGGTTGAGGCTGACCAGCGGTCGTCCGCTTACCTGCGCGTGTCCGGCACCGTGGATGGCGCGGGCCACCAGTTCTTTGCCGGTGCCGCTTTCGCCCAGGATCAGCACCGGCACGTCAAGGCGCGCCACGGTCTGGATTTCCCGGCGCAGGCGCTGCATCGGCGCGCTTTCGCCGATCAGGCCGAACGTCGATTGCCGCTCGCGCAGGCCGTCGAACTCACGCTGGTAACGCGCCACTTCCGAGCGCAATTCAACCAGCTCCTTGTGCATGCGCCCAAGGGCTTCCGGCCCCTTGAACATGACCTGGCCGATGGCGCCGACCACTTTGCCACCCTGGCGGATCGGCATGCGGTTGACCACGCGCGTGGCGCCGTCCAGCTGTTGCAACTGCCCGATCTCGGCCTTCCCGCTGGCCACCACCTGCGGCAGCCGCGAGTTCGGGATGACGTCCGCTGCCGGTCGGCCGATGCCGGCACCGGTCTCCAGGCCAAGGAATTTCTCGTGCACAGGGCTGATGAAGCGCACCCGTCCATCCTTGTCGACCACGGTGATGGCCTGATAAGGGTCGTTCAGGAAGTAGTCGAGGATCGCGCCGGCGAAAGGCACCGTGCCGAGGAAGTCGAGCAGGACGGCCTGTGTGTCGGCGCGGTGCACAAGGATCAGCTGATGCTCGCTGTCCTCCAGGCACGCGCCGATGTATCGCTGCGCACCGAGCTCGACGGGGAACAGCTTGCGACCGGGGCTCGGATCCGCGGCGCGCGCACATGCAGCGAACGCCGCGTCGGCAACGGCGGGGTCGGCACAGACCCCGATCGCCGCCAGCCGGGCGCCAGTGCGCGAACAAACCAGGACGCCCAACGCTGTCCTCTCCAAGCGGTCCTGTTGTGTCGTCATTGAGGACACCGGTGTCTCCGTACGTGCCGCTGGTGCGGACACGTTTATGTAGTTATTGAGGACATCATAGCGACAGGGAGGGAATTGTTCAATGAAATCAATAACTAAGGGCGGGTTTTGCGGCTGGCACGCCTCCTGCGGAGTGTTGTCGGCACATGCACCGCCGAAGACACAGGAGACAGGACAGTGAGCTGGCAGCCCGAAATCGACGAACTTGCCTACCGACGGCGGCTTGCCGCCCGGATGGGCGGCGAAGGCAAGGTGGAACGCCACAAGGCGGCCGGCAAGCTAACGGTGCGCGAGCGCATCGATGCGATTGCCGACCCCGGTTCGTTTCACGAGGTAGGAGGACTGAGCGGCAGCGGCCGCTATGACAGCAACGGGCGGCTGGTGGACCTGCTTCCGTCGAACCTGGTGATGGGCCGCGCACAGGTCGGCGGGCGGCCGGCTGTTCTGGTGGGGGACGACTTCACCGTGCGCGGCGGCGCCAATGAAGGCGCAGTGGGCGACAAGCTGATCCACGCCGAAAAGATGGCGCACGACCTGCGGCTGCCGATGATCCGGCTGGTCGACGGCACCGGCGGCGGCGGTTCGGTGCGCAATATCGAGATCAAGGGCCATACCCTGATCCCCACCATGAAGGTCTGGCAACACGTGGTGGAGAACATGTCCGTGGTGCCGGTGGTGTCACTGGCATTGGGATCCGTGGCGGGCATGGGGGCGGCACGCGTGGCCGCCAGCCACTATTCGGTGATGGTCAAGGAAACCTCGCAACTGTTCAACGAGGGCCCGCCATCGGTGGTGGCCCGCGTCGGCGAGGAACTGAGCAAGAACGAGCTTGGCGGCAGTCAGATCCACACCCGCAACGGCGTGGTGGACGATGAGGTCGGCACCGAGCAAGAGGCCTTTGCGCGCGCGCGCCAATTCTTGTCCTATCTGCCGGCTTCCGTTTTTGAACTGCCGCCGCGGCTCGAGCCCAACGACGACCCGGCACGCCGCGACGAATGGCTGCTGTCGGCGATTCCACGGGATAGCCGTGCCGACTACAAGATCCGGCCCATCGTGCAGGCGCTGGTGGATGCCGATTCCTTCTTCGAGATCGGCATGCACTGGGGATGCGCCATCGTCACCGCATTGGCCCGCCTGGATGGCTGGCCGGTGGCGGTAATCGCCAGCGATCCGTCCTTCCATGGCGGCAGCTGGGACAGTGCCAGCGCCGAGAAATTCACGCGCTTCGTCGATATGGCCCAGACCTTCCACCTGCCCGTGATCAACCTGGTCGACACGCCTGGGTTCCAGGTCGGCCTGGAGGCCGAGAAGGCAGGGATCATGCGCTACGGCGTGCGCGCGCTGGCGGCGCTCTACCAGGCCACGGTGCCGTGGTGCTCGGTCATCCTGCGCCGTGCCTACGGCGTATCGGCAGCCGGCCACCAGCACATGGGGCGGTTCAACTTCCGCTATGCCTGGCCATCCGCCAACTGGGGGGCATTGCCGATCGAAGGCGGCCTCGACGTCGCCTACAAGGCCGAGATCGAAGGGGCCGACGATCCGGTGCAGAAGCGTGCCGAGATCGAGCAGCGCGTGCGCAGCCTGACTTCACCGTTCCGCAGCGCTGAAGCTTTTGTCATCGAAGACATCATCGACCCGCGAGATACCCGCACGCTGCTGTGCGAATTCGCCAACCTGGCGGCACCGCTGCGCGAAGCCGGCATCAGCCGGTTTGGCGTCCGGCCTTGAGCGGGCCGCTGATCCAGCGCGTGCGTGCCCGGCACTGACATCGAAATAGAATCGAGGAGACTGCATTGAAGAAGCTGTTGATTGCCAATCGAGGGGAGATTGCGCTGCGCGTCCTGCGCGCCGCACGCGATCTCGATATCGGGACCGTCGCGGTCTACTCGCAAGACGACGTGGGCGCATTGCACCGGATCCTGGCCGATGAGGCAGTTGCCCTCGACGGCGCCGGCCCGGCTGCGTACATCGACATTGCAGGCATCATTGCCGCGGCGAAAGCATCCGGTTGCGATGCGATCCATCCCGGCTATGGCTTCCTCAGCGAACGCGCTGATTTTGCCCAGGCCTGTCATGACGCCGGCATCCGCTTTATCGGCCCTACCGTCGAGCACCTTGCGCTGTTCGGCGACAAGGGGCGAGCGCTTGAGCTGGCGGCCGACAGCGATGTTGCGGTCATGCCGGCGACACGTGGCGGCGCGTCGCTCGACGAAATCACCAGCTTCTTCGACAAGCAAGGCGGCGCCGGCGTAGTGATCAAGGCTGTCGGCGGCGGCGGCGGCCGCGGCATGCGCGTGGTCCGGCGTCGCGAGGACCTGGCGGAAGCCTATGCGCGCTGCAGGTCCGAGGCGAGTTCGGCGTTTGGCATCGATGCGCTGTACGCCGAGCGGCTGGTTGGCCGGGCGCGCCATATCGAAGTGCAGGTAGCCGGTGACGGGGCCCATGTCATTGCCCTCGGCGAGCGCGACTGCACCTTGCAGCGGCGCTTCCAGAAGCTGGTGGAAATCGCGCCCAGCCCGGTGCTCAAGCCCCAGCTGCGCGAGCAGATCATCAAGGCGGCGCTCAGGCTGGCGCGCCGCGTCAACTACGAGAGCCTGGGCACCTTCGAGTTCCTGGTCGAGGAAACCGAAGCCGGCGAGCAGAAGGACTTTGTCTTCATCGAGGCCAATCCCCGCTTGCAGGTCGAGCACACCATCACCGAGCAGGTCACAGGCGTCGATCTCGTCGCGCTGCAGATCGGGCTTGCCGCGGGGCGGACCCTCGCCGATCTCGGCCTGGATCCCGCTGCGCCGCCCCAACCCAGGGGATACGCCATCCAGGTGCGCATCAACGCGGAGATGACCGACGCACAAGGCCTTGCACGTCCGGCACAAGGCCGCCTTGAGCGCTTCGACCCGCCCTCGGGCCCCGACGTCCGCGTCGATTCGCACGGCTACACCGGCTATGAACCGTCGCCCAATTTCGACACCTTGCTGGCGAAGCTGATCGTCAGCAGCGCAACACCCAAGTTCGATGCCGCAGTGCGGCGCCTGCAGCGCAGCCTGGCGGAATTCCGCATCGCCGGCGTGCCGACCAACCTGAACCTGCTGCGCGCGCTCGTGCAGCGCGACGACTTCCTCTCCCAGGACGTACATACCCGGCACTTCGAAGCGATCGTGCAGGAGCTGACCACATCGGCGGAGGCCATTGCGCAAGCCGGACGTGCGCAGGAGGCACTGCTGGGCGGCGCGGCCCGTCCATCGCAGGCGCTCACGCCGCGCCAGCCTGACCCCGAAGAGGAAATCGGCGAAGGGCTGGTGGCGATCCGCGCGCCGCTGACCGGCCGGCTGGTAGAGATTGCCGTCCGCCTGGACGATATCGTCAAGCCGGGGCAGACGGTCGCGGTGCTCGATGCCATGAAGATGGAACACGCCATCGCTGCGGAATGTGGCGGCCGCGTGGTCGACCTGAGGCTGGAGCCGGGCGCGCTGGCATCCGAAAACCAGATCCTGATCGTGCTGGAGCAGCTGGAGGCCGATGGCATCTCCGTGGCTGCCGCCCAGCAGGTCAATCCCAATGCGATCCGCGCGGACCTGCAGCGCGTGCTAGACCGGCATGCCTACCTGGATGACGCCGCGCGCCCCGATGCCGTTGCAAGGCGCCGCTCGCGCGGGCAGCGCACGGCGCGCGAAAACGTCGCCGACCTGTGCGATCCGGATACCTTCGTCGAGTACGGCGCGCTGGCGCTGGCCGCACAGGCGTCGCGCCGCAGCCAGCAGGACCTCATTGTCAACACCCCTGCGGACGGCCTGATCACCGGCATCGGCAATATCAATGGTGAACTGGTAGGCAAAGAGCGGGCACGTAGCACGGTGATGGCCTACGATGCCACGGTGCTGGCCGGAACGCAGGGCAAGCGCAACCATATCAAGACCGACCGCATCGTGGAGGTCGCGCTGCGCGACGAGCTGCCCCTGGTGCTGTTTGCGGAAGGCGGTGGCGGGCGGCCCGGCGACGTCGACTTCCCTTCGGTGTCCGGGCTATACCAGCCGTCGTTCGCCGCGTTTGCCGAGCTGAGCGGCAACGTGCCGGTGGTAGGCATTGTCTCGGGGCGCTGCTTTGCCGGCAACGCGGCCTTCCTCGGCTGTTGCGACGTCATCATTGCCGACAAATCGGCCAACATCGGCATGGCGGGACCGGCCATGATCGAAGGGGGTGGCCTTGGCATCTTCAGCCCCGAAGAAGTCGGGCCGGCATCGGTGCAGTCTGCCAATGGCGTGGTCGATGTCCTGGTCGACAACGAGGCGGAAGCCGTGCAGGCAGCCAGGCACTATCTGTCCATGTTTCAGGGGCGTGTGGCGCACTGGAGCGCGCCGGACGCATTGCCGCTGCGCCATGTCGTTCCCGAGAACCGGTTGCGTGTGTACGACACCCGCAAGGCCGTCGAGGGTATCGCCGACGTCGGCAGCGTGCTGATGCTGCGCAGCGGCTTCGGCGCGGGCATTCACACCGCATTGGCCCGCGTCGAAGGGCAGCCCGTCGGCATCATGGCCAATAACCCGTATCACCTTGGGGGTGCCATCGATACGGATGCCGCGGACAAGGCGTCCCGCTTCATGCAGTTGTGCGATGCGCACGGGCTGCCGATCATCTCGCTGATCGACACCCCAGGGTTCATGGTGGGGCCAGACGTCGAGGCTCGCGCACAGGTGCGGCACGTGTCGCGCATGTTCCTGACGGCGGCCAAGCTGCGTGTCGCCTTGCTGGCGGTGACGCTGCGCAAGGGCTACGGCCTTGGCGCCATGGCCATGGCGGGCGGTGGCTTCCGCTCGGCAAGCTTCACCGTATCCTGGCCGACCGGTGAGTTCGGCCCGATGGGCTTGGAAGGCGCAGTCAGGCTGGGCTTCAAAAAGGAGCTTGAGGCCGTTCCGGATGGCCCCGAGCGCAAGGCGCTGTTCGAAAGGCTGGTCGCCCAGTCCTATGAGCGCGGCCACGCGATCAACACGGCGGCTGCCGTTGAGATCGACGCCGTGATCGACCCCGCTCAGACACGGAAATGGATCGCACAGGGCATCGCGTCCGCAGACGTGCGCCGCCGCAGGGAGCGCCGCGGATTCATCGATGCGTGGTAATCGCAGTACCTGACGAGTCCATACACAGAGCCAAGAGGTTTCCATGATCAAGCATGGTATTGACCCGGCGCAACTGGCGCTGGGCGGGTTGCGCGTGCTCGAGGTCGGCAGCGGGCCGTCGCTGGCGTACGCGGGCAAGCTGTTTTCCGATTTCGGCGCCGAGGTCATCAAGGTGGAAAACCCGGCTGGCGACGCATGGCGGCAGATGCCGCCCATGCTCAGCGCCGCGGGTGCCGCGGGAGGCGCGCAGCCGGAAAGCGCGCTCTTTGCCTGGCTGAACACGAACAAGCGCAGCGTCACCGCAGATGACGGGAACGCCGATGACGGCGCGTGGCTGGCTCAGCTCGCGCGGACGTGCGACATCGTGCTGGATGCCCGCGCACTGACCGAAGGCCCGGGCATTCTCGGTACGCCGATCTGGCAGGGTGCGGCCGATGAAACGCACGCGCACGAGCCGATCGAGGTGGCCCTCACCTGGTTCGGCGAGAGCGGGCCGTACAGCCATTACGCTGGCGCCGAGGCGGTGTGCCGCGGCCTTGCCGGCGCCGTGCACGCGAGTGGCCCGGCAGACGGTCCGCCACACATGCCGCACGACGTGCAGTCGGCGATCGTGGTCGGGCTGAGCGCATTCTCGGCCGCCGTTGCAGCGCTGATCGGAAGCGCCCAGGGCAGCCGCCGCTATGTGCTGAGTGCCCACGAGTCGGTCTTCAGCGTTGTCGAGATGGAGGCTGGCATGGTGCAGGACAAGCGCCATCCGCTCCGGCGTCTTGGCGTCAACCGGTTCTGCGGCACGCATCCGGCCGGCATTTATCGGACTGCCGATGGGTGGATCGGCATCTTTACGCACACGCTGCCACAGTGGAAGGGCTTGTGCGAGGCCATCGGACGTCCCGAGCTTGGCAGCGATCCTCACTACGCGAATGGCCAGGAGCGGATGAGCCGCGCGGACGAGATCGACGCGTTGCTCATTCCTGCGTTCCTTACGCGCACGGCCCAGCAGTGGTTCGAGATCCTGGGCGACAAGAAGCATCCGGCTGTCATCGTGCCGACCATGGAGACATTGCTTGGCCAGGAAGTGCATCGCCAGCGCGGTGCCTTCGTCCCGGTCGTCGCGGGCGGCGTTTCCTTCGAAGGCCCCGTCGTGCCGCTACGGCTAGATGCGGCGGGACCGCTGCCGGGCGGGGCTGCGCCGGCAAAGGGGATGCACGATCTGCACTATCGGACCTCCGGACTGGAACATCGCCCCCGTCTGAAGCTCAGGCGAACGCCTGAAGAGCGCTTGCCCTTGCAAGGCATTCGCGTCGTCGACCTGACAATGGGCTGGGCGGGACCACTTGCGGCCAGGACGCTGGCCGATTTCGGAGCGGAAATCATCAAGGTCGAAAGTACCGGCTATCCGGACTGGTGGCGCGGCGCGAATTTCACGGAAGCGTTCTATCGGGAAAGGCTGTATGAGAAGAATTCGAATTTCAACCTGATGAACCGCAACAAGCTGGGCATCACCCTGGACCTGACGCACCCCGAAGGCAAGCAGTTGCTGCTGCAGTTGGTCGAGGGCGCGGACGCGGTCATCGAAAACTATTCTGCAGAGGTCTTGCCAAAGCTGGGCCTGGACTACGAGGCACTGCGCGCCAGAAACGAACGGGTGGTCATGCTGTCGATGCCGGCATTTGGGCTCGGCAATGCGTGGAGCAATACCCGCGCCTACGGCGGCACGCTCGAGCAAGCCAGCGGGCTGCCGCTGTATACGGGGCACCCCGATGGCCCGCCGGCCATGACGTCGTACGCCTACGGCGACCCGATCGGCGGCTTGAATGCAGCCGCGGCGATGCTGCTGGCGCTGTTTGCCCAGAAAGCGACGGGCCAGGGGCGGCACATCAACCTGTCACAGGTGGAGGCCATGTTGCCAATGGCCGCGCCGTTCATCCTGGAGCAATCCATCACCGGTGCCGTTTCGCCGCGGCAGGGCAATCGGCATCCGATGCACTTCCCACATGGCTGCTTCCGCTGTGCAGGCGATGATGCGTGGATCGTGCTTTCGGTTACCGATGCGCATTGGCCCGCCCTGTGCCGAGCGATCGGCAGGGAAGACCTCGCGGCCGATCCGCAGCTGGCGCAGGCATCGGGGCGGCGCGCCGAGGAGGAGAGGATCGACGAGACGATCAGGTCCTGGTGCCTGGCCCGGGATCCTGAAGAGGCGATGCGGCTGCTGCAACAGGCTGGGATCGGCGCCGGCGTGGTCCGACCCATGTCGCAGGTGCTGCAGGACACCCATCTGCACGCGCGGGGATTCTGGCGTGAAGTCGAGCGCTCCCACATCGGCACGTACACGGCGAGCACTGCCTGGTTTCGGACCGGACCACATCCCGCGCCCATCCGAAACGTCGCGCCGACCCTGGGCGAACACACTGAGGCAGTGTTGACCCGCATGCTTGGACTGAGCCCGGACCAGATCGCAAACCTGGAGCGACAGGGCATCACTGGCACGGTGGCGAAGCCAAAACACGCGAAGGAAATGCCATAGGCCCGGCAAGGATTCAGAACACCATTACGACGATACGGAGACGACATGAGCAAACCGACATGGATGCTGCACTGCCAGGCACGCGCAAAAGGCAGCAAATTCGGCATGGTGGCAGCCGCGACGGCTGTCCTGGCCGCGACAATGGCCGCGCCGGCCGCGGCGCAGAATGCTGGGTGGCCTAACAAGCCTATCCGGATGATCGTTCCCTTCCCGGCCGGGTCGTTCACCGATACCGTGGCACGCGTGGTTTCGGAGCGCCTGACCAAGTCCCTGGGCCAGCCCGTGGTCGTGGAAAACAAGGCGGGAGCAAATGGACTGATCGGTGTCGCCGAGGCTGCCAGGGCAGCGCCCGACGGGTATACCTTGCTGGTCACCAACTCCAGCAGCATCACTATCAACCCTCAAATCTACAAGAAAGGCAATTACTCGCCGAAGGACTTCACGCCAGTCACCCTGGTCCTTGAGGCGCCATTCATCCTCGTCACGAATCCGGACTGGTCGCAGAAGAACGCGGTCGGTTCGGTACCGGATCTCGTACGCTACGCGACGCAGAATCCCGGTAAGGTCAGCTATGGCTCGGCCGGGCCAGGCAATATCGCCCATCTCAGCTTCGCCATGCTCAACAACAGGGCGAAGATCAAGACCACTCACATCCCGTACAAGTCAGCTGCGCAGGCGCAACTGGCCGTGATCAGCGGCGAACTGGATACTGCCTTCGACACCTGGACGGCGCTGCCCCAGATCAAGGCAGGGAAACTGAAGCCCATCGCCGTCAGTGCCTCGAAGCGAATGGCGCAGTTGCCGGATGTGCCGACGCTCGAAGAGCTTGGTATCTCGCCCTTTAACGTGACGTTCTGGATCGGGATGCTGGCGCCGGCGGGCACGCCGCCGCAGATTGTCCAGAAGCTCCACTCGGTCACGCAAGGGCTCCTTGACGACGGCAAGGCGAAGACAGCGCTGGCCCAGCAAGGCGATGTCGTCATGATCGATCCGGCCAACTTCGCGAAGCGCGTGGAGAAGGAAGAAGGCAGTTGGACGGCGGTGATCCAGCGCGAAGGCATCACGCTGGATTGATCGGGCAAGCGTCACGGCCGGGACGCCGCCGCGTCAGCGCGCGGAGACGCCCGGCCGTTCCAGCCCGTAGTGGCCGCGCAGCGTGCGCGGGCTTTGTCGCAGTAAGCCTCCGGTAAAATGGGCCGGTGTCGAGCTCAGCACGTGTGGGCAACAGTCATGAACCCGGAAGTTGCAAAGGTATTGAAGCGTTTGCACTACCCGCTGGAGGTGATGCTGACCTGCGTACGCTGGTACGTCGCTTATCCGCTGAGCCTGCGTCAGCTCGAAGAAATGATGGCCGAGCGTGGCATCTCGGTCGATTACTCGACCATGCACCGCTGGGCGCTCAAGTTGCTGCCGGCGCTGCACAAGGTGTTTCGTCGTCGCAAGCGCCCTGTGGCCAAAAGCTGGCGTATGGACGAGACCTACATCCTGGTACGCGGTCAGTGGAAATATCTGTATCGGGCAGTGGACAGGGCTGGCAATACTATCGACTTCCTGCTGCGCGCCCAGCGCGACAAGGCGGCGGCACAGCGCTTTCTCAAGAAGGCTGTCGAGCAAAACGGCGAACCCGATTCAGTGACCATCGACGGCAGCCCGGCCAACCTGGCTGCGCTGCACGACATCAACGCCGACCGGGAGACGCCCATCGTCATCCGCCAGGTCAAATACCTGAACAATATCGTCGAGCAGGACCACCGAGCCATCAAGCGCCTCACTCGACCGATGCTGGGGTTCAAGAACTTTCGCTGCGCGAGCGTCCTGTTGGGCGGCATCGAACTGATGCACATGATTGCCAAGGGCCAGATGCAGTGCAGCGATGGAAGCACTGCGTCTGCTGCCCAGCAATTCTACTCGCTGGCCGCATAAGCCAACGACCACCGCCGGCTTCACCCGCTTACGCCTCCTTACTGCGACACAACCATTCTTCGCGTTACGCGTTGCTCGCTTCCTCATGCGGCGTCTCGCTGTCGAGCGGCAACGAGAAGCGCTCTACGCGATTGCCTTTCCTGGTGTTGAGCAGTAGACGGTGAACGTCCGGCCGCGAATAGTGGCCCACCGGATCCATCGCATTCTTTGCCACGCCGATGGCGCCGAGATCGATGTCCGCGTACAGCAGGCCCTCTTCGTCTTGTGCCAGTTTGTCGCACAGCGGGCTGCCGTCCGGCCCGTAGATCACGGCATGCCCGCCGCCAGCGCGCACCAATTGGTGCTTGTCTTGTGTATCGCACAATTCGTCGATCATCGCCTCCGAGATCACGGCACAAGGCGCGAGAACGAAGCACGAGCCCTCCACGGCATAAACCCTGCTGATCGCGTTATTCACTTCCCAGCCCAGCGCATGCGCGTACGGTTCATAGGCGGAGAAGCTCGGCCAGCAGGCAACGTGAACCTGCTCATGCTGTGAATACATCGCGTATTTGTTGAGGGACAACATGTTCTCCCAGCAGCACAGCGCACCCAGGCGGCCAAGTTCGGTCTGGTGAACGGCGAGATCACTGCCATCACCTTCGCCGAACACCATGCGCTCCGCGTGTGTCGCCTTCAGCTTGCGACGCCGGGCAATGGTTTCGCCGTCCGGGCCGATCAGCCATTGGGCGATGTAGAGCGTGCCACCGTCGCGCTCCGACAGGCCAAGCACCACGGTAATGCCACAATCACGCGCGGCCTGGGCCAGGCGTTGGGCCTGCGGACTGTCGTAGCTCAGCGAATTGTCGAAGTAGCGCTGTACGAAACCGCGGGCGATACCCCATACCGGCGCACCCATCCAGATGTGCCATGGATAACCCGGAATCCAGGTTTCCGGGAACGCGATCAGCTTGGCGCCTGCCGCGGCCGCCTCTTCGATGTACCGAATGGTCTTGTCAACCGTCGCATCGAGGTCCAGCCAGACTGGCGCCGCCTGCACCACCGCCACCTTGTATTTGGGATGAATGATTCCCATCGCTTGCTCCTGATAGTGTATTTATCCGCGCCGCGCGCCACGCCCTGTTTCGGACCTGCCCTCCACCTGCAGTGGCGGGGACGGAACTGCAGTGTAGGAATCGTCCAGCGGATCCGCTTTGCTGGATCGCTCGGGAATCTTGTCTGGAAATCTCTTTCCGGAATACCGTGCGCAGCGGCAGCTGTGCAGCGTTGGCCGTTCGGCCGGGTTAGGGACGATACGAATGGCTCGTCGATCGGGCGACATGCTAGGTTTGATCGCTTCTCAGGGCCATGCTGACTTTGTGAGGAAGAACGCCTTGCGCGAGACAGGCGTGCAAGTTGCTTAACGTATGGCATGCCAGAAATGCTGAGGTCTCCGCTCATGAAACAATTCGATGCATCGCATGGCTCCTCGCCACCAATAAGGGCAGGGGAGGGCATTCGACAAGTGCTCTCGACCTCAGCCGTGCCGGCCAGTCAGCGCTTCGAATACTGGCTCGACATGATCTGCACAATCTATGTGCACCTTGACTGTGCTTCTCCTGGGGAATTGCCTTTTTTTGGAAATATCGAACTCAGCACCGTCGGTCCACTGAGATTTACGTGCCTGTCCTCCAATGCAAAGCGGGTGTGGCGAACGCCCGCCTGCATTCGCAAGGAAGCGGAAGACTACTACCTCGTCCAGCTGCAACGCGCGGGACACGGCGTCGTCTGCCAGGACGGCCGCCAGGCGATGTTGGGGGCAGGGGACTTTGCCGTGTATGACTGTACGCGCCCCTATGAGCTGCATTTCGACGGCGACCATCACGACGTCACCGTGCTGCGGCTGCAGCGGACTTGCCTGGAAACTTCGGTAAGTGGCCTCGGCCAGCTCACGGCCACCACCGTCCCCCGGCAGAGCGCTGCGGCAAGTCTGCTGCGGGTAATGCTGGAGACCCTGCACGTCGATCTCGACAACCTTCATCCGTCTTCCGCAGACAGTGTGTCGGAGGGACTGGCCAGCATCATCGCCGCTGGGTTGCGTGGCTTGCCCGGGGCCAATCTGCACAAGGCTTCAAATCTGGAGGCCTATCACCGCGCGCGCATCAAGGCATATCTGCGCGAGCATCTGCGCGAGCCGGGAATGACGGTAGGGAGCATCGCGAAAGCCCTGTCGATCTCCCCGGCGCATCTGTACAGACTGTTCCAGAACGAACCGCAGTCGCTGGGCAAGCTGATGTGGCAATGGCGCCTGGAAGGCTGCCAGCACGACCTGGTCGATCCGCGCCAAGCGGAGCGCAGCGTTAGCGATATTGCGTACTCGTGGGGGTTCAGTGACGTTGCGCACTTTAGCCGGGTCTTTCGCGAGCGCGCCGGCATGTCGCCAAGGGACTGGCGTGCGGCCAGGCGCGAGGCAATGCAGGCCCCCCAGTGAAGCACTAATCAAGAATCGCGAACCTGTGCGGACGCGCCAGCGGCAACACGCCCGCATGCCTGCCCGGCACATCCCGGGCAGGCGCAGCTTAAGGAGTGACAATTGCTTTTCAGGACGTCGCCGCGTTCGCTCGCTTGCACCGCCTCGTTGATTTCAGACAACGAGTGTTTGCGCAGCATGCCGTCAAATGGGAAAACGCCAGCGTCCGATGAAGATAGCTATTGCAGTCCGCGTGGATCGTCGGCATAAGGTGTCTTCACGCCCATCGGCATGATGGACCGGTCATAATATTCGGTGCAGCATTTGACGAGCCCGTTTTCGTCAAGGTCGAGAACGATAACGGCGCGGGCTTTGAATGGGCGATTTGTTGGCTGCATCATGTTCTCGCCTGCCCCCAGCGGCTCTCCATCGAATGTCCCGGTCCCTTTGTAGAGAAGAATTGCCGTCATGCCGTCGACAAGCACCCGCTCGAGCTCGGCTTTGAAGTCGGGGACTGCAGCGTGCCATTTGCGATGATGCAGCCGGACGAACTCGCGCCCCTGCCGCGCCAACCCCCAGGAAGGATCGACATACAGGCCATCCTCTGTGAAAAGGTCGGCAAACGCAACCGAGTCGGGTTGCTGGAGCTGGTCAAGCCATCGGGTGGCGATGTCGGTGACGTTCATGATGTTTCCTTAGGATGGTTCAGGGAGTGACGATTGCCTTCAGGACATCACCGCGTTCGCTCGCTTGCACCGCCTGGTTGATCTCAGACAGCGGGAATTTGCGCAGCAGCTTGTCAAACGGGAAACGCCCCTGGACCCAGAGCTCGATCAGTTGGGGAATAAAGATGTCGGGGATGCTGTCCCCTTCGATAATGCCCCGCACCGTGCGGCCGAACAGGATCGTATTCAGGTCCAATGCGACTTCCGTACCTAACGGTGCAACGCCAATGACACCGCAGGTCCCTGTCAGCCGCAGACAGTCCACAGCCTGGCGCACCACGCTCGGAATTCCCGTGCACTCCAGCGAGTACTGGACACCTTCGCCACCGCTGATTGCCGCGATCTGCGCGGTGGCATCACACTCGGCGCCATTGATCACATGCGTTGCGCCCAACTCCTCGGCCAACGCAAGTCGCGCAGGCATCACATCCACCGCGATGATCATGGTACAGCCGACCACACGTGCGGCCATGACTGCCGCCAGTCCGACCGAACCAGCGCCGAACACGGCGATGCTTGAGCCCGCACCAGGCTTCAGCGCATTAATCACCGCACCGGCACCAGTCTGGATGCCGCAGCCGAGCGGCCCCATCAACTCGATCGGCACGTCCTTGCGCACCTTCACCACGTTGCGCTCCGTCGCCACCGCGTATTCCGCAAACGACGACTGGCCGAAAAAATATCCGCTTAGGCGCCCGCCATGCGCCGAGCAGCACGGCGAGGAACCATCCGGGCGCGCACCCGAAAAGTTCCTGGCATACAGGTCAGGGCAGTACCCATACAGTCCCTTCTGGCAGTTGGCGCAGACGCCGCAGCTCGCGTAGGTCAGCACGACATGGTCGCCGGGCGCGACCTTGGTGACGGCAGCGCCGACCTGTTCCACGACACCGGCCCCCTCGTGGCCCAGCACGGCCGGCAATGGAGTCGGGAAATACTGGTCGCGCACCACCATGTCCGTGTGGCAGACGCCGGTGCCAAGGATCCTGACGAGCACCTCGTTGTCTCGGGGTTCTTCCAGCCGGATCTCCTCGAGCAGGAACGGGCCTGACTTTTCCCGTACCACAGCGGCCTTGACGATCCGCAGTTTTGTCTTCTCCATTAGCTCTGACTCCCAGGTTCCAATGCTTATCGTGGTTTGCCGAATGAAGCGGACCGCATCAGGCCGCCAATGGCTTGCTGCGGATGGTTTGCAGGTTGGAGTACTCGGCCAGGCCATGCAGCGAGTTCTCGATGCCCAGGCCCGATTGCTTGTGCCCGCCAAAGGCAACGTGTGGAGAGAACACATGGACCTGGTTGATCCATACCGTTCCCGTTTCCAGTCGGGCTGCGATGCGCTGCGCCATGTCCGTGTCGCGAGACCATACCGAGGCGGCAAGGCCATAGTGGCTGCGGTTTGCCCGGTCGATGACATCGTCGAGGTCGCGCCATTTCAGCAGTGGCAACACCGGTCCGAACGCTTCCTCGGTGACGCAGCGTGCATCTTCAGGCGGGTTGTCGATCAACGTGACGGGGATGAAATAGCCAGGCTGTTCAGGCACATCGCCACCAAGCAGGAACTTGTGTCCCTGCGCCCGCGAGTCATCCAGCAGATCCCGCACCTTGTCGTATTGCATGCGGTTCTGCAGCGGACCTAGTTCCACGCTGGCACCGGTCCATTCGCCCATCTTCACGCTCTTCGCATAAGCGACCAGTGCCTCGGCGACCTCGTCGTAGATCTCTTCGTGGATGTAGAGACGTTTGCAGGCAACGCAGAACTGCGCGCTGTTGGCGAACGATGCCCAGAACAGGTCTTTGGCGATCTTGCGCGGATCAACGTCCGGCAACACGATGGCTGCGTCGTTGCCACCCAGCTCCAGCGTCAGGCGTTTCAGGTTGCTTGCCGCGCTCTGCATCACCTTCCTGCCCGTCGCGGTGGAGCCGGTGAATGCGATCTTGCCGATATGCGGATGTTCCGTCAGCCATTGCCCCAGTTCATTGCCACCGGAGATGATATTGAGCACCCCAGGCGGCAGCACGTCTTGCGCCAGTTCACCGAACCAGAGCGTGCACAGCGGCGTGTAAGGGGAGGGCTTGAGCACCATCGTATTGCCGGCGACCAGCGCCGGCGCGATCTTCCAGATCGCCAGCAGCAGCGGGAAATTCCACGGCGTGATCCCTGCGACCACGCCGATCGGCGTGTAGCGCGTGACCACCGCGTCATCGCTGTCCACGTCCACGGCTTCGTCATCAAGGCGCTGCTTCGCAATCTCCCGACACCAGTGAACCGATCCGCCGATTTCCCATTCGGCTGCGGCACGGCTCTTGCCTTGCTCCGTGCACAGCAACTGGACGAACGCTTCGTAATTGCGCTCGATGATGTCGCCAAGCGCCGTGACCGCGCGCTGCCTGTCTTCTATCGCCGTGGCAGCCCACCCTGGGAACGCCGCGCGGGCCGCTGCGACGGCAGCCTCGAGGTCGTCCCTGGATGCCAGCGGGAAGGGGCAGATCCCCTGCTCGGTGGCCGGGTTGATCGCGACCCCTGTTTGCGCCGACTCGATCCGCTTGCCATCGATCGTCATCGCGTACGGTACGCGTCCCGGTTCAGTCGTTGCTTGGTTCATTGGTCTTGTTGCTCCTTGACGGGGAGATGGGAAAGCAGCGCTACGCTGCCGTGGGAAACTCTGGTCGGCACCTCGCCTGATACCGGAGAAGCTTTGCAGCGCGACGCCTGAAGCTCGGCTTCAAGCTGGCCGACGACTTGACTGAAGTGGCTTTGATGCGCCAGCCAGGCATCCCATGCGTAGTCAGCCAGCGCGGCACCGGCCGGGACCATCAACGCCATGGCAGCCACGACAAGCGCGGCACAAGACCGACGCCGGGGTGTTCCGGCCGGACAGCACGGCTCGCGCGACGCACCGCCAAGCATTTGCCGTAGCCAGCCCAGCAAGGCGATGCCCGGACCGAGCGCCACCATTGCCAACAGGCAACAAGCCATATCTGGCCCTCCTGGATAGGTTTTGAATTGCGTTAACTGCGTTTCAGGTGCCGGCGCAAAATCTTTCCGGACGCGGTCTTTGGCAGGTCATCGACGAACTGCACCATTCTCGGAAGCTTGTAGTTCGCCAGGCGAGTGCGGCAGAACTCGAGGATCTCGTCCGGGGTAACGGACATGCCGCGGGCCAGCACGACGAACGCTTTCGCCAGTTCGCCCTTGGTTGGATCGGGCACGCCTACCACCGCCGCCATGGCCACCGCCGGGTGGGCGCAAAGCACCCGTTCCAGCTCGGCCGGATAGATGTTGTAGCCGCCGGTGATGATCATGTCCTTGAGGCGGTCGACGATATAGATGAACCCGTCACCGTCGATATAGGCCAGGTCGCCGGTGTGCAGCCAGCCTTCTGCATCGATGGCTTCGGCGGTGGCGTCGGGGGCGTTCAGGTAGCCCTCCATCGTCAGCGGCCCTTTCAGCACGAGCTCGCCGACCTCGTTTGTCGTCAGCGGCAAAGCGGAGCCGGGGCCGACGACGCGAGCCTGCATGAACGGCAGTGGGATACCGATCGATCCCAAGCGACGCGGTCCGTGCAGGCAGTGGGTGGTACCCAGGCCGCCAAGTTCCGTCATGCCCCACAGCTCGAGCAGGGGAACCCCGAACCATGCTTCCACCTGTTCCATTTTGGCCAGCGGCATGGTTTGCCCGCCGACCGTGCAGCGCGTCAGCGATGACAGGTCGTAGTCGGCCAGATGCGGGAAGTCCAGCAGGTACATATACATCGTCGGCACGCCTTCAAATAAGGTGGCGCGATGCTGCTGGATACTGCCCAGTATGTCCTTGGGCTTGAAGGTGCTGTGGAGCACCAGCGTCATGCCATAGGCGATGGCGCTGTTCATGACGATGTTCCCGTAGACGTGCGAGAGTGGCAGCGCACTGACCACAGTGTCCTCCGCGGTGCGGACATGGAACATGGCCGTCATCGCGGTATTCAGCAAGATCGAGCGGTGTGACAGTACGGCACCTTTGGGATTGCCCGTCGTCCCGGACGTGTAGGCGATCGTGCTGATGGCCTCGGGGACGACCGGGCGTTCGCCATCGATCGACTCTGACGGGGCGGCGATCCATGCCTCGAAACCTTCAATCCCGCCGGACCGACCCTGAAACGAGATCAGGCTTGGCACTGCGCTGTCGGACTGCTCGCGTAGCGCTGCAAGCTTGTCCAGCTGGCCGAACACAGCGGCCGCTTGGCAGTCGCGGATGGCATACAGTGCCTCGGACGCGGTCAGCATCAGGTTGAGGGGGTTGGCGACGCAACCCGCTTTCAGGATCCCATAATAGGCAATGATCCACTCGGCGCAGTTGGGCGAGTAGAGCGACACCCTTGTCCCTGGCTCAAGCCCGCGTCTGATCAAATGGGCAGCCACATTTGACGACAGGGTGTCGATTTCCGTGAACGAGTAACGCCTCCCATCGACAATTAGCGCAGTCTTATCGGAATACTTGACTGCCGAATGCCTGATGAGGTCTCCAATGGATGTTTCCACGTCGGGGTCTCCGCGTCGCGCTCTCGATTTGTTGGCGCGTTGATAGTGGGGGTGGCTTCCCGGAAAACGCTTCAGCTTGCTTCAGGTCGTCTTTACTGGTGTGCGGCGCTTGCCGAATCCAGCAGCGCCGAGATCCGCTGAAGTACTTCCTGCTCTGGCAGGCTCTCCGGAAAATGCGCGAGATAGCCGCCATTCCGGTCCATCAGGTAAGTGATGGCGGTATGCGGCACGGCATAGCCGTCCGGATCGTCGGGATCGGCCTTGCGCTCGGCGAAGACGCGGAATGATTGCTTGGCGTGATCGACCTGGGCTCGGCTTCCCGTCAGGCCGGTGAAGCGCGGATAGTTCTTGGCAAGAAAGTCCTTCATGACCTCGGGCGTATCGCGCTCGGGATCCACGCTGACATATAGGGAGCGGATTTCCTCGGCGCGCGGGCCCAGCGCCTCCAGGATGCGGGACAAGCGCGCCAGATTGCGCGGGCAGACCAAGCGGCAATGCGTGAAGCCGAAAAAGACCAGGCGGTAGTGGCCACGATAGCTGTTCTGCGTCACGGCTTGGCCGTCATGATCGATCAGCGAGAATTCCCCGCCTGGGCCGGCCTTCAGTTCCATGACAGCACCATCGTGGTTCTGTTGACGACATCAAGCTCGACGATCATCTGCTCATGTGCCCGTTCCACCCTGACGTTGGGGCTGGTCCAGAGGACCCGGTCGGCATCTCCGTAAGCCAGCAGGTCCTGCTCCCGCTCCAACCGCCAGGCGCCGCGGTTCCACACGTTGGCCAGCTCAAGGTGCGCCTCGGGCCTGGCCTTGGTGTCGCGCACGGGGCCCAGCGTCAATGCCAGGGCGTTGATATGCGGATCGAACCATGCCCGACGGACGTCGAGCGAAGGCGTCATGGCTGCCAGGCCAGGCTGCGCGAAATGCTCGTCCTGCCATGGCCCTTCATAGAGGGCCCGCAGGCCGCCGGGTACGTTCAGCCTTGAATAGGGAAGCAAGGCATTGCCGGTATGCGGATCCATCGCACGCAACAGGCCGTCTTCGTCAAGCCGTTGGTCGCAACGCGGATAGTAGAGCCCGCCGTGTTGCCAGGTCGGGTCCAGGCGCGCGTCGGCATAGGCATGCAGGCGCTTGAGCAAGGCTTCGTCGCCAACCTCGGAAGCGCACACCGCAGCCCAGCCGAAGTCATACGCCGTGGATCGTTCCGCAGCGCCGGGGGCGAGCGTCGGCGCAGGCTTGACCCAGGCGCTGCCATCCGGGCCGTCGCTTACCCACTGCGCGACGAAGCGCGGGTAATGTTGCTGCACGAAATCCGGGTTCCACGCATGCATCAACGAAGCCATCCAGAAATCCGTCCAGGGCAGATTGGTAGGAGTGATCACCTGGCGCTCGCGCTCCTGCACCATCATATTGAAGTGGCCGGCGTCGTTCAGCACGCCGAACTGGGACCAGGCCTGCAGGTAGCCGGTGGTCACTTCCTCTGCGATGGATCCTCCGTAGACGAGGTCATGGAAGCGAAAGCCCAGGATCGAAGGCTGGTTGCAGATCTGGAATACGCAATTGGGCTCGCAGGCGATGCCAAGATAGCCACGCTCGACCATGCTCCAGTAAAGGTGCTCGTTGAGCGACCGCTCGTCGTACACAAAATGCTTGCCGCCTTCACCCCAGAACAGCGGGTTGACCGAGAAGGTCAGTGCACCCTTGGCAGCGTACTTGTCGTCGCGGAACAGGTAGTGATAGAGCAACGCCATGCTCTGCACATAGGCGCTGTACATGATGTTGTCCCTGACCACCGGATCCCACTGCGCGGGCAGCTCGCCCAGCGATTTGTTGAACGGGCCGTTGCCGGTGCCGACGTAGTGCCAGTAGGTCCAGACATCGGGGGAGAGGATCTTGCCGATCAGGCTGTCGAACGGCTGCCTGAACACGGCCGGGGCGGCGGGAAGGCGATGTACGTGGGCGAGGCCTAGTGCATAGGCCATGTAGGCAAGCTGGAAGCGCAGTGCGCCGAAGTCCTCTTGCAAGGTGGTGCGGCCTTGCATGCCCGACCAGTCGTCCGGGAGCCGGGCGGCGAGATTCAGGATATGCCGCAGGCTCCCGGCCTGGACATCGTCCATCAGCGGCGTCGACGCGAGCCATTGCGGAGAGATCCTTGATTCCCTTTGAGCATGGGAGTGGTCCATACGTGTCTCCATTCCGGGCGCACGCGCCACCGGCGGTGCACTTTTTTGATGTAGCCGCGGCCTTGGGCCGGCAGTGGATTCATCATGAATTATTAGACTGTATTTGTCAATATGAACAATATCAGTCTATTTGGTATCATGATGACCAGACAGGACAATGGGCAAACATGAACAACGTCAGACGGGTAGAGATCGGGCAAGAGCGCAGGACCCGGATGCGGCAGAAGCTGCTGGAGGCGGCTGCCCGGGTGGTGGCGGATCTGGGCGAGAAGAAGGCGACGATCGACGATTTCATCCAGGCTGCCGGCGTGGCGCGCGGCACCTTCTACAACTATTACGAGACTCGCGACGAGTTGCTCGCGGATCTGTGGAAGGAGATCGGCCACGATCCGTTCGACGAGATCCAGCGACGCTGCCACACCATTGCAGATCCGGTCGAACGCTTTGCGGCGCAGACGCGCCTCGTGTTGCAGCGCACGTTCGAGAAGCCAGCCTGGGGCTGGCTCGTGTATGCGTTGTCGGTGGATGGCCAGTCCATCAACGAGGACCTACTCAGCTATCCCCGCCCGGAGCTGATTGCCGGCAAACATGCGGGCCAGTTCGAGTTCGGCGATCTTGCCAGTGCCAGCGACCTGGTCGTGGGTAGCGTGCGGATGGCAATGCGGGCGTTGCTGAGCGAATCGCGCCCGCCGGGCTATGTGCGCTCCTTTTGCGTCTGCCTGCTGCGGGCGCTCGGTGTGGACGCCGCCCGTGCGCAGGCGATTGTCGATCAGCCGCTGCCTACTGACGCAGGCTGAAGGCAGACCGGCTCCCGAGCCGGTCTGCGCGGCAGACTAGAGTCCGCCGAGGCAAACGTATTTGAGCACGAGGTACTCGTCGAGGCCGTACTTCGAGCCCTCACGGCCCAAGCCGGATTGTTTGACGCCTCCGAACGGGGCGACCGCCGTCGAGATCAGCCCGCTGTTGATGCCCACCATTCCGGTTTCCAGTGCATCGATCGCACGCCAGATCCGGTTGATGTCGCGGCTGTAGACATAGGCGCCCAGGCCGTACTCCACGGCATTTGCTGCGGTAATGGCTTCGTCATCGGCATCGAACGGAAACAGCGGTGCGACCGGCCCGAAGGTCTCTTCGGTGGCCAGCCGCATCGCGGTCGAGGCATCGGCGAGCACGGTAGGCTCGAACCAGGTGCCCCCATGCGCGTGGCGCCTGCCGCCGCACAGTACCCTGGCGCCATGGCGCAAGGCGTCCTGCACGTGGGCTTCGACCTTGGCGATGGCCGCATCGTCGATCAGCGGTCCTATTTCCACGCCCGGTTCTGCGCCATTGCCTACCCTGAGTTCGGATACGGCGCGCGTGAGCCGGGCGGCGAAGTCATCGTAGACGCCGCGCTGCACATAGATGCGGTTGGCCGCGATGCACGCCTGGCCCGCGTTGCGGAACTTGGCGATCATCAGTCCGGCCACCGCGGCATCCAGGTCGGCATCGTCATAGACGATGAACGGTGCGTTGCCGCCCAGTTCAAGCGACAGTTTCTTCAGGGTGTCGGCCGACTGGCGCATCAGCAAGCGGCCCACCTGGGTGGAACCGGTAAAGCTGATCTTGTGCACCACCGGACTGTCGGTCAGCGCCCTGCCGATGGCGACGGGGTCGCCGGTGACGATATTGAGCACCCCATCCGGAATGCCGGCCTGCTGCGCCAGTACGCCCAGCGCCAGCGCGCACAATGGCGTCTGCTCCGCCGGCTTGAGGACCATGGTGCAGCCGGCCGCCAGCGCAGGCGCGACCTTGCGCGTGACCATCGCGTAGGGGAAGTTCCACGGCGTAATCGCGCCGCATACGCCGACCGGTTCCTTCAGCGTCAGGATCCGGCGGTCGCCGGACGGCGCCGGAATTACATCGCCATAGACGCGCCGGGCCTCTTCGGCAAACCAGTCGACAAAGGACGCGGCATAGGCGACTTCAGCGCGGGCATCGTCCAGCGGCTTGCCTTGCTCAGCAGTGAGCAGTTGCGCGAGATCTTCCTGGTTGGCCAGGATCAGGTCATGCCAGCGGCGCAGCAGCGCGGCGCGCTCCTGTGCCGGCTGCTTGCGCCACGAAGCGAGGGCGTGCTCGGCGGCATCGATGGCACGACAGGTCTCCGCGCGCCCGGCCGCCGGTACGCTGGCCAGGCGGGCGCCGCTGGCCGGGTCCAGCACGTCGAAAGTCTCGCCGCTGTCCGCGCCTTGCCACGCGCCGCCGATCAGGCAAAGCGGCTGCAGCAGGGAGGGTTGTTGGAGTGGGTTCATTGGTTATTCCAGTTCAATCTTGAAGGTCTTGATCAGGCCGTCCCACTTGGCGTAGTCGGCGCGCAGCAGCCTGGTGAAATCGTCGGGCGAGGTGCCGGTGGGCTCGATGGCCTGGTCGCGCAGGCGTGCCACGATGGCGGGGCTTTGCAGTACCGCCCGGGTATCGGCAACGATTTTCTCCACCACCGGCTTTGGCGTGCCGGCGGGCGCGAACAGCCCATACCAGCCCACTGCCTCGAAGCCCTTGTAGCCAAGCTCGGCCAGCGTCGGCACGTCTGCCATCGTGCCGATGCGGCGTGGTCCGGTCACCGCGAGGATGCGCAGCGACTTGTCGCGGTGGCGCGTGGCCGCGGTTGAGGCCGAGACAAAGCCAAGCTGGATGCGCCCGGCGATCAGGTCGGGCAGCATCGGTGCCTCGCCTTTGTAGGCGACATGCGGAATCTCAAGCTTTGCGGTGCTGCGCAGCAGTTCGCCGTAGATATGGCCGGTCGATCCGGTGCCGAACGACCCGTAGGAAAACTTGCCAGGGGTAGCGCGTGCGGCATCGAGCAATGCGCCGACAGTGCGATACGGACTGGCGGGGGACACGGCGAGACCCATCGGCTGCGTCCCGAGCTGTGTGATGGCCTGCAGGTCCTTGAACGGGTCATACGGCACCTTCTTGTACAGGCTGAGGTTCTGCACCAAGCCGGTAAGGCTCAGCAGCAGTGTGTATCCGTCCGGAGCAGCCTTGCTGACCAGTTGCGTGGCGATGATGCCGTTGGCGCCCGGGCGGTTGTCGACGATGACCGGTTGCTTCCATTGGCTGCTGAGCGCTTCGGCGATCGGACGGATCATGGCGTCGGTCGCACCGCCGGCGGCGTAGGGTACGACGATGGTGACCGGCTTTGCCGGATAGCTGGACGCTGGCGGTGCGGCGCCGGCCGGCTGCATGGCCAGCATGGGCGCGAGCGCCAGCAGGCACAGGAGCGTGCGGTGGGGCATGGGTTGTCTCCTTGTGTTGTCGTTATGGGTGGCGCCGGGGCTACTGCCGCTCGGCTCCAGCCAGTTGCCTGAGCATGCGGCGCGCGGCCAGCGGCGCCCGGTCGACGGCCAGGTCGATCATCCGGACGCCGTCGCCATCGGCGTGCCAGTTGCGCTGCTGGTCCTCCATCAGGACCTTGTCCTCGAGGATGGTCTTGTGGAACTGCTCCGCAATAGTCGCAGTGACTTCGACGTCGTCCAGCGCAAAATCGCGATACATCGCCGAGAACTTGAAATGGGTCACATCGGTCTCGGGCGTGCACGGTCCGACCACGCGCAGGTGGCGCACCTGTGACGGATCGGTGTTGCCGACCGGCTCGATCGTGATGTTCAGGCGCACGTTACCGCCCGGCCAGAACCGGATGGATTGGGTATGCCTGACCTCATGCCAGTCAAACAGCCGTCGATACAGTGGTGACGCGCCCGAGCGCTCCAATGTGCGGCGGACTTCGACATAGGTATCGGTGATTTCGGTCTCGGGGCGCGTCTCTGCCACTTCCGGCGTGCCCACAGTCTTCTCATGCGCATAGCTGACATGGGACAGGTCCAGCACGTTCTCGATATTGAACAGGCACGGTGCCTGCACTGGCAGCGTGCTGGCGCGCCGGCCGGCAAAGCGCGGCGACGAGCAGACCTCGGAGAAATCGGGCACCAGCCTGACGTCGGCAAGGTCGCGTTGACCGGGCCAGATCCACACGAAGCCATCGCGCTCGGCGACCGGATAGGCGCGGATGCAGGCCTGCGGCGGGATCCGGTCCTGGGCGGGAATGCGCACGCAGGCGCCGTCGCCGTCGAAGCGCAGGCCGTGGTAGCCGCATTGCACGTGGTCGCCTACCAGCGTGCCGAGCGATAGCGAAACGCGGCGATGGCTGCAGCGGTTCTCGATGGCAGCCACGCTGCCGTCCTCGCGGCGGTACAGTAGTACCGGCTCGTTGAGGATGGTGCGATCAAGCAGGCTGCGCCCGACCTCATGGCTCATCGCGGCTACATACCAGCAGTTCCTGGGGTAATGCAACGTCATATCGTCTCCTGTGAGGCTATTGCTGTGTGTCGGGTGCTGTCAAAGATCCAGCACCAGCCTGGGGCCGCGGCTGCGCGAGCAGCAGATCATCATGGTGTCGCCCTGCGCGCGTTCCGCTGCATCGAGCACCGTGTCGCGATGGACCGGCTGGCCTTCGATGACCGCCGTGCGGCAACTGCCGCAGAATCCCTCTCCGCAGGAGAAGGGCGCGTCGATGCCGGCATCGAGCAGCACGTCGAGGATCGATCGCTGCGGCGGTACTTCGAGGGTGATGCCTGAGCGGCGCAGCGCGACCTCAAAGGACTCGCCGGCAGGCGGGTAAGCGATGCCCGCCGATATTTGATTCGCGGGGATCGTCGGGCCGAAGTACTCCACGTGCACGTGTTCTGAAGGCAGGCCGGCACAGGCCTGCTCGAATGCCGCAAGCATTGGCGTGGGGCCGCAGCAGTAGAAGTGGGTACCGTCGTCCCCGCTTGCGGCAGCTACGACCGCCCGCACGTCGAGCGGACGGCCGGCGTGCCGTTCATCGAAATGCAGATGCACGCGTCCCGGACGCTGGCGCTCGATCCGCTCCAGCTCCTCCAGCAACGGCGCGCTTGCGGCACTGCGTGCCGCATAGTGCAGCTTCCAGTCGCGGCCGAGCTGCTCGAGCCGCGCAATCATCGAATACAGCGGCGTGATGCCGATCCCGCCGGCGATCAGCACGCTCAGAGGCGACGCCTCGGCAAGTCGGAAGTTGTTGCGCGGCGCGCTGATCGCCAGCCGGTCGCCGACCCGAAGCCGCTCGTGCATATAGCGCGAACCGCCGCGGCTTTCTGGCTGCAAGCGCACCGCAATCCGGTAGCGGTGGCGCTCGCCTGGCGCATTCATCAGCGAATAGTGACGGGTCAGGTTCCCGGGCAGGCGCACCTCGATATGGGCGCCGGCCTCGACGGCAGGCAGCATGCCGCCGTGCGGATCGCACAGCTCGAAGGCAAGCGCGTCGGCGGCGGCGATCGAGATCGCGTGGACCTGAACTTCGATGGAGTCTGGTGTGGAAGGCATGGGCATGTGTCCGCGAGGTTCAGCGCGGACATCGGGGACTGTCGATGTTGCATATAATTAAACACGTAAAATTATCGTACGACAAGCGAATTCGCAGCGCGGCGGGGGAGGGTAAACACCAGCGCCCGATGCCAGCGTGTTAGCATCGGCGCGTTACTTGTACGGCTCATCGAGCACATGACTTCCAGCGTTTCCATGCGAAAACAGAACCCGGTCATCGAGGCAGCGGCATCGGATGGCGACGCGCCGGCCATGCGCAGGACAGCCGGCAAGCGGGCGCGTTCTCCCGAAGAAAAGGCAGCGGTACGACAGGCCCTGATCGCTGCCGGGCGGCGGGCCTTTGCTGAGCAGGAGTACGCCAAGGTCTCGCTGCGTGGGATCGCCGCAGCGGCGGGTTACACGCCGGCCGTTGTGTATCACTATTTCGAGGATCGGCAGGCGCTATTCATGGCGGTCCGCGAAGAAGACCTTGCGCAGGCCATCGAGCAGATCGGTGCGGCCACCCGCGGCGAAGCCGATCCCGCGATGCGTTTGCGCAAGCTACTGCTGGCCATGCTCAAGCACTGGCGTGCCCATTTCGACCAGTATGAGATCCTGTTCTCAGGCGCGCGACGCCAGCCCACACCGCGCAACAGCGAGGGCACGCCCTTCGGGCGCTCCGAAGTCGCAATACGCTCATATCAGCAATACGAGAACGCCGTGCGGGATTTTTTCGATACGCTACCGCGGTACCCGATGCCGTTGAAACTTGCCACGGACAGTATTGTGGTGGCCATTCACGGCGCAGTCGCCGTGCCGATCCACCTCGAGACGATGAAGTGGTCTGCAGGTGAGAAGCTCGCGGGCGCCATTGCGGACGGCTTCATCGCGGCTTGGACGGCGGCGGCAGGCAAGGCGTGAAGTCGTGATTTTTGTTCCGGGGGCGGCGCGGCCACATGATCAGCGTCGGCGTGACTGCGAATCCAATGCGTGCATGCTGGCGCCGCTTTCAGCGGCAATGGTCTCGACGCAGGCCATCAGCCCAGGTGCGACTGTCTCTCGCAAGAAGGTGTCAGGCAGCTTGAACGCCGGGCCACCGCAGTTCATCGAGTAGATGTCGCCGTCCGGCATCACAATCGGTACTGCAATTGCATTGATGTCGGGATGCCACTCACCAAGAGAGATGGTGTAACCGTAGGTATTGAAGTGTGCGATCGCGGGATCAAGGCCGGCGGCATGGTCTGGCCACTGGCTGCCAGTTGCTACCTGCAAGCCGGCAATCAAAGTCTTGCGGGAAGCGGTATCGAGCGCGGCCATATAGGCAGGCACGACCCAGAGCGGAGCTAGCGAGACCGAGCCGCGCGCCGATGCCGATGCGCATCACGATCGCGGCCGAAACCGGGCGAGCGGATTCGATCAACACCATATCCAGCCGGTCGCGCACGCCCAGATGCACGCTGAGCCCCACCTGCTCAGCGAAGCGATGGAAGATTCTTGGAAAGTCTCCGAGCCGATCGCAATTGCCCGACCTTACGGGGCACACCGCCTCGAAGCTTTTAGTCCGAAGCTGAATCGACGGATCATGTTGTACCGACGACCCGCGTTCGACCTGTGGATCAGTTGAATACGGATGCGGCCGCGGAAGCTAAACCACAAAAAAGAAGAACAATCGCGAAGGGCTGCTGTCGCTTTGCATGACCAAGCTCCGTCGAACCTGACTACAGATCCAGGACGAGGGTCCCGCCACAACCCCGTGACACACATGGCGTCATGAAGCTTTCTCGCTCGCCATCATCCAGGATGAAGTCCTGATGATCGACTTCACCTGAAAGGTGCCGGACCTTGCAAGTGCCACACAGGCCGGATTGGCACGAAGTCTCCACGGGTGCACCGGCTTGTTGGAGTACTTCGGCCAGGTTCTGGTCGGGTGCGACGGTCAGCGTCAGGCCTGAGCGGGCCAGTTCAACTGCATAGCCTTGTATGGGTTGGCTGTCTTCACTGGACGCCTTCTGCACCGGCGCCTTGAAGTGTTCGCAGTGCACCGATGTCAGCGGCCAGTGCGCTGCAGCCTGCTTGCAGGCTTCCATGAAGCCGCTGGGCCCACAATAGTAGATATGGGTATCGGGCTCGGGGTGCTCGAGCAGCTTCGCAATATCAAGGCCGTTCTTTGGATTGCCGCCGTCAAAGTGGCATTGGATCGTGCCAGTCCTTGCCATGCCCCGCAGCTCGGCTTCGAAGGCTGCGTACTCGGGGCCTTTGGCGCAATAGTGCAACGCATAGTCCCTGGACTTCACCTCGAGCTGGTGAACCATGGCCTTAAGCGGCGTGACACCGATGCCGCCGGCGATCAGGATGACCTTCCTTGCGCCCTCGGCGAGCGGGAAATTGTTGCGTGGCACGCTCACCTTGACCCGGTTGGGAACACGCAGGGTTTCGTGCATTCCCCGGGATCCGCCGCGTCCCGACTCATCTCGCAGGACAGCCACGACATAGCGATGGCGTTCTTCCGGACTGTTGCACAGCGAGTACTGCCGGATGACACCTGGGGCGATGTGAACGTCGATGTGGGCCCCGGGTGTGAATGCCGGCAGCTCGTTTCCGTCGGGATCGACGAACTCGTAGGAATTGATCCCGGCAGCTTCCAGGCGAACCTGCCGGAGGGTCAGTTCAAGGTGGGTGAGCGCTTCGCGCTCATTGGTGGGGGCGTTCATGGTGAACCTCGCGTCTCCGGGTACATTTGCCGGGCGGTTCAGTTCCGCCCGGCGATTTCAATCAACGGCTCGCTCAAGCCTTGAGGCTCTGCTCCAGTTCGTCGAACTTCGTCTTGACGAACGCTGCGCGGGCCTCTCCGGTCAGGCCGTCGGCCTCAGTCAGGATGGCAACCGCCTTGCGAGCCAGCAGGCGCCGATTGGCCACCTCCTGCTCGATCGTCTCGGCTTCAGGCAACTCGAAGACGTTGCCCGAGCAGTAGCTGTTCGGGGCGCCGTTGAGCTCACGCAGCCATTCCGCGAAGCCTTGGGCCGCGGCAGCGGCGTTGGTGCCCCGGACGGCATCGCGCAACATCTTGCGGAACGAGAAAAGGCCGGCGTCGAACTTGGTCGGATGCTCCAGCGCGTGCACGGCGATCGAACGCTGGCTGATGATTGCCTCGTAGTCGCCGGGTGCGTACTGCGCGTTCTTGTAATTCTCGCGTTCGCGGTGGTTCGACGGAATAGGAGGCATGTCCTCGAGCGTGTACTTGCCGAAGCGCTCGGGGCGGCGCAGCGCGACCTGGCCGTCGAGGAAGTCGATGCTCTCGTAGCCGACCAGGCGCTTGTCGCCCACGCCGCGCGTATCAATGCCCGGCCCCATCACGCGCCAGCCGATCATCTTGCTGTTCTCGTCGTCGACGGGCACCGTCCAGCGGATGATGTGGAACCGGCTGAACAGTTTCTTCTGCGAGCCGTCTTCCGACGTGTACGCGTGCAGGCTGAGGTTGGGCAGCACCTGGTGCTGGATGCGCAGGAACATCTTGTCCTTGTCCACGCGTCGCGCGCCGGCGCAGGCCAGGCCGCGGCCGCCGTGGACCGGGATGAACTGCATGTCGGGCGCGACTTCCATCGATGCGGCGCCGACCTCGTCGAAGGTCGTGCTTTGGAACTTGCCGCCTACCACGTTCTTCGCTGCATGCAGCGCGGTCGGGTGGAAGTTGTCGGCGGCGTTGTCCTGCACCTGGAGCCAGTTGCAGTGCTGGAAGTTGCTGTAGGCCACCAGTTCGTCGGTCGGCAGCACCGTGAAGTCTTGCTCCCACTCCGGGAACGGCGGCTCTTCGTCCGGCGGGCCCATGTAAGCGAACACCAGGCCGTTGCGCTCGATGGCCTTGTACGCGCCCTGGCGGATCGAACAGGCGTACTTCTCCGCTTCTTTCTCCTCACCGTCGGGGAAGGGCACATGCAGGCAGGCACCGTCGACATCGAACACCATGCCGTGGTAGCAGCACTTGATTCCGCGTTCCTGGATCGCGCCATATTCGAGCGATGCGCCGCGGTGGCAGCAATGCGCATGCAACACGCCCACGCGCCCGCTGCCGTCGCGGAATGCGACCAGTTCCTCATTGAGGACCTTCAGGAAGCGGGGCGTATCGGTCAGTTCCATGGACATGCAGACCGGATGCCAGAAGCGGCGCATGTATTCACCCATCGGCGTACCCGGACCAGTCTCGGTCAGCTCCGCGTCGTGGTCGGGCACACGGTTGGTGTAGTAGCCGCCGAAGGGAATCAGCTTCTTGACGACGGGGCCATTGGTTGCATTGCCTCCGGTCGTCTTGCCGGCGTCGTGCTTTTCGAAAGGGGTGGTGGTCATGGTGGGTCTCCTGAGGGGTCTGGCTTTCTTTGACTACTGAGTTCTGAACTCTGTATACAGAGTTTAGGTGCGTGATTTGGCCATGTAAGTTGGGGTATACGTGGAAACTGGCGCTAGGAAGTGATCAGTTCCTGGCTTTGTCGACCAGGGCACACTTGCGAATCCACGGCATCATCTCGCGCAACTTTTCGCCAACGACCTCGATCGGGTGCACTGCCGTCAGGCGCCGGCGGGACTGCAATGTCGGCGCTCCGGCCTGGCTCTCGAGGATGAACGATTTCGCGTACTCGCCCGTTTGAATGGACTTGAGCACGGCCTTCATGGCTGCGCGGGTGTCATTGGTGACGATGCGCGGACCGGTCAGGTATTCGCCAAATTCGGCGTTGTTGGAGATGCCGTAGTTCATCGTGCCGATGCCGCCTTCGTAGATCAGGTCCACGATCAGCTTGAGCTCGTGCAGACACTCGAAGTACGCCATCTCCGGGGCGTAGCCCGCTTCCACCAGCGTATCGAATCCAGCCTTGATCAGCTCAACCGTTCCGCCGCACAACACCGCCTGTTCACCGAAGAGATCGGTCTCGGTCTCTTCCCGGAAATTGGTTTCGATCACGCCGGAACGCCCGCAGCCGATTGCCGTGGCATAGGCCAGGGCGATATCCCTTGCGCGCCCGGATCTGTCTTGTGCGACCGCAATCAAGCCCGGGACGCCACCGCCTTCCGAGTACGTCGCGCGTACCGTGTGGCCCGGCGCCTTGGGCGCGATCATGACGACATCCAGGTCCTTGCGCGGTATCACCTGCCCATAGTGGATGTTGAAGCCGTGCGCGAAGGCGAGTGTGGCGCCTTCGCGCATGGCCGGTTCGATCACCTCCCGATAGACCTTGCCGATCGTCTCGTCGGGGATAAGAAGGATGACAAGGTCAGCCGCGGCGGCCGCTTTTTCCATCGTGGTGACTTCCAGGCCCGCCGACGCGGCCTTTCGCCACGACTCGCCTCCCTCGCGCAGCCCCACGACAACGTTGATGCCGCTGTCCTTGAGGTTGAGGGCGTGAGCATGGCCCTGGGAGCCATATCCGATCACGGCGACCTGTTGGTCGCGCAGAAGTGACACATCAGCATCTTTGTCGTAGAAAACTTTCATGGGTCTGTTCCTGTCGATGACTATACTTTCCAATCTGAACTCTGTATTCAGAGTTCAGATTGTTTATGCAGACGCTTCGCAAAGTCAAGGACCTTGCTGGAAGCCGGCACGACGGAATTGCATTGAGAGGGCCGTTCAACCAAAATGGACTGAATACAGAGTGCAAAGGGCAGTGCCATGGCAACCACTTTTCCAAAGATTCAATCCCGTCCCGACTTCGTGGATGAGGTGTACAAGATGCTCCTCGACGCCATCAGCGATGGCACGCTGGCGCCCGGAACCCGCCTGACGCAAGAGGAAATCGCCGAGCAGATGCAGGTGTCACGTTCCCCCGTGATCCAGGCGCTCAGGATCCTCAAGAAGGACGGCTTTGTTCAGGACGCCCCTGGTCGAGGCGTGCTGGTCACGCCGCTGGACGCTGTCTCGATCGGTCATCTTTATGAAATCCGCGGTTCCTTGGATGCCCTGGCTGCCCGGCTGGCCGCGAAGCGGCACTTCAAGGTCGATCCGAAGATCATTGCGAATGGCCGTCGCGCGACACAAGGCAAGGATGTGAAAGCCATGATCGATGCGGATATGGAGTTCCATAACGCCATCTACCGCGCCGCGGGCAATCCGTTCCTGGAGCAGAGCGCCCAGAACTACTGGGTACATCTGCGCCGGGCCATGGGGGCCGTTCTGCAATCTTCGGCGCAGCAACGCAAGACCATCTGGGACGAACACGAAGCGATCGCCGAGGCAATTGCCGCAGGGGACGCCGCGCGCGCCGCGGAGCTCACTGATCTGCATACCACCCGTGCCAGGGAAAACCTGACCAGCCGTCTTGACGAGTACCTTGGCGACACGCGCCAGACGGCATAGCCAGGTTCGCGCCAGCGTTACCGGTTGTCTCGCCTACCGATATTCACCAGACGCGCGGGCACGGTGAACACCAGCAAGCCGCCAATCACGAGGCTCGCAGCCAGTACCAGAACGCCGTTGCCAGTCGTGCCGGTGTTCGTTTGCACCCAGCCGATAAGGTACGGGCTGATGACCCCGGAGATGCTGCCCACGGAATTCGCCAGCGCGATACCCGCCGCAGCAGCCGCGCCGCCGAGGATCGCCGGAGGCAGCGTCCAGAACTGCGAGATGGTGGTCATGATCCCCATCGTGCCGATCGTCAGTGCGAGCATTGCCACAGCGGTGTTATGGGCGTAGGCCACACTGATGCACAGGCCGAGCGCCCCCACTGCACCAGGCACGGCCAGATGCCAGCGCCGTTCGCCGCGGGTATCCGAGCTTTGGCCGACGAGAATCATGGAAGCCGTGGCAGCGGCGTAGGGGATCGCAGACAGCAGGCCAATGTCGAGGGGATCCGAGACACCGCTGGCCTTGACGATGGTTGGCAGCCAGAAGCTCACGCCATACAGGCCCATGGTGAAGAAGAAGTAAATCACGCTGAGCAGCAGGATGCGGGGATTGGTCAGTCCATCGCGTACCGAATGCAGCGCGTGTCCCTTGCTTTCCGCGGCCAGATTCGTCTCGATCATTGTCCGCTGGGACGCACTCAGCCACTTGGCATCCGCGACCTTGTCGTCAAGGTAGAAGTAAGCAATGACACCGACGATCACGGTGGGAATGCCTTCCAGCAAAAAGAGCCATTGCCAGCCAGCCATGCCATGCGAGCCGTGCATGGCGCTCATGATCCAGCCAGACAGCGGGCCCCCGATGACGCCAGACATCGGGATGCCGGTCAGGAACAGCGCGGTAACCTTGCTTCGGCGCGATGCCGGAAACCAGTAGGTGAGGTAAAGCAGGATCGCCGGGATGAAGCCCGCTTCGGCTACGCCTAGCAGGAAACGCATGATGTAGAAGCTGGTCGGGCTCTTCACAAACATCATGGCCGCGGAGATCAGGCCCCAGGTCACCATGATGCGTGCGATCCAGCGTCGCGCACCCACGCGCAGCAGGATCAGGTTGCTGGGCACTTCGAACAGAAGGTAGCCGACAAAGAAGATGCCCGCCCCAAGCCCATAGATCGCATCGCTGAGGCCAAGATCCTGCATCATCTGCAGCTTGGCATAGCCGACGTTGATGCGGTCGAGGTACGCGCACATATAGCAGAGGAACAGGAACGGCAATAGCCGCCACATGACCTTCGAATAGGTTGCCGATTCGGTGGCGACGTAAGGCGTCACCACGCTCGTTGTGGTTTGCATGGGGTGTCTCCTTGGGGCCTTATTTATCGATCTGGAGGGGGGCCGGCGCGCGCAGGTTGCGGCCGGTTGCCGAGGCCGCGTCAGCGCGGCCTCGGCGTGCGATGCTGGTGCTTAATCGAACATGTCTGGCTGGGTCACACGCAGGTGGTCCCAGATCGGCTGGAAATGCAGCCAGCCGATGTAGTCGCTGCCGACGTGCTCGCGGCTATAGCGGGCGCGTTCGGGCGTCACCAGGCGGGGCGTAATGCCCGTCGCCTCGATCATCAGTTGCTGCTTGCAGCAACGTTCCAGGGCAATGAACCAGAAGGCCGCCGCTTCAATGCTGTGGCGGCTCGCCGTGAGCAGGCCGTGATTCTGGTGAATTGCCGCCTTGACGCCCTTGAACGCGTTGGCCACCTTGTGGCCGCCTTTCACTTCGACGGCAACCTTGCCGGCCTCGTCGCCAATCACCACGTGATCCTCGTAGAAGGCGGCTGCATCCTGCGTGATCGGGTCAAGTCCCTTGCCCAACGAGGCAAACGCCGTGCCGTACTCGGTGTGCGCGTGGCACATGGCAACGATGTCCTGGTGCATCTCGTGCACCGCGGCGTGCAGCACGAAGCCGGCGCGATTGATGGCATAGTCGCCTTCCACCACACGGCCCTCATGGTCGGCACAGATGAGGTTCGAGATGTTCACCTGTGCGAAGTGAACCGCCATCGGGTTTGTCCAGTACAACTCCGGGTGCTCGGGGTCGCGAACAGTCAGGTGGCCGGCGAAGCCGTAGTCGAAACCTTCCAGCGCAAAAGCACGACAGGCAGCGACCAGGCGCTCCTTGCGATGCTGCCGCTCTTCGGCGGGCGTGGCGAATTTCGGAACGGACGGATAGATCAGCCCCATCTGTTCCGGCTGGTAGATGGAGGTGCGCTCCTTGTCGTTGAAGACCTGCGGGGCGCGCTCAAGTACTGCTGCCATGTCGACTCCTCGGTAGAAATGTGTAGGGACTGGTTGGTGTTCGCAGGACACGCGCTTTATGTCTGCGGTACGCCTTCATAGTCGTTGCGGAGGAGTTGGTTGACAAACGATGGGTGTTCATGAAAGCATGAGCCACATTCATGTATAAGAGCTCAGCCATGAGACGGGTTCCAAACTTTGTGCTGCTTCGAGCGTTCGAGGCGGCAGCGCGCCTGGAGAGTTTCACGCTCGCAGCCAAGGAGCTTCACCTGACCCAGTCGGCGATCAGCCACCAGGTCAAGGAGTTGGAGGAGTATTTCGGACGGAGGCTCTTTGACCGTCGCACGCGGCGCGTTGAGCTGACACCGGAAGGCAAACGCCTGCAGGAAAGCCTCTCGCGTGTGTTCGATGTGATCGAGGCCGCCTGCAATGAAGTCGCGCTGGCGCCTCAGTCGCAAGTGCTTGCTGTCTACTGCGCGCCCAGTTTTGCCGTCAAGTGGCTCGGCCCTCGGTTGCCTCAGTTCATGCAGACGCATGGCGACATCACGATCCGGCTGTCGTCTGGGGCAGAAGCGATCGACCTTACGCACGCCCGCGAGGTGGACGTTGCCATTACCTACGGTTCGGCGCACACACGCGCGGGCCTGGTTGTTCGTCCCTTGGGAAAGGAGCGCATCCTCCCGCTATGTTCGCCTTCGTTGATCGACGCAAACGAGCCCTTGCGCAGTCAGCTGGAAAAGCTCCCGCTGATTGATTCGCAACTGAGCCGGGTAACCTGGGCGGACTGGTTCGGCGCAAACGGCATGGTTTGCCCGACGCGACCGAGGGCCTCGTTCGACCGGGGGGCACTTGCCATCTCCGCAGCGGTCGATGGCATGGGCATCGCCCTGGAGAGCATCCGGCTTGCCGAGCGCGAACTGTCGAAGGGAGACCTGATTGCACTTGGGGAGGATGAGTTCACGCACATTGCGCGCGAGACCCATTTCCTTTCCTATCGGCAAAACGAAGCGCATCTGCACAAGGTCGGCGCATTCGTTCAGTGGCTGATCGAACAGCTTGGCGTGCGAGATCATGAATAGCGCTTTCCTCATGTACATCTAGCCGAATCAGGTTCGAAGCCCATCGCAAACTTAGGGGTGCCATCGAACGTTACCTGGACGAATGGCAGAAAGTGGATTGTGGATTCAACCGGTCGATGCAACACGCAAAAAGGCGGCTGCTGGCCGACTCCGCCAACTGAGGGGAGGGCGCCGGTCGGCGCTTCCCGACCCTTGAAGAGCACGGCGCGCCTGCGCTGCGTTTCCGGATGACGGCAACGATAACAACTGAAAACGAGCGTGCGGACGCGCCCCGGAGCTCTTGGTCCATTCCGGGCGCATCGCAGGATTGAGAGGGAAGGTACAAGATTGAGTCATCCGGGTATTGCGCAGAGGATGAACACGAGCTATAGTTCGGCCTCTTGCAGCAGGGCACGGTCGGCAAGGGGAAGTTGGTAGGCGTTGTAGGCTTATGATTTGTAAGGAAATCCGATTCCCTTACAAGGCGTAGGTCGGGGGTTCGAGCCCCTCAGCACCCACCACTCTCCATCGCAAGGACATGTGCATCGCCGGCAGCAAGCGCCGACACAGGAGTGGTAGTTCAGTCGGTTAGAATACCGGCCTGTCACGCCGGGGGTCGCGGGTTCGAGTCCCGTCCACTCCGCCAGATTTGTTGAAAACGCCCGCGTCAGCGGGCGTTTTCATTTGCTCCCTCATGTTTCCCACCCTCCACAAAGGGTGCGCGCCCAGCGGCTCCTGATAGAATCGTGGAGTTTGTCTTTCGTGCCAATCCACTACCCGAATCCGCATGCTTGATTTCGTACGCAACAACCGGCGCCTGATGCTCTTGCTGCTGCTGGTGCTTGTTTTCCCGTCGTTCGTGTTCTTCGGCGTGGAAAGCTATTCGCGCTTCATGGACAGTTCGCACGATGCCGCCAAGGTCGACGGCCGCGCCATCAGCGTGCAGGAAATCGACAACGTCGTGCGCGACCAGAGCGAACGCGCGCGCCAGATCCTGGGCGCCAGCTATGACCCGCGCCAGTTCGAAGGCCCGGACGCACGCAAGGCCGTGCTGGACCAGCTGATCCTGCAACGCGTGATGGCCAGTGCCGTGGCGCGTGAGCACCTGACCGTGTCCGACGCCAAGCTGCTCGAGGAAATCAGCAACCTGCCGGCGATCGCGCAACTGCCGCGCACCAAGGACGGCAAGGTCGACGACAAGGCCTACCTGCAGCTGCTGCAGTCGCAGGGCATGACGCCCGAGCAGTTCGATGCCCGCATGCGCTTCGAGCTGGCCACGCAGCAGCTGGGCGCATCGGTCGCCGCGACCGCCTTCGTGCCCAAGTCGCTGCTCGATCGCCTGATCGCCGTGCGCGACCAGCAGCGCGACGTGCAGGCGCTGCTGTTCAAGCCGGCCGGCTACACCGCCAAGGTGCAGCCCGATGCGGCCGCGCTGAAGGCCTACTACGACAGCCACCAGCAGGCCTTCTCGGTGCCGGAACAAGCCAAGGTCGAGTACCTGTTGCTGTCGGGCGAGGCCCTGGCCGCGACGCAGGCGGTCACGCCCGAAGAGCTGAAGTCCTACTACGACAGCAATATCGCGCGCTTCCGCATCGACGAGCAGCGCCGCGCCAGCCATATCCTGATCAGCGCGCCGAAGGATGCGCCGGCCGCCCAGCGCCAGGCCGCGAAGGACAAGGCCACCAAGCTGCTGGAGGACCTGCGCAAGCACCCTGATACCTTCGCCGACGTGGCGCGCAAGAACTCGCAGGACCCGGGCTCGGCCGAGAAGGGCGGCGACCTGGGCTTCATGGGCCGCGGCGCGCTGGTCAAGCCGTTCGAGGACGCCATGTACGCGCTCAAGGATGGCCAGGTCAGCGACGTGGTGGAAACCGACTACGGCTACCACATCATCAAGCTGACCGGCATCAAGCCCGCCGAGACCAAGCCGCTGGAAGCCGTGCGCACGGAACTGGAAGCGGAGCTGCGCAAGCAGTTTGCCGACAAGAAGTTTGCCGAGCAGGCCGATGCCTTTGGCAACACCGTCTACGAGCAGGCTGACAGCCTCAAGGCCGCCGCCGACAAGTTCAAGCTGACCATCCAGACCGCCGACAACGTCACGCGCCAGCCGAACCCGGCGCTGGGCGCGCAGAGCCCGCTCAACAACGACAAGCTGCTCAAGGCGCTGTTCAGCGACGACGCGATCAAGAACAAGCGCAACACCGAGGCCGTCCAGGTGGCCCCGAACACGCTGGTGGCCGCGCGCATCGTCGAGTACCGCCCGGCGGCCGTGCGCAAGTTCGAGGAAGTCGAAGCCAAGGTGCGCGAGGGCTATATCGCCCAGCAGGCGGCCGAACTGGCGCGCAAGGACGGCGAGGCTCGCCTTGCGGCACTGAAGAAGGCAGACAGCGCCGACGGCTTTGGCGCGGTGCAGACCGTGTCGCGCGCCAAGGCCGAGGGCATTGCGCCGCAGGCCGTGGAGGCTGTGATGCGCGCCGATGCCGTGAAGCTGCCGGCGGTCGTGGGTGTCGACCTGGGCACCCAGGGCTATGCGGTCTATCGCATTACCAAGGTCAGCCAGCCTGCTCAGGCCAATCCGGCCCAGCGCCAGGCCGAAGCGCAGCAGCTGTCGCAAATGGCCGGCCAGACCGACCTGCAGGCCTTCTATGAAAGCCTGAAGGCCCGCTCCAAGGTCAAGATGCTGGCGCCGGTGGGTGCCACGCAGGCGCAAGGCGCCGAGTAAGCGCCAGATCAGCCCCGGCAGCACCGCTGCAAGCAAGAACCCCTGCCAGGCGGCAGGGGTTTTCTATTTATTCATTCTTACTTCGCGCCGCTGCGCTTGAGCAACGGCTTGAGCTGCGGCCACACTGTATCGAGCAATGCCGGCTGTGCCGCGGCGGTCGGGTGGATGCGGTCGGGCTGGAACCAGTCCTGCCGCGTGATGACCTTGTCGAGGAAGAACGGCACCAGCCGCACCTTGTATTCGCCGGCCAGCTTCGGATACAGCGAGACGAACTTCTCGGTGTAGTCCTGCCCGTAGTTGGGCGGGATGCGCATGCCGATCAGCAGCACGCCCGCGCCGGCCTTCTGTGCCGTGGTGACGATGTTGCGCAGGTTGGCCTCGGTGGTCTGCAGCGGCAATCCGCGCAGCGCGTCGTTGGCGCCAAGCTCCACCACCACGATGGCCGGGCGGTGCCGCGACAGCAGCTCCGGCAGCCGCGTCTTGCCGCCGATGGTGGTCTCGCCGCTGATGCTGGCATTGACAACGCTATAATCGAAGCGCTCCTGCCGCAGGCGGTCCTGCAGCAGCGTGACCCAGCCTGCGCCGCGCGCGATGCCGTACTCGGCGGAGAGGCTGTCGCCAAGCACCAGCAGTGCCGGCGCCGCAGCCTGGGCTGGCGCCCCGGCCGATATCGTCAGTGCCATGCCGGTTGCCAGCAGCAGCCGGCGCCATTTGCCTCGGATCCCAATATCCATGTCTTCTTCCATTCTCGCTGTCGAGTCCCTAGGAAAGACCGTTGCCGACACGACCGGTTCGCTGACGATTTTGCACGACGTGACCTTTTCCGTCACGCCGGGCGAAACGCTCGCCATCGTGGGGGCGTCCGGCTCGGGCAAGTCGACGCTGCTCGGGCTGCTGGCGGGGCTGGACCTGCCCAGCACGGGCACGGTACGGCTGCAGGGCCAGGACCTGTTCGCGCTGGACGAGGACCAGCGCGCCGCCGTGCGGGGCCGCCATGTCGGCTTTGTGTTCCAGTCGTTCCAGCTGGTCGGCCACCTGACCGCGCTGGAAAACGTGATGCTGCCGCTGGAGCTGCGCGGCGAAACGTCGCAGGTGCGCGAGCGCGCCCTGGACATGCTGCAGCGTGTGGGCCTGGGCGCGCGGCTGGGGCATTATCCGCGCACGCTGTCGGGCGGCGAGCAGCAGCGCGTGGCGCTGGCGCGCGCGTTCGTGGCGCGCCCGGACATCCTGTTTGCCGACGAGCCCACCGGCAGCCTCGATACCGTCACTGGCGAAGCCGTGATCGCGTTGATGTTCGAGCTTAACCGCGATGCCGGCTCCACGCTGGTGCTGGTCACGCATGACCGCTCGGTGGCGGCGCGCTGTGGCCGCATCCTGACCATCGACGCCGGCCGCGTGGCCAGCGATGAATGGATGGGCGCGGAGGTCTAGCTGGCGGCGCCCGCCTTCAGCACCGCGCGGGCGCGCTCGATCAGCGACGTGGTGGAGGCATCGTGCTGGCCAACGGTATTCCCGGTCAGCTCGGCTTCGATCGGACGGGCCAGGATCTTGCCCAGCTCAACGCCCCACTGGTCGAAGGAATTGATCTTCCAGACCACGCCCTGCACGAAGGTGCGGTGCTCATACAGCGCAATCAGCGCGCCCAGCACATGCGGCGTCAGGTTTTCCATCAGCAGCGTGTTGCTGGGGCGGTTGCCCTCGAACACCATATGGGCGATGCGGACTTCGTCCTTCAGGCCGGCGGCACGCAGCTCATCGGCGGTACGCCCGCGCATCAGCGCCTCGGCCTGCGCGAAGCAGTTGGCCAGCAGCTTGGCGTGATGGCCTGCCAGCCGGCGCGGCGGCACCAGCGGCGCGACAAAGTCCACCGGCACCACCTGCGAGCCCTGGTGGATCTGCTGGAAATAGGCATGCTGCCCGTTGGTGCCGGCCGTGCCCCACACCACCGGCGAGGTATGCGTGCGCACGCGCTGTCCGTCAAGCTGCACTGACTTGCCGTTGCTCTCCATCTCCAGCTGCTGCAGGAAGGCGGGAAACAGCTCCAGCGAGGTGGAGTAGGGCGCCATGCAGCTGGTCGGCAAATGCCAGAAATTGCGGTACCAGATGCCCAGCATGCCCAGGATCACCGGCATGTTGCGCTCCAGCGGCGCGGTGCGGAAGTGCTCGTCCATGGCGCGCGCGCCGGCCAGCAGGTCGGCGAAGGCATTGGAGCCTACCGCCAGCGTGATCGACAGGCCGACCGACGACCACAGCGAGAAGCGTCCCCCGATCCAGTCCCAGAACTCGAACATATTGGCCGGGTCGATGCCGAACTCGCGCACCGCTTCGGTATTGGTCGAGACCGCGACGAAGTGCTTGGCCAGGTCGCCCTCGGCCACGCCGTTGGCGACGAACCAGGCACGCGCGCTGCGTGCATTGGCCATGGTCTCCAGCGTGGTGAAGGTCTTGGAGCAGACGATCACCAGCGTCCGTTGCGGGTCGAGCCGCACCAGCGTCTCGGCCAGGTCGGTGCCGTCGACATTGGAGACGAAGTGCATGCGCGGACCGGTCTGGCCGTCCGCGTCGGACAGGTGCGACAGCGCGCGGCACACCATGCGCGGACCCAGGTCGGAGCCGCCGATGCCGATATTGATAACATCGGTGATGCGCTGGCCGGTGGCGCCTTTCCAGGCGCCGCTGCGCACGCGCCCGGCGAACTCGCGCATGCGCTCCAGCACCTTCTGGATGGCGGGCATGACCGGTTCGCCGTCGACCTTGTAGCCGGCGCCTGCGGTTGCGCGCAGCGCCACGTGCAACGCGGCGCGGTCCTCGGTCGTGTTGATATGCTCGCCGGCGAACATCGCGTCACGGCGAGCCGGCACGCCCGCTTCCGCTGCGAGCTGCGTCAGCAGCCGCATGGTCTCGGGCGTAATGCGGTGCTTCGAATAGTCGAGATAAAGCCCGGCGGCTTCCAGCGAGAATTGCGCGACGCGTTGCGCGCCTTCGCCGTCGAACCACTCGCGCATCTGAGCGTCGCGAAGGGTGTCATGGTGCCGCAGCAGGGCGTTCCAGGCGTGAAGGTCGGTGGGCATGCGGGACTAGGAAGTTTGCAGGGGCGCGAGTGCGCGCGGCGGCGCAGACTCGCAAAGTATATCGCCTGCGCCGCGGCACTTTTACCCCTCGGCGTAAGCAACTGTTAACACTTGCAACATAGCAGCATGTGTGCCCGCTAAGTATCGGACATTGTCTGACGTCGCCGGCCAGCGAGCCGGCCCGCGACAGCGCGCAGCACCGGTTCGCCGCCCGCCACGCACAAGCCACCCAGGCAGATGATGCCGATGCCACCTGCGGTGGTCCAGTCCGGCAACTGGCCGAAGGCCAGGTAGCCGATCACGGTGGCGGACAAGATCTGCAGGTACAGGAAGGGGCTCAGGAACGAGGCATCCGCGTACTGGAAGGCCCGGATGACGAAATAGTGGCCCAGGGACCCGGTGATCCCTGCAGAGAGCAACAGCGCACATTGCATCGGCGTGGGCCACGCGCTGAACCAGAAGAAAGGCACGATCAGCGTGGTCAGGCAGGCGCCGGTGACACCGCTCTGGATCAGCGTGGTCATGGGCGCGTCATGCGCGGCAATGCGCCGTGTCAGCATCTGCAGCAGCGCGAACACCAGCGCCGACACCAGGCCCAGGCCGACACCGAGCGGACTGAGCTGCCCACCCGGACGCACCACCACCAGCATGCCGGCAAAGCCGACCACCACACCGGTCCAGCGCATCCAGCGGGCATGGCGCCCGGGGCGCTCGCCCAGCAGCCACGGCGACAGCGCCACCACGAACAGCGGCGCGCAGAAGTTCAGCGCGGTGGCCTGCGCCAGCGGCATCAGCATCAGCACGCTGAAGAACACCAGCGTCGAGACCAGCATCAGCCCGCCCCGCAGCCACTGCAGCCCAGGCTTTGCCGGCCGCCACTGGCGTCGCCAGCCGGCGGGGCCGAGCAGCAGGAAGATCGCGACCACATGCCCGACATAGCGCACCCATGCCACGGCCACCAGCGGCAGTCCTTGCTGCGTCAGGGTCTTGCTGGTGGCATCGAGCAGGCTGAGGATCCATTGCCCGATGACCAGCAGGGCGATGCCGGTGAGCAGGTGGCGGCGGTCGGCGGGATCGCGCAGCAGCGCGCCGCGCGTCATGCGCGGGTCCCGGCCAGCAACTGGTTGAAGACGGTGCGCGCCGGCGCGTACAGTTCGCTTGCGGTGACGCCGGCTGGCCCGGTGCCCTGGCCGACGAGGGCATCGGCGGCACGGCCGTGGATCCACACCGCCGCCTGGGCTGCGCCCAGAGGCGCCATGCCCTGTGCAAGCAGCGCGCCCAGCATGCCGGCCAGCACGTCGCCGGTGCCGGCACTGGCAAGTGCGGCATTGCCGGTCGGGTTGAGCGTGCATGGGCTGCCGTCAGGTGCCGCGATCACGGTGCCCGATCCCTTCAGCACGACTACGGCCTGCCATTGCACAGCCAGAGCGGCGGCAGCAGCGGGCCGGTCGCGCTGCACGTCGGCGACGGGCACGCCCATCAGCCGGGCGGCTTCGAGCGGGTGCGGTGTCATCACGCAAGCCGCGCCGCTGGCGGCCAGTGCGCCGGCCAGCGCCGGATCGGCGGCCAGCAGGTTCAAGGCATCGGCATCCAGCACAAGCGGCAACGGCGCGGCTTGCAGCAGCCGCGCAAACTGCTTGTGTGCGTTGGCATCCGTGCCCATGCCCGGACCGATCACCAGCGCCGACATCGCAGCGAGGGCCAGTGCGTCCACGGCATGCAGCATCAGCTCCGGATGCAGCGGATCGAACTGCGGTGCGGGCTGCGCCAGGAAGCCGATATGCACCTTGCCCGCGCCGAGGAACTGCGCGGCCCTGGCGCCCAGCAGCGGCGCGCCGGTCATGCCCAGGTTGCCGCCGATGACCGCCAGCGACCCATGCGTGCCCTTGTTGCTGGCATGGCGGCGGCGCGGCAGCGCAGTACTGAACAGCGCCGGCCCGTTTACCAGGCAATGGGGCGCTTCGTCCGGCGGATAGCCGAGACCGATCGGCGCGATATCGACCTCGCCGGCGCAGTCGCGCCCGTCCAGCGTCAGCAGCCCGGGCTTGGCGGCGATAAAGGTCAGCGTGCGCTGCGCACGCACGGCCGGCGCGCCCGCGCCAGTGTCGGCGAACAGGCCGCTGGGGATGTCCAGCGCAAACACCGGCAGCGCGCTGCGGTTGATTTGTCCGATCCACCACGCCATGGCGCCGTCGGCGGGGCGATTCAGGCCGATGCCGAGCAGGCCATCGACGATCGCCGCGGTGCCGGCGGGCCAGTCCGCGTCATGCGAGGCAGCCATGCCCGCGACCACGCTGACCGGGACGCCGGCTGCGTGCGCTTGCTGCCATGCCGTCGCGGCGTCGGCGGGCAGGTGCTGCGGATCCGCCGTCAGCCATACCTGCACGGCACGGCCGGCGCTGTGCAATTGCGTGGCGGCCACCAGCGCATCGCCGCCATTGTTGCCGGGACCCGCCACGAACAGCAGCGGGCCGGCGGGTGCGTGGCAGGCCAGCCAGCGCGCGGCCGCGGCGCCGGCGCGCGACATCAGCGTAAAGGCGGGCAGTTGCGTGAAGGCGGCGTTCTCGATGCGGCGGATGGCGGCGACGTCGTACAGCGGAATCGGTGCGGATGCGGCGGCATCGAGGGCAAACCAGCCGTCGCCGCTTGCGGGCGAGGTGGCGGTAGAGGCAGAGGGTGTCATGTCTGGTTATCTGGCGGGACCCAAGCCGTAGCGGTCGGGCAGCAGGCCCTCCATGTCGATGTCTGGGCCGCCATGGGTGCCGGCGCTGGCGGCGATCTGGTCAGCCACAATCTTGCCCGATCCGCAGCTCATCGCCCAGCCCGTCGAGCCATGGCCGAGATTGAGGAACAGGCCGGGCACGGCCGTAGGCCCGATCAGCGGCGGCCCGTCCGGCAGCATCGGCCGCGCGCCCACCCATTGCGTGGCTTCCTGGTAGTTGCCGGCCACCGGGAACCAGTCGCGCGCGACCTTGACCAGGGTGTTCAGGGCGGCCGGCCGCAGATCAAGCTTGCGTGAGCCCAGTTCGGCCGTGCCCGCCACGCGCAGGCGGTTGCCCATGCGCGTGATCGCGACCTTGTAGGACTCATCCATCAGCGCGCCCAGCGGCGCCTGCAGTTCGTCGCGGACCATCACCGTCACCGAGTAGCCCTTGACCGGATACAGCGGTACGCGCAGGCCCAGCGGGCGCAGCAGCGCGGTGCTGTCGGCGCCGGCCGCGACCAGCACGCGGTCGGCGCTCAGCACCTGGCCAAGGCGCTTCTTGTCGGAGTGCGACAGCTCGACCTGCAGCTTGCCTGCGTTGTCGGGCCTGACGCGCGCCACCTGGGTGTCGAAGCGAAACGATACGCCTGCGGCCTCGGCATGCCGGTGCAGCGCGCGCACGAACATCGGGCAGTTGCCGGATTCGTCTTCCGGCAGGTGCAGCCCGCCGGCCAGCGGCGTGTCGGCGGCCAGGCCCGGTTCGATCTGGCGGCATTCCTGCGCGCTGACCAGCCGGTGCGGCACGTTGTTCTCGCGCAGCAGGGCCACGGCGGGCGCGGCCAGGTCGAGGTCGCGCGCGGTGCGGAACAGCTGCAGGTAGCCTTGCGACTGCTCGTAGTCGATTTCCAGCTCGCTGCGCAGCCGGTGCAGGCACCCGCGGCTGTAGAACGCCAGCCGCTGCATGCGCAGCTTGTTGGCGCGGTAGCGCTCCAGCCGGCATTCGCGCAGCCAGCGCGCGATCCAGCGCCACATGGCCGGGTCGGCGGAAGGGCGGAACAGGACCGGCGCTTCGCGCGCAAAGAGCGTGCGCAGGATCTTGCCGGGCATGCCCGGCGCGGCCCATGGCGTGACGTAGCCGGGCGCGATCACGCCGGCATTGCCGAAGCTGGCTTCCTGGGCCGGCGCGGCGCGGCGTTCGAGCACGGTCACGTCGAAACCGGCCTGCCGCAGGTACCAGGCGGAACTGACGCCGATCGCGCCGGCGCCGATGACGATCACATGCATCGGACTGGGAACCTCCACGTTGCCGCGCCGGCGGGAAAGGCGGAACAGGGCCGGACAGGGCCGGCCAATGCTATTTGACTTCCTGCTGCATGACAATGTCCGGCAGCCAGGTGACCACGCCCGGCCAGATCGTGACGATGGCGATCGCCACCACCATCATCATGAAAAAGGGCAGCGAGACCCGTGCTATGTAATTGCTGTCCTTGCCGGTCATGCTCTGCAGCACGAACAGGTTGAAGCCCACGGGTGGTGTCACCTCGGCGATCTCCACCAGCAGCACGATGAAGATGCCGAACCAGACCAGGTCGAAGCCGGCCGCCTGCACCATCGGCAGCACCGTCGCGGTGGTCAGCGCGATCATCGAGATGCCGTCCAGCGCCGTGCCGAGCACGATGTAGATCACTGTCAGCACCGCGATCAGCGCCCACGGCGACAGGTGCATCGCCGCCACCCATTCCGCCAGCGCGCGCGGGATGCCGGTAAAGCTCATGGTCACCGACAGGAACGAGGTCGCGCCCAGCACGAACATGATCATCGCGGTCAGCCGCGTGGCCGACATCAGGCTGTCCCAGAACGCCGCGCGCGTAAGCGAACCGCCCGCCCACGCCAGCGCCAGCGAGGCCACCACGCCATAGGCTGCGGCCTCGGTCGCGGTGGAGTAGCCGGTCACCATGATCGCGGTGATAAAGGCGATCAGCACGATGCACGGCAGCAGCTGGCGGATCGATGCCAGCCGCGCACGCCAGTTGAAGTGCTCCGACGGCGGGGTCTTGTCCGGGTTGGCCAGCGCCCAGACCACGATGTAGCCGGAGAACAGCAGCATCAGCAGCAGGCCGGGTATGAAGCCCGCCAGGAACACGCGGATGATCGACACGTCCGCCGACACCGCGTACACCACCATCGTGATCGACGGCGGGATCAGGATGCCGAGCGTGCCGGCGCAGGACAGCGAGCCGAGCGTAGTGCGCTCGTCGTAGCCGCGCCGCGTGAGTTCCGGCAGCGCCGACTTGGCGATGGTGGCGCAGGTGGCCGCCGAGGACCCCGACACCGAGCCGAAGATGCCGCAGCCCAGGATATTGACGTGCATCAGCCGCCCGGGCAGCCAGCTCAGCCACGGCGACAGCCCGTTGAACATCTGCTCTGACAGCTTGGTGCGGAACAGGATCTCGCCCATCCAGACAAAGAGGGGCAGCGATGCCAGCGTGTAAGAGGCGCTCGACGACCACCACGCATTGGCCAGGCTGACCAGCGCCTCGCGGTCTGAGAACACCACCAGCCCGACCCATGAGGTGACCGCAATGGCCACGGGGATCCACGCGCCGATCGCCAGGAAGACGATCATCACCAGCAGCAGGATCAGTGCAACCACGACTGTGCTCATCAGACTGTCTCCCCGAAATCGCCGGCGGCGAGCTTTGCTTCATGGGCCACCTGGTAGCGCGGCTTCTGTCCGCGCACCACGCGCAGCCATTCATCGGCGACCGCCAGCAGGAAGCCGACGCAGCCAAGCACCGCGAAGCTCTGCGGAATCCACAACGGGATCACGATCTGGCCCTGCGAGACATCGCCGATGTCCCAGCTCTGCCACGCAAAGGTGCCCAGCGCCCAGGCCGCGTAGGCGGCAAACACCAGGCAGATGGTCAGCGAGACCAGCTCCAGCACCCGGCGCCGGCGTGGGCCCACGGCCCCCAGCAGCATCTCGACGCGCACGATGCCGCCATGCTGGAAGGTCTGGCCAAGGACCAGGAAGGCGGACGCCGCGCACAGCCAGGCGACGATGTCATCGCCACCCTTGAAGATCACCGAGGTCTCCCGCGACAGCGACATCAGGATCATGATCACGCAGACGGCGAGGATGCACAGCGCGCCGAGCGTGGCAAAGAGGTCAAGCAGGCGGTCGAGCCAGCGCTTGGAGGAGGGGGCAGTTGGCATGATGGACGGCGTCAGGGAGGGAAGGGGCTCCCCGCCATGCCAGCCTGCGCGGCAAGGGCGGGGAGTTCATGGAGGCGGGCAGGCCCGCAGCCTACTTGCGGTAGGCGTCCAGGATGGCCTTGCCGTCCTCGCCCGCGCCCTTGGCCCAGTCATCCACCATGGTCTGGCCCACCTTCTGCATGTCGGACTTGAGCTGCGGCGAAGGCGGCTGCACCGTCATGCCGTTGCGCGACAAGGTCGCCAGGTACTCCTTGGTCTTCTGCTCCGACACCTGCCAGCCGCGCTTCTCGGCATCGGCGACGGCCTTGAGCAGGGCGTCCTGGGTCGGCTTGTCCAGCGCCGCGAAGGCCTTCTTGCTGACCACCAGCATGTTCTTGGGCAGCCAGGCATCGACGGCATAGAAGTACTTCACGCTCTCCCACACCTTGGTGTCGACGCCGGTGGCGCCAGACGACATGAAGGAGTTGACGGTGCCGGTGGCCAGCGCCTGCGCCAGGTCGGCGGCCTGGATGGTCACCGGCTGGGCGCTTACCAGCTCGGCGATGCGCGAGGTGGCAGGGTTGTACGCGCGCCATTTCAGGCCCTTCATGTCCGCAGCCGAATTGATCGGCTTGTTGGCATAGATGCCCTGCGGCGGCCAGGCCACCGCGTACAGCAGCTTCAGCCCTTGCTTGTCGAGCACCTTCTCGGTGACCGGGCGCGAGGCCTGCCACAGCCTGTAGGCATCGGCATAGCTGGTGGCCAGGAATGGCACCGCATCGACGCCGAACACCGGGTTCTCATTGGCCAGCAGGGACATCAGGATCTCGCCCATCTGCACCTGGCCGGTCTGCACGCCCCGCTTGATCTCGTTGGCCTTGAGCAGCGATCCGTTGGGGTGCAGCACGATCTTGAGCTTGCCGCCGGTGGCCTTGTCCACTTCGCTGGCCATCAGTTGCAGGTTTTCGGTGTGCAGGTTGGCGACCGGATAGCCGGTCGGCAGGTCCCACTTGGTGTCCGCCTGTGCCGCCACGGCGGCCAGCATCAGGGCTGCCGCAACGATTGCCTTGACTCGCATCTCGATCTCTCCTGGTGTGCGCGCGGGGGCGCGGTTGTACAGCGGGTTGCGTACTACCTGGTGCCGTGCGCATGCTCCCGGTTGGGGGGGCGTGCGTCCGGCGCAAGATCAACGGCGCGGCGGCGGGCTCAGTCGTCGCGCTGTGACGGTTGCACGATGCGTTCCAACGCAAGGGCCGTGCCCAGCAGGTCGGCGTCGCGCATCGGGCCGTGCGACAGCATCAGGCCCACGGGCAGCTCGTCCGGCGCGTGGCAGGGCATCGAGATCGAGCAACCGTCAAGGAAATTGAAGGCCGAGGTATTGCGCAGCAGCAGGGCATTGACGCGGAAGAACTGCGCATCATCGGTGCGCAGCGGCGCAATCTCGGGCGCGACCATCGGCACGGTCGGGCAGACCACGGCGTCGAAGCGGGCCAGGCGCGCTTCCATGCGGGCGATCCAGTCCAGCCGGGCGCGGCCCAGGTCGATGTAGTCGGCGGCACTGATATTGGCGCCGCGGTCGATGCGCGAGGCCACGCGCGGGTCGTACAGGTCGCGCCGGGCGGCCAGCAGGTGGCGGTGGATCGCAAAGGCTTCGGCCGAGCTGAAGCCGCCCTGGGCGTTCAGGCCCGCCAACTCGCCGAGCTCGGGCAGGTCGACATGCTCCAGTTGCACGCCGGCGGCCGAGAGCCGGCCCAGCGCGCGGTCAAAGGCGCGCGCCACCACCGGGTCCAGGTCGTCCAGCAGGATCTGGCGCGGGATCGCCAGCCGCGTGGCGGCGGGGTTGGTGACGCGCGGGATCACCGCGCTGTCGGCGATCACGCTGTCCACGGCAATGCAGTCGCTGACCATGCGCGCCATCGCACAGGCGGTATCCAGCGTGTAGGAAAGCGGAAAGGCCCCCGTCAGCGGCACGCGCCGCGTGGTGGGCTTGAAGCCGGTGATGCCGCACAGCGCGGCGGGGATGCGGATGGAGCCGCCGGTGTCGCTGCCAAGCGCCGCGACCGCCAGCCCCAGCGCCACCGAAACGGCCGCACCCGACGACGAGCCGCCCGGGATGCGTGCCACGCCATCCGTGCCGGCCGGATTGACCGGCGTGCCATAGTGGGGATTGATGCCCACGCCCGAGAACGCGAACTCCGTCATGTTGGTGCGCCCGACCAGGGCTGCCCCTGCGGCGCGCAGGCGGGCCACCACGGTGGCGTCCGCCGTGGCCGGCGCGGCATCCTTGCGCACCAGCGAGGCCGCGCTGGTCACTTCACCGGCCACGTCGTAAAGGTCCTTGACCGAAACCGGCAGCCCCGCCAGCGGATGCAGCGCCTTGCCGGCGCGGCCGGCGGCATCGGCTGCGCGCGCGACCTGGGCCGCGGCCTCGAAGGTGCTGTGCAGGAACACGGCCTCGGCAGCCGGTGTGGCGGCAAGCGCGGCCGCCTGCTCGATGATCTGCGCACGGCTGGTGGCGCCGTCGCGCAGGCGGGTGTTCAGGGTGTCGAGGTCGGGAAGCATGGATGGCATGGGGTCTGCAAACGGGGTGCGAGGGCGGGGCGGGCACCGCCATGGTGGCGGCCGCCTGCCAGCACGGGGGAGGGCGCGGTGTACAGGCGCAGGGCCAGTCGTGGCCGGCGTCCTCCCTCATGCTTTACCTGTATTTATTAGGTGTTCATGCTCATAATTCGCCAATAAACTGTCAAGCTAAAATTGCCGGGGTGCGCTCCGGGCTTATACCTAGCACCACTAGTCCGCCAGCGCCGCCCCCATCGAAAGGAGTCTCCCGCATGCCACGCAAGCCAGCCGAGAGCGGGCACACCACCGCCGCCGTGGCCGATGCCCCGGCGGCAAGGCCGGCCACCGCGCTGTCGCGCGCGGCCGGGGCCAATATCGTGTCGTCCTCGCACCTGGTGTCGGTGCGCAGCCCCGAGCTGTCCGAGTTCGAGTTCGGGCTGAACACCGCCTACAACGCCTACAGCCGCTGGGTGGTGCGCTGCATGGGCGCGGCCGGCGTGCGCGACCTGACCTTCCTGGACGTGCTGGTGCTGCATCACGTGAACCATCGCGGCCGGCCCAAGCGGCTGGCCGATATCTGCTTCGTGCTGAACGTGGAAGACACGCACCTGGTGACCTACGCATTGAAGAAGCTGCAGGGGCTGGGGCTGGTGAGCGGGGAGCGGGTCGGCAAGGAGGCCACTTATTCGACCACCCCGGCCGGCACCGAGGCCTGCGCGCGCTACCGCGAGATCCGCGAACAATGCCTGACCAGCAACTTCACCGAAGGCAGCGAAGAGAATGCCGAGATCGGCGAACTCGCCCGGCTGATGCGGGTGCTGACCGGCCTGTACGAGCAGGCCGCGCGCTCGGCGACGTCACTCTGAGCCGTCCATTCGGTGAAAGTGACGCATAAGTATTATCAGGATAGGCCGTAACACGGCCCCGCCGTGATGTCGCGGTGCAAAATCCGGGTGCCGGCAAGGTACAATAGCGGTTTCCCGCCAGTCGGCACCCCATGCAGCGGTGCCGGCTAAGCAGCAGCCCCTACCTCACCGCCTCCCGACCGCTACGATCATGGCGCATTTCTCATGCTTCCCCGGCGCTTTGGCGCTTTCCGCCTTCCGTCAGCAACGCCTGCTCACCGCCCTGCGGCAGATCGACGCCGATATTGAATCGGTGCATGGCCAGTTCCTGCACTTTGTTGATGCACAGACGCCGCTGTCGGCCGAAGAGCAGTCCCGCGTGGCGGCGCTGCTGACCTACGGCGCGCCATTCGCCGAGCCGTCCGACGGCGACCGCTTCGTGGTGATCCCGCGCTTCGGCACGATCTCGCCGTGGGCCAGCAAGGCCACCGACATCGCCCATAACTGCGGCCTCACGCATATCCACCGCATCGAGCGCGGCATCGAGATCACCGTGATCTGCAAGAAGGGCCTGCTGCGCGGGCGCAAGACGCTGGACGCGGACTCCCGCGCCGCCGTCGCCGCGCACCTGTTCGACCGCATGACCGAGACCGTGGTTGCCTCGCGTGACGATGCGGCCGGACTGTTCCAGGAACTGCCGGCCAAGCCGCTGCGCTTTATCGACATCTCGGCCGGGCGCAGCGCGCTGGCCGCGGCCAACGTCGAGATGGGCCTGGCGCTGTCCGAGGACGAGATCGACTACCTGGTCGACGCCTACGGCAAGCTGGAGCGCAACCCGACCGACGTCGAGCTGATGATGTTCGCGCAGGCCAACAGCGAGCACTGCCGCCACAAGATCTTCAACGCCACCTGGACCATCGACGGCGTGCAGCAGGACAAGTCGCTGTTCGCGATGATCCGCAATACGCACCAGCTCAATCCGCAGGGCTCGATCGTGGCCTATTCGGACAACTCGGCGGTGATGGAAGGCGACGTGGCCGAGCGCTGGTTCCCGCGCGGTGACGACCACAAGTACGGCCGCCACGAGGCGCTGACGCACACGCTGATGAAGGTGGAAACGCACAACCACCCGACCGCGATCTCGCCGTTCCCGGGTGCCTCCACCGGCGCCGGCGGTGAAATCCGCGACGAGGGCGCCACCGGCCGCGGCGCCAAGCCCAAGGCCGGCCTGACCGGCTTCACGGTGTCCAACCTGATGCTGCCCGATGCCGTCGAATCCTGGGAAAACGACCGCGACGCCGCCCAGCCGGTGGCGCACCGCAACCCCGACGACAAGCCCGGCGTGACCGGCAAGCCGGACCGCATCGCCTCGCCGCTGCAGATCATGATCGACGGCCCGCTCGGCGGCGCCGCCTTCAACAACGAGTTCGGCCGCGCCAACCTGGGCGGCTACTTCCGCGTCTACGAGCAGAACGTGGGCGGCACCGTGCGCGGCTACCACAAGCCGATCATGATCGCCGGCGGTATCGGCAGTATCGACGCCGCGCACACGCACAAGAACCCGCTGCCGGCCGGCACGCTGCTGATCCAGCTGGGCGGCCCGGGCATGCGCATCGGCATGGGCGGCGGCGCCGCCAGCTCGATGGCGACCGGTACCAACACCGCCGACCTGGACTTCGATTCGGTCCAGCGCGGCAACCCCGAGATGGAGCGCCGCGCGCAGGAAGTGATCAACGCCTGCTGGCAGCTCGGCGACGCCAACCCGATCCTGTCGATCCACGACGTCGGCGCGGGCGGCATCTCCAACGCTTTCCCGGAACTGGTGGACGGCGCCGACCGCGGCGCGCGCTTCGACCTGCGCCAGGTGCACCTGGAAGAGTCCGGCCTGTCGCCGGCCGAGATCTGGTGCAACGAGTCGCAGGAGCGGTACGTCCTGGCCATCGCGCCGGACAGCTTCCCGCAGTTCCAGGCCATGTGCCAGCGCGAGCGCTCGCCGTTCGCGGTGGTCGGCATCGCCACCGAAGAAAAGCAGCTGCAACTGGTCGACGCCAATGTCGATGCCGCGCTCAAGGAACACTACACCGTCAACATGCCGATGGACGTGCTGCTGGGCAAGCCGCCGCGCATGCACCGCGACGTCAAGCGCGTGGAAGAGGCGCTGCCGGCCGTTGACGTCACCGGCATCAGCCTGGAGCAGGCCGTGCACGACGTGCTGCGCCACCCGACCGTGGCCAGCAAGTCGTTCCTGATCAGCATTGGCGACCGCACCGTGGGCGGCATGAACGCGCGCGACCAGATGGTCGGCCCGTGGCAGGTGCCGGTGGCCGACGTGGCCGTGACCACGCTCGATTACAAGGGCAACGCCGGCGAGGCCATGACCATGGGCGAGCGCACCCCGCTGGCCGTGATCAACGCGCCGGCCTCCGGCCGCATGGCGATCGGCGAGGCGCTGACCAACCTGGCGGCGGCGCCGGTCAAGGACCTGGGCAAGGTCAAGCTGTCGGCCAACTGGATGGCGGCCTGCGGCGTGGAAGGCGAGGATGCCAGGCTGTATGACACCGTGCACGCCGTCGGCATGGAGCTATGCCCGGCGCTGGGCATCAGCATCCCGGTCGGCAAGGATTCGCTGTCGATGCGCACCAAGTGGCAGGACGACGGCGTCAACAAGGAAGTGGTGGCGCCGGTGTCGCTGATCATCTCGGCCTTTGCCGCGGTGGACGATGTCAACCGCACGCTGACCCCGCAACTGCGTACCGATGCCGGCGACACCGTGCTGATCGCCGTCGACCTGGGCCGCGGCAAGAACCGCATGGCCGGCAGCATCCTGGCGCAGGTCATGCAGCAGGTCGGCGACAGCGCCCCCGATGTCGACAATGCCGAGGACCTGAAGAACTTCTTCAACGTGATCCAGCGCCTGAACCGCGAAGGCAAGCTGCTGGCCTACCACGACCGTTCCGACGGCGGCTTCATGGCTGCGCTGGCGGAAATGGCCTTTGCCGGCCACTGCGGCATCTCGCTCAACGTCGACATGCTGGCGCTGGACCCGCAGCAGGAACAGGACTACGGCGACGCCAAGAACTGGGCGCAGCAGGTGGCTGAACGCCGCAACGACCAGACCCTGCGCGCGCTGTTCTCGGAAGAGCTGGGCGCAGTGGTGCAGGTGCGCATGGAAGACCGCGACACGGTCTTTGCCGTGCTGCGCGAAGCCGGCCTGTCGGCCTGCAGCCATGTGGTGGGCAAGCCCAACGCGACCGACCAGATCGAGGTCTACCGCGATGCCAAGAAGGTCTTCGGCGCGTCGCGCACCGACCTGCAGCGCAACTGGAGCGAAGTCAGCTGGCGCATCGCGCGCCTGCGCGACAACCCGGCCTGCGCCGACAGCGAATTCGACCGCCTGCTGGACGCCGCCGACCCCGGCATCAGCCCGGTGCTGACCTTTGATGCGGCCGAGGACATCGCCGCGCCGTTCATCGCCACCGGCGCGCGGCCGCGCGTGGCCATCCTGCGCGAGCAGGGCGTCAACTCGCAGATCGAAATGGCGTACAGCATGGACCGCGCCGGCTTCGATACGCACGACGTGCACATGAGCGACCTGATCGCCGGCCGCGCCAACCTGGCCGACTTCAGCGGTTTCGTTGCCTGCGGCGGCTTCAGCTACGGCGACGTGCTGGGTGCGGGCGAGGGCTGGGCCAAGACCATCCTGTTCAACGGGCAGATGGCCGAGCAGTTCGCTGCCTTCTTCAACCGCCAGGACACCTTTGCGCTGGGCGTGTGCAACGGCTGCCAGATGATGAGCAACCTGGCCCCGATCATCCCGGGCGCCGGTGCCTGGCCGCAGTTCACGCGCAACCAGTCGGAGCAGTACGAGGCGCGCTACGTGACCGTGGAAGTGCAGTCCTCGCCGTCGATTTTCTTTGCCGGCATGGAAGGCAGCCGCATCCCGATCGTGGTTGCCCACGGCGAAGGGTTTGCCGACTTCTCGCAGCAGGGCAATATCGACCAGGCCCATGTGGCGCTGCGCTTTGTCGACAACTATGGCGCAGTCACGCAGGCCTATCCGCTCAACCCGAACGGCTCGCCCGACGGCATCACCTCGGTGACGACCGTGGATGGCCGCTTCACCGTGCTGATGCCGCACCCGGAGCGCGTGTTCCGTGCCGCGACCATGAGCTGGGCGCCGGACGCGTGGAAGCAGGTTGCCGACGGCGGCAGCCCGTGGATGCGGATGTTCCGCAATGCGCGGAAGTGGGTGGGGTAAGCATCAGCCCAGGGCCTGCGCCCTTCGTCCCAACCCAGAGCCACCGGCAGCGCCGGTGGCTTTTTAGTTTTTCGGCGATGCAAGCGGCCAAAGCCCGGATGGCGACGGCCATTTCGCTCCGCATCTTGGAATCTTCCGCATTTCCTGCCGCTTTCGCACTGTTACTCTCGCGCTGACTCACGATCGGATGCAGGGCTGGTCCCCTTGCATCCAGGTCGCTCGAACACGGAACGGTTGATTCGGAGATCCCACTATGAATCAGAAGGCGCAGTCGTCCCCGGCAGTCGATGCAGACTATATGTTCACCCCGGTCCCGCCCGATGCGCGCAGGCCGACCTGGAAGCAGGTGATGGTGTGGGTTGGGTTTGGCTACGTTGCCACCGGCTTGTTTATCGGCGGCACCCTGGCCGGGCCGGCGGGCGGAGCGGGCGTTTCCTTCTCCATGGCGTTGCTGGCCATCGCCATCGGCATGGGCATCCTGTTCGTGCTGACGTCGCTGCTGGGCGTCATCGCGCAACGAACCGGGCTGAGCCTGGCGCTGCTGTGCCGCTATGCCTATGGCGCAAAAGGCATGAACCTGCCGATGCTGGCGATGGGGCTGCTGACGCTGGGCTGGTTCTCGGCGATCACGGGCATGGTGGGGGATATCTGGGGAGCCTTTATCGGCAACCCGAGCGGCATCGTGGTGCTCGACCCGGGCCGGATGGGGTACCACATCGCCCCCATTACGCTGGAGGTTTTTACAGCGTGCCTGCTCTGCGGACTGTTGTTCACCGCGACTTCCATGTCCGGCATGAAAGGGCTGGAGCGCCTGGCGGTGCCGGTGGCGCCCGTCATCATGCTGATCGCGGTGCTGGTCGGCATCGGCATGCTGGACGAGGGCGGCGGGCTCGGCAGCTTCATCGGGGCTTCCTCGCAGAAGAGCGGCCTGCCGTTATCGTCGGCCGTCACCATGCTGGTGGGGAGCTGGATTGCGGGAGCCATCATGGGGGGCGACCTGTTCCGCTTCAGCCGGAACGCCCGGGCGGTCTGGCTGGGCTCGGCCGCCTGCTTCTTGCTGACGAATCCGTTGCTCAATATCGTCGGCTATATCGGCACCGTCACCGTCGGCGAATACAACTACGTGTCGTGGATGCTGGAAAAGAGCTTCCTGCTGGCACTGGCGGGCGCAGTCACATGGACCTTGTCGCTATGGACCACCAACGATGCCGAGCTCTATTGCAATGCGCTCTACACGGGTCCCGTGCTGCAGTCCTGCGGCTTCGAAGTCGGCAAGAAGCAGCTCGTCCTGGTGGCAGGCCTTGCCGGCACCGTGCTCGGCGCGCTGGGCTTCTACCAGATGTACTTTTCGCAGTTCATCAACTACCTCGGCATCATGGCGCCGCCGCTGGCCGGCCCGCTGCTGGCGGACTTCTACATCAAGCACAAGGGCCGCTATGACGTTCGCGAACTGAATGCCCAGCCCGCGTTCAACCGGGCGGGCGTGGGTTCGGCGCTGATCGGCATGATGCTGGGACTCGGCCTCGAGCTGAACCAGTGGCTGGTCGCCTGGCCGAACGGCCTGGTGGCGCTGCTGGCCACCGTGCTGCTTTACTTGCTGTTGCATCCGATATTGAGCGCGAAGCCGCGCCCGCTGGCGCAGAGGGCATCATGAAGAAGGTCTTCCTGAATGAATTCTCCACGGCCGAGCTGGAGGCGATGTTCGCCGCCGGCGACATCGACAGTGCGATCACGGTATTCGGCAGTTGCGAAAGCCACGGCGGCCACCTGCCGCTGGGGCCCGACCTGTTCGTTCCCGCCGAAGTGGCCCGGCAGGCCGCGCAACGGCTTGCCCGCACCGTCGTGGTCCCGGGCGTGCCATTCGGCACCTCGATGCATTACAACGCCAATCCCATGGCGATCACGCTCCGCTTTGAGACGGTGACCGCGATCGCGGAGGATATGTTCGAAAGCCTGATTGCCTACGACATCCGGCACATCTTTGTGCTGAACGGCCATGACGGCAATATTGCGCCGCTGGAAATCGCCCAGCGCAAGGTCAAGCAACGCCATCCGGAAGTCGTGTTCGCCTTTATGCCTGCCTGGTGGTACGTGGTCGGCAACCTGCTCGGGGACGACTTCTTCGCAGAATGGAACGGACTGGGGCATGGCGGCGAAGGCGAAACCTCCATCACCATGGCGGTGCGCCCGGAATTATGTGACCTGAGCAAGGCAGTGCGCCAGATGCCCGATGACAGCATCCGCCTTGGCGAGCGCGTGCAGATCATGTGGGATATCGCTGAAGTTTCAGCGACCGGCGCCACCGGCGATCCTACGCGGGCCAGCGCGGAGAAGGGCAGCAAGATGCTCGACGCCCTGGTGGGGCTGGTCGTGGGCAGTATCAGGCAGCTCGACGACGAAGGGTGGCGTTACGATCGCCGCCAGTGAAGGCCGATTCAAGCCGGAACCGGCGGGAGCAACCGCGAACTCCACGACGCATACGCATAAGTCAGCATCCGCCCGGCTTCAAAACCAGGGGGCGGCCTGATCTCGCCGCGAGCCTCCTTGTACGCCACCACGGCGTGCAGGATCTTCTCGGGCGCGTAACGGTCACGCAAGGGGAGATAGGGGTGGAGCTGGCGCCAGCCGGGGGCGGCGCCGTCCAGGGTCGCCCAGGCCAGTGCGCAATAGCACATGCCCCGGGACGAGAGATGCCAGAGTTGCCAGTAACGGCCAGTCGACTCCACGCGCTGCATCCTTGAATCTTACAGGACCGGCGGGGGCGACCGGACCGTGCCTTACTGGATCTTGGCCTTGTCCTTCAGTGACTTCATCATGGCCTGGAACTGCTCGCGCTGCCAGTTCTGGTCCCCCATCAGCATTTGCGTCAGCTGCGGCTTGACCTCTTCGAACGACGGGATCTTGGCGTCGCGCACGTCGACCAGTTCGATGATATGCCAGCCGAACTGGGTCTTGACCGGGGTATCGGTCAGCTGGCCCTTCTTCAGGCCGGTCATGGCAGCCGAGAACTCAGGCACGTAGCTGCTGCTGTTGGCCCAGTCCAGGTCGCCGCCGTTGGCTGCCGAGCCCGGGTCCTTGGACGAGGCCTTCGCCATGTCCTCGAACTTGGCGCCGCCCTTGATCTTGGCGATGATCGCCTTGGCGTCGGCTTCCTTTTCCACCAGGATATGGCGGGCGTGGTATTCCTTGCCGTTGCCGAACTGCGACTTGATCTTGTCGTACTGCTTGCGCAACTCGGCGTCGCTGGCGCCGTGGGTCTTCACGTAGTCTTCGAACACTGCGCCGGCCAGCACGTTCAGGCGGGCCTGTTCCAGTTGTTCCTGCACGTCATCGCGCTGGGTCAGGCCGCGCTTGTTGGCTTCCTGCGAGAGCAGTTCGCGGTCGATCAGCATGTTGCGGGCGCGCGAGCGCAGCTCCGGGTTGTCGGGCTGGCCGGTGCCGGCGATCAACTTGTCCAGCTTTGCCGATGAAATGGCCTTGCCATTCACGACGGCGGCATTCTGGGCGATGGCCGGCAGGCTGCCGGCAGCAAGCACAGCCGCCAGGCTGAACGAGAGGACGGTGGTCTTCATGGAATCAGGTCTGAGAGTTGCTGGAAGATGCGCGTGATTGAACGCGCGATTGGTACTCTTGGTCGGTGAACGCAGTCACGGCCAGTGCGTGGATCTGCGCGGGGAACAGACCGCGCAGCGCATCATACACCATGCGGTGTCGCGCAACCCGGCTGTGACCCGTAAAGCGCTCGCTGACGATTGTCACGTCGTAATGTCCGCCGCCGGATGCGGCGCCGGCATGTCCGGCGTGCAGCGCGCTGTCGTCGCGCACGGCCAGGTGGCTGGGGGCGAGCGCTTCGCGCAGCATCGCCTCGATAGTGGCGGGATCGGCTGCCATCAATGGTTTCCTTCGGTTCGGGGATGCGGGGGGCGGGGGCGTCAGTCCTGGGTGTTCTCGGGCATGTGGCGCGACAGCCAGACACTCTGGGCGACGATGAACACCAGCATCAGCCCCATGCTGCCGAACAGCTTGAAGTTGACCCAGGCCTCAGTCGAGAACTGGTAGGCCACGTACAGGTTCAGCACGCCCATGGCGGCAAAAAAGCCGGCCCAGGCGGCGTTCAGCCGCGCCCACACCGGGTCGGGCAGGGTCACCTGTTTTTCCATCATGGCGCGGATCAGGTTCTTGCGCCAGCCGATCACCGAACCCAGCAGCGCGGCCGCGAACATCCAGTACAGCACGGTCGGCTTCCACTTGATGAAGGTCTCGTTGTGCAGCACCAGCGTGGCACCGCCGAACACCGCGATGATCAGCAGGCTGACCCACTGCATCGGCTCGACCTTGCGGTGGCGGAACCAGACCCAGCCGATCTGCAGCACCGTGGCGCCAATGGCCACGGCGGTGGCGGTGTAGATGTCAGCCAGCTTGAAGGCGGCAAAAAACAGGATGACCGGGAACAGGTCGAACAGGAATTTCATGCGGTACCAGGTTGTGTCCGGCGTCCTAGCCGGAGTGTTCAGCGCTGCGGGTCGCGCCGGGGTTTGTCGCCGCTGCCGGCGGCGTGGGCATCATCCGCCGCACGCTGTGCCGGGTCGCGATCATCGAATTTTAGCGCAGCCGAGTTGATGCAATAGCGCAGGCCGGTCGGGGCGGGGCCATCTTCGAAGACATGGCCGAGATGGCTGCCGCATTCCTTGCAGCGTACCTCCACCCGCGTCATGCCGTGGCTGTGGTCGACGTGCTCGGCAATCACCTCGCCGTTGATGGCGCGGAAATAGCTGGGCCAGCCGCACCCGGCATCGAACTTGGTGGCGGATTCGAACAGCGGCGTGCCGCAGCCCACGCAGTGGTAGATGCCGTTGTCCCAGTGGTCCCAGTAGCGGCCGGTGAACGGGCGCTCGGTGGCGGCCTCGCGGGTCACGCGGAATTCGATGTCGGAGAGTTGTTCACGCCACTCGGCGTCGGTCTTGGTGGTGGTCATGGTTTTGTCCTCGCAGGGCTTCCTCGGATGGGTTCCTCAGTTAAGGCATTGGTCGTGCGAACTCCGCGAACCTTACACCGGCTGGCGCCGGCGTGCAGGGCGCGGATCCCATGGCGTCACGACGAGCAACTGACCTCCAGGCCGGACGCCCAGTCCGGCGGCAGCGCCGCGTAGTGCTCCGCTTCCGGCTGTTCGTCGAAGGGGCGCGACAGCACGGCCAGCAGGCGGTCCACTTCACTGAAGTCCTTCTCGCGTGCGTGCCGGATCGCGGTCTCGGCCAGGTGGTTGCGCAGCACGTACTTGGGGTTGACCGCCAGCATTTCCAGTTCGCGCGCGGCATCGTGCGACTGGTCGGCGCGCAGGCGCACGCGGTAGTCGGCTACCCAGGCATCAAAGGCGGCGCGGTCCAGGAACAGGTCGCGCACCGGCGCGTCGCGCGCGGCATCGGTGGACGAAATGCCGCACAGCTTGCGCCAGAACAGCGTGTAGTCCACGCGCTGGCCGTGCAGCAGCTGGAACAGGCTGGTCAGCAGCGGCTCGTCGCTCTTGTCATCGCCGCCGGCGGGCGGGCGCAGGCCCAGCTTGGCGCGGTAGTGGCGGAAGAATGCTGCGGCATAGCGGTCGCGGAACGGGTCCAGCGCCGCGCGCGCGGCTTCCACGGCGGCGTCGCGCGCGCCTTCCTTGTCGGCATGCTCCGGTCCCAGCCACAGTGGCAGCAGCGCCTGCGCCAGGCAGTGCAGGTTCCAGAACGCCACCTGCGGCTGCTGGCTGTAGGCGTAGCGGCCCTGCGTATCGGAGTGGTTGCAGATGTGGTTGGCGTCGAATGCGTCCAGGAAGCCGAACGGGCCGTAGTCGATGGTCAGGCCCAGGATCGACATATTGTCGGTGTTCATCACGCCGTGGCAGAAGCCCACCGCCTGCCAGTGCGCGATAAGGTCGGCGGTGCGCAGCGAGACCTCGCGCAGCAGCGCCTGGTAGGGCTGGGCGTCGTCGCGGCACGCGGGCATGAAGTTGTCGATGACGAAATCCGCCAGCTTGCGCAGCGCGGCCACGTCGTCGTGCGCGGCGAAATGCTCGAAGTGCCCGAAGCGGATAAAGGTCGGGGCCAGCCTGGTCACCACCGCGGCGGTCTCGATGGTCTCGCGGCGCACCGGCGCGTCCGAGCCCATGATCGACAGCGCGCGCGTGGTCGGCACGCCCAGAGCGGCCATGGCTTCGGAACACAGGTATTCACGGATCGACGAACGCAGCACCGCGCGGCCGTCGGCCATGCGCGAGTAGGGCGTGAGGCCAGCCCCCTTGAGCTGGATTTCCCACGGGCCGGCCTCGGTCTGCGCCTGCGCCAGGCGGATCGCGCGGCCGTCGCCGAGCTGGCCGGCCCAGACCCCGAACTGGTGCCCGGAATAGACGGTGGCGAGCGGGTCGGCCCAGTCCGGCAGCTGGTTGCCGATAAAGGTCTCGATGAAGTCCTGCTGGCTGCCGATGCCGGCATCCCAGCCGAGCAGGGCCGCCGCGGCCGGCGCCACCCCCACCAGGTAGGGTGATGGCAGCGGCGTCGGGCCCAGCCGTGTGAAAAACTGCGCGCCGAGTTCGGCGAAGCCGGGCGCGGTGCGCCAGGGCACGGACAGCGTGGCGGGAGCGGCTGCGTCGGAGGGCTGCGGGGCTTGTGACTGGGGCGTGTCTGGCATCGCTTAAGGGCGCCGGGGCGCAAGGGGGCGGTGCGAAATCCGTGCGGTCATCCGTGTGCCCGCGAACCGCGTAAAAGGCGGTGCAGCGCGGCATGCCGGGGGCACGGAAATGCGATGGTGGCTAGGGAAAACGACATGTTGAGGTGCAACATGCCACGCAGTATTGTACGTCCTCAACGGCACTCGACCGCTCGACCGAGTTAATGCCGCCATGCACCGCACGGTTATTTTCCTCCTTCAGTGCGCACATGAATCCGGTGCATGGACTCCCGCAGAATTGCGGCCCCGAATTCGATGGCAATACCGACGGCAGCCCCGACGGCAATACGCAACGACAGTACGGCAGTGCACAACGAGACCGGCCGGATGCCGATTTGGTGCATGGAAACGACCGCCAAAAAATAGTACGGTTGTTCGTTTTCAGGCGAATTACACAAGACTTTCAGGAGGCAGGTTCATGGCATTGATGGGTCAAATGATGAGCGCGCCGCTGCTCATTTCCTCCATCATCAAACACGCCGCGCGTTACTACGGCAGCACCGAGATCGTCTCGCGGCGCACGGAGGGCGACCTGCATCGCTATACGTACCGCGATTGCGAACTGCGCGCCCGCAAGCTGGCGCAGGCGCTGGGCGCACTGGGCGTGAAGCAGGGCGAGCGCGTCGGCACGCTGGCCTGGAATGGCTACCGCCACCTGGAGATCTACTACGGCGTGTCCGGCATGGGCGCCGTCTGCCATACCGTCAACCCGCGCCTGTTCCCCGAGCAGATTGCCTATATCGTCAACCACGCGGAAGACGGCTACATCTTCTTCGACCTGACCTTCCTGCCACTGGTGGAAGGCGTCGCGCCGCACTGCCCCAACGTCAAGGGCTGGGTGGCGATGACCGACCGCGCGCATATGCCGGCCGAATCCAAGGTGCCGCTGCTGTGCTACGAGGAACTGGTCGAGGCCCAGGACGGCAACTACGAATGGCCGCAGTTCGACGAGAACCAGGCGTCGAGCCTGTGCTACACCTCGGGCACCACCGGCAACCCCAAGGGCGCGCTGTATTCGCACCGCTCGACGGTGCTGCACTCGTATGCGTCGGCCATGCCGGACGCGCTGGGCTGCTCCGCCAGCGACGTGATCCTGCCCGTGGTGCCGATGTTCCACGTCAATGCCTGGGGCCTGCCGTACTCGGTGCCGCTGGTCGGCGCCAAGCTGGTGCTGCCGGGTGCCAAGCTGGACGGGGCTTCGATCTATGAACTGTTCGAGCAGGAGAAGGTGACCTTCTCCGCCGGCGTGCCGACGGTGTGGCTCGGCCTGCTCCAGCACGTGCAATCGAACAAGCTCAAGTTCTCCACCTTCCACCGCACCGTGATCGGCGGCTCGGCCGCGCCGCCGGCGATGATCCGCGCGCTCGAGGCGCTGGGCGTCGAGGTGATCCACGCCTGGGGCATGACCGAGATGTCGCCGCTGGGCACGTCGTGCAAGCTGCTGGCCAGGCACCAGGACCTGTCCGACGCCGAGCGCCACAAGATCCAGGAAAAGCAGGGCCGTGTGATCTTCGGCGTCGACATGAAGATCGTCGATGGCGACGGCAATGAGCTGCCGTGGGACGGCAAGGCCTTCGGCGACCTGATGGTGCGCGGGCCGTGGGTCATCGAGCAGTATTACCGCAATGGCACCAGCCCCCTGGCCGACGGCTGGTTCCCGACCGGCGACGTGGCCACCATCGACGCCGATGGCTTCATGCAGATCACCGACCGCAGCAAGGACGTGATCAAGTCCGGCGGCGAATGGATCTCGTCGATCGATATCGAGAACGTCGCCGCCGCGCACCCCGCGGTGCATATGGCGGCCTGCATCTCGGCCTACCACCCCAAGTGGGATGAACGCCCGCTGCTGGTGGTGGTGAAGAAGCCCGGCGCCGAAGTCACCCGCGAAGAACTACTGCAGTACTTCGACGGCAAGGTCGCCAAGTGGTGGATCCCGGACGACGTGGCCTTTGTCACCGAGATCCCGCTGACCGCCACCGGCAAGATGCAGAAGCTCAAGCTGCGCGAGCAGTTCAAGGACTACAAGCTGCCGACCGCCTGACGCCGGCACGCGCTTTCCGGTGCGCCATGCCTGCTTGCGGCATGGCGTGTTCGGGGCCGACTGCAGGGCGTGGCATGGAGGACGCCGCGCAGCCAGCCAAATTCGACGACAAGCCAACGACAAGAGTGAAGGAGACAGGTATGACCAAAATGCGTCCGCTGGTGGCCGGTGTGGCCGTGTTTGCCGCACTGGGTTCTGCGCTGGTTTCAGGTACCGCACTCGCGGATACGGTGAAGATCGCCTTCATTGACCCGCTATCGGGCCTGATGGCTCCCGTTGGGCAGAACCAGCTCAAGAGCTGGCAGTATGTCGCCGACATCGCCAACCAGAAGAACTGGGCCGGCGCGCACAAGTTTGAGGTGGTGGGTTTCGACAACAAGCTGTCGCCGCAGGAAAGCCTGACCATCCTCAAGCAGGCGGTCGACCAGAACATCCGCTATATCGTGCAGGGCAACGGCTCGTCGGTCGGGCTGGCGCTGCAGGACGCGGTGGCCAAGCACAACGAGCGCAACCCGGGCAAGGAGATCGTCTACCTGAACTACGCCGCGGTGGACCCGGACATGACCAATGCCAAATGCAACTACTGGCATTTCCGGCTCGACGCCAACTCGGACATGAAGATGGAGGCGCTGACCACCTTCCTGGCCAAGGACCCGAACGTCAAGAAGGTCTACCTGATCAACCAGAACTACTCGTTCGGCCACCAGGTGACGCGCGCGGCCAAGGACTACCTGAAGCGCAAGCGCCCGGACATCCAGATCGTGGGTGAAGACCTGCACCCGCTGGCGCAGGTCAAGGACTTTGCCCCGTACGCGGCCAAGATCAAGGCCTCTGGCGCCGATACCGTGATCACCGGCAACTGGGGCAGCGACCTGGCGCTGCTGATCAAGGCGGGCAAGGATGCCGGCCTGACCACCAACTACTACACCTACTACGCCGGCACCACCGGCGTGCCCACGGCGATGGGCGCCACCGGCGCCGAACACGTCAAGTATGTCGGTTACTACAACCCCAACAACAAGGGGTTCAAGGGGGCTGATGTCATCGAGGGCTTCAAGAAGAAGTACAACGACGACTTCTACGTGATGGCCTCCTACACCGGCATTGCCATGCTGTCCAAGGCCTTCAAGGACACCGGCTCGACCGATCCGATCAAGGTCGCCAAGGCGCTCGAGGGCATCAAGGTCGACAGCATGAACGGCACGGTCGAGATGCGCAACTCGGACCACCAGGCGCAGCAGCCGCTGGTGGTCGCCACCTGGACCAAGGTGGATGGCAAGGAAATCAAGTACGACCAGGAAAACACCGGCTACGGCTGGAAGACCAACGCGCTGATGGACCAGTACGTGTCGGCCCAGCCGACCTCCTGCCAGATGAAGCGGCCGAGCTGATCCTGTCCGTGACGGGCCGGCCACGCTGACAAAGTGGCCGCCCGATCCTGCATACTTTCGGTCTTTTTCGGTCGATACCGGGGAGCGTCCGGGGCGGGCATCCGCCCCCGGAGGGGGACGCTCACCCTCAATCCAACCGGACGGATGCCGGCATGCCCACGCATGGCGGCGCCAGCTTGAAGGACACGCTGTGGAATTCTTCGTCATCTCACTGCTGAACGGCATCAGCTACGGGCTGCTGCTGTTCATGCTGTCATCGGGCCTTACGCTGATCTTCAGCATGATGGGCGTGCTCAACTTTGCCCACGCCAGCTTCTACATGCTGGGCGCCTACTTTGCCTACACCATCGCCAGCAAGGTCGGGTTCTGGCCGGCGCTGATCTTCGCGCCGCTGCTGGTGGCCGGCGCGGGCGCGCTGGTGGAGCGCTTCGGCCTGCGCACGGTGCACAAGTACGGCCACGTGGCCGAGCTGCTGTTCACCTTCGGCCTGGCCTACCTGATGGAAGAGGGCGTCAAGCTGGTGTGGGGCCTGGCGGCGGTGCCGTACCGGATTCCCGCGGAGCTGGACGGGCCGCTGTTCACGGTGTTCACCTCGTCCTTCCCCAAGTACCGCGCCTTCATGATGCTGGTGTCGCTGGGCATGCTGGTGGCGATCTACCTGGTGCTGACGCGTACCCGCATCGGGCTGGTGATCCAGGCCGCGCTGACGCACCCGGAAATGGTCGAGGCGCTGGGCCACAACGTGCCGCGCGTGTTCATGATGGTGTTTGGCGGCGGCGCCGCGCTGGCCGGGCTGGCCGGGGTGATCGGCGGCAACGCCTTTATCACCGAGCCGTCGATGGCCGCGGCGGTCGGGTCGATCGTGTTCGTGGTGGCGGTGGTGGGCGGCATGGGATCGCTGGTGGGCGCCTTCATTGCGTCGATCCTGATCGGCGTGCTGCAGACCTTCGCGGTCACCATCGACGCCTCGCTGGCGGGCCTGATGACCAGCCTGGGGCTGGCGGTCAGCGAGGCCACGCCGTTCTATTCCTTGTGGAAGCTCACGGTGGCCCAGGTGGCGCCGGTGCTGCCGTACCTGCTGCTGGTGGTGATGCTGATCTTCCGCCCGCGTGGACTGATGGGAACCCGGGAGAGCTGACACCATGGAGCAAGCGATGCAACAACCCCGCGAGCCGGTGGTGACCGGCCGCACCCTGCGCTACCGCCCGCTGAACCTGGCGCGCTGGATCATCTGGAGCCTGACCGTGCTGGTCATGCTGGTGCTGCCGCTGATCTTCACCGGGGGCTTCGCCATCACGCTGCTGTCGCAGATGGGCATCATGGTCATCTTCGCGCTTTCATACAACATGCTGCTCGGGCAGGCCGGCATGCTGTCGTTCGGCCACGCGGTCTACTCCGGCCTGGGCGCGTTTATCGCCGTGCATGTGCTGAACATGGTCGGGGCGGGCAAGGTCTGGCTGCCGGTGTCGATGCTGCCGCTGGTGGGCGGCCTGGCGGGCGCCTTCTTCGGCGTGATCCTCGGCTACGTCACCACCAAGAAGTCCGGCACCACCTTTGCCATGATCACCATGGGCATCGGCGAGATGGTGTTCGCCAGTTCGCTGATGTTCCCGGAGTTCTTCGGCGGCGAGGGCGGCATCTCCACCAACCGCGTGGTCGGCGACCCGTTCCTGGGCATCACCTTCGGGCCGGGGCGCCAGGTGTACTACCTGATCGCGGCGTGGTGCCTGCTGTCGATGGTGGCGATGTACGCCTGGACGCAGACGCCGCTGGGCCGCATCGCCAACGCCGTGCGCGACAACCCCGAGCGGGTCGAGTTCATCGGCTACAACACCCAGCGCGTGCGCTACCTGGTGCTGATCCTGTCGGCATTCTTCGCGGGTATCGCCGGGGCGCTGGGCGCCATCAACTTCGAGATCGTCTCGGCCGAGAACGTCAGCGCGGTGCGCTCTGGCGGCGTGCTGCTGGCGGTGTTCATCGGCGGCGCGGGCGTGTTCTTCGGGCCCATCATCGGCGCGGTGGTGTTCGTGCTGTTCGCGGTGGCGCTGTCGGACCTGACCAAGGCCTGGCTGCTGTACCTGGGCCTGTTCTTCGTGCTGATGGTGATGTTCGTGCCAGGCGGGCTGGCCAGCCTGCTGCTGATGCAGATGCCGCTGCTGGGCAAGGGCAAGCTGGGCCGCATGCTGCCGTCCTACGCGCGTGCTGGCGGCGCCGGCGTGGTGCTGCTGCTGGCCATGATCCTGACGGTCGAGCTGGTCTACAAGGTGCAGGTCGACAGCGCCAACGGCACCGCGATGTCGCTGTTCGGCGTCGGCTTCGATGCCGCAACCTGGACGCCATGGCTGGTGGCGGCCGCGCTGTGGGCGGCTGGCCTGTTCGCGTGGCGCCTGGCGGCGGCGCGGGTGCGCAGCGCGTGGGACAAGGTACAGATGGAAATCGCAGGAGGCAGGGCATGACAGCGGCACTGGAACTGACCGATGTACGCAAGAAGTTCGGCCAGACGGAGATCATCCGCGGCGTGAACCTGAGCATCCCGAAGGGTGAGCGCCATGCGCTGATCGGGCCCAACGGGGCGGGCAAGTCGACCACCTTCAACCTGATCTCGGGGCGTTTTGCGCCGACCAGCGGCACGGTGCGCCTGAGCGGCGAGGAGATCGGCGGGCTGCAGCCCTTCGTGATCAACCGCATGGGGCTGTCGCGCAGCTTCCAGATCACCAACATCTTCCATCGGCTGTCGGTGTTCGAGAACCTGCGCTGCGCGGTGCTGTGGTCGCTCGGCTACAAGTATTCGTTCTGGCACCGGCTCAAGGGCCTGCGCGACACGCGCGAGCGCGCGGAGGAGGTGCTGGAGCTGATTGGCATGCAGCACCGCCGCGATAGCCAGGCGGGCCTGCTGACCTATGCCGAGCAGCGTGCGCTGGAGATCGGCATCACCATCGCGGGTGGCGCCGAGGTGATCCTGCTGGACGAGCCCACCGCGGGCATGAGCCGCTCCGAGTCCGATCACGCGGTCGAACTGATCCGCAAGGTCACCGTCGGCAAGACGCTGGTGATGGTGGAGCACGACATGAGCGTGGTGTTCGGCCTGGCCGACCGGATCTCGGTGCTGGTCTACGGCGAAGTGATCGCCACGGACACCCCGCAGGCCATCCGCAACAACCGCAAGGTCAAGGAGGCTTACCTGGGCACCACCCTCGACGAAGACGCCACCGAAGGAGCGCACTGATGGGCAAGCGCATGCTGAATGTCAGGGGGCTGCACGCCTACTACGGCAAGAGCCACATCCTCCATGGCGTGGACGCGCATATCGACGAAGGCGAGATCGTCGCGCTGCTGGGCCGCAACGGGGTGGGGCGCTCGACCATGGCGAAGGCCATCCTCGGCATGGTCAAGGCCGAGGGATCGGTGCGGTTTCGCGACGAAGAGATCCTGGGGCGGCGTACCTTCGAAATCGCGCACCTCGGGATTGGCTATGTGCCGGAGAACCGGGACATCTTCCCGACGCTGACGGTGCGGCAGAATTTGCTGCTGGGGGAGAAGCGCAACCCACGGCAGGCCAAGCCGCGCTGGACCGTCGAAGACATGTTCAACATGTTCCCGCGGCTGAAGGAGCGCGAGAACACCTCGGCCGGCGTGCTCTCCGGCGGCGAGCAGCAGATGCTGACGCTGTGCCGCACCCTGATGGGCGACCCCGACCTGGTGCTGATCGACGAACCGACCGAAGGCCTGGCGCCGATGATCGTGGCATTGGTCGGGGACTACCTGAAGACGCTGAAGGAGCGGGGTATTTCCGTGCTGCTGATCGAGCAGAAGCTGGCGATCGCGCTGGACATTTCCCAGCGCGTCTACGTGATGGGGCACGGGCACATCGTGTTCGAAGGCACGCCCGCGGAGCTGAAGGCCAACTCGCAGGTGAGAAAGGAGTGGCTGGAGGTCTGATCCGGCGCTCACCGTGGATATGCGCCGGGTCTGCATCGACCCGGCGCCAAGGCCCAGCCGCGCCCTGCGGCACAGCTTCAGCCGGGCTGAAACATCAGAAGAATCAATAGCTTGTCAGCGCCCTGACAGTGACGGGAAAGCAACGCCGGACGGGCGCTCCCGCAGGCGCCATGCCCGCCCGCTGCTGCTAAGTAGACTAGTCAACAAGCTGCCGTGCATTGTCGAGAAGTGGCTATATTGTCACGTGAAAAGTGGCATATGCAGCCATTTCTGCCATTTCCGGCCGTGGATTCGACATTTTTGATGATTGAATAGGAATGATTCTTGTTTGTGTTTTGATTTCGGCCATCTTATAATCGCCCGCCGTTATGGATGACATGAATCAAAGCTTTCACGCTGCCTGAGCCTGTCTTCATGACCATGCATAGACCGAGTCAAGAAAACTACAAAGCTACAAAGGGAAGGTAGATCGTGAAACAACAACAGGACACGTTTCGGCTGAATCCGCTGGCCGGGGCGCTGGCCGGCGCCGTGGCAGTGTTTGCCATGCAGGGCGCTGCGGCGCAGGAGAGCCAGCCTGCCGCCGCGGCCGGTGCCGGCACCAAGCCCGTGACGCTGCAGAGCGTGACGGTGACAGGGGCGAAGGAGGACGGTTACAAGGTGGATGAGGCCCAGTCGGCCAAGTTCACCGCGCCGCTGCTGGATACCCCCAAGTCCGTCACGGTGGTGCCGGCACAGGTGGTGCAGCAGACCGGCTCCAACTCGCTGCAGGACGCGCTGCGCACCACGCCGGGCATCACCTTCGGCGCCGGCGAAGGCGGCAACCCGATCGGCGACCGTCCGTTTATCCGCGGTTTCGACTCGATGTCGAGCATCTATGTCGACGGCGTGCGCGACACCGCTTCGCAGACCCGCGACACCTTCAATATCGAAAGCATCGAAGTCATCAAGGGCCCGAGCTCGGCCTTTGGCGGCAAGGGCTCGGCCGGCGGCATGATCAATATCGTGTCGAAGCTGCCGACCAGCGAGAACTTCGTGCAGGGCTCGGTGGGCGTGGGCACGGACTCGTATTTCCGCGCCACGGCTGACGGCAACTACGTGCTCAACGACAACACTGCCGTGCGCCTGAATGCGCTGGGGTATACCGCCAACGTGCCCGGCCGCAACGAGGTCGACCAGAACTCCTGGGGCTTCGCGCCGTCCGTGACCTTTGGCCTGAATTCACCCACGCAGGTCACGCTGTCGTACTACCACCTGCAGGGCAACGGCATGCCGGACTACAGCATTCCGTATTCCCGTCCCGCCAGCCAGTCGACCAAGGCCAATCCGTCGCAGCCGGCCAGTGTCGACCGCAACAATTTCTACGGCCTGACCGACCGCGATTTCCAGAAGACGCAGTCCGATATCGCCACGGCCACGGTCAAGCATGACTTCCGCAACGGCCTGGTGTTCAGCAACACCAGCCGCTGGGGCCGCGCCAGCAACGACTACATCGTCACCAACCCTGACGACAGCAAGGGCAACGTGCCGCGCGGCTTTGTCTGGCGCAACACCAAGAGCCGCGATTCGGCGACCGAGACGCTGACCAACCAGACCGACCTGAGCGCCAAGTTCGACACCGGCAGCCTCAAGCACACCGTGCTGTTCGGCTTTGAGTTCAGCCGCGACGATACCAATAACACCCCGTATAACGTCGTCTCGGCCAACCCGGCGGCGGCCGCGGGTATCTGCAACGCGTCGCTGGTGGCCAGCTTCGACTGCGCGCCGCTGGCCAACCCGAACCCGAACGACCCGTGGCGCGGCAATATCACCAAGATGCCCGTCACCACCACCACGACCACCAACACGCAGTCGGTCTACCTGTTCGACACGGTGGAGATCACCAAGCAGTGGCTGGTCAACGGCGGCGTCCGCTACGACAACTACGACACGCACGCCTTCGCCAACGCGTACACCAACCCGAACACCGGCGCGGCCGTGGCGCAGCTGGATGTCCGCAACAAATCGCACTTCTTCAACTACCAGGCGGGCGTGGTCTACAAGCCGGTCGAGTACGGCAGCATCTATGTGTCGTACGGTACTTCGTCGACGCCGCCGGGCTCAACCAATGGCGACGGGGCTGACAACATTACCCTGGCGCAGCGCAACCTGGAGCCAGAAACCTCGCGTTCGGTGGAAATCGGCACCAAGTGGGACCTGCTGGCCCGCCGCCTGTCGCTGACCGGTGCGATCTTCCAGATCGAGAAGAACAATGCACGGGTCGCGGTTGACGCCAACACCACGATCAATGCCGGCAAGCAGCGCGTGAAGGGCTTCGAACTGGGCTTCGCCGGCAGCCTGACCGACAAGTGGGGCGTGTTCGGCGGCTATACCTACCTGAACAGCGAGCTGATCGACAACGGCCCGCAGGCAGTCAACGCGGCCAACAACGGCAACCAGTTCCCCAATACGCCGAAGAACAGCTTCAGCCTGTGGACCACCTACCAGGTGCTGCCGGCGCTGACGGTGGGCGCGGGTGCGTACTATGTCGACAAGGTCTATGCCAACCCGGCCAACTCGCTGTATGTGCCGTCGTACTGGCGCTTTGACCTGATGGGCGCCTACAAGGTGAACAAGAACCTGTCGCTGCAGCTCAATATCCAGAACCTGTTCGACAAGACGTACTACACCAAGGCGCACAACCACTACGGCGCGCTGGGCGCAGGGCGCTTTGGCATGCTGACGGCGAACTTCAGGTTCTGATTGGTACTGCGGCGGGAGTTCGACAACCTCGGCCTACGCAATTTGTGTGCTCCCTCTCCCGCTTGCGGGAGAGGGTTGGGGTGAGGGCGGGGCGCCCCTACGAAGTCATGCCGGTGGTTTGCCAGTGCCTGCCCTCACCCCCTGCCCCTCTCCCGCAAGCGGGAGAGGGGAGCGAACCGGTGGTTTCGGCAAGTCAAACGGCATATCCTCGTAATCAATCAGCCGCGACTTCTTCACGGCCCGGTACCCCCACCACAGCGCCAGGAACGCCGGCACGCCGATATAGGTCGCCACGATCTCCGGCCACCGGTTCGGAATATCCGCAAACGCCTGGTAGTTCTGCCCGGCCACGATCACCAGGCACAGCACCACGGTAAAGATGGGGCCGAAGGGATAGAGCGGCGAGCGGTAGGCCAGCATGCTCACGTCATAGCCCTGGTGCACCAGCCCGCGACGGAAGCGGTAATGGCTGATGGCAATGCCCAGCCAGGCAAAGAAGCCGGTCATGGCCGAAGTGTTGAGCAGCCACAGGTAGACCGCCTTGTCCCCGAACAGCGAACTGAAGAAACACAGCGCGCCCACGGCGGTGGTGGCCAGCAGCGCATTGAACGGCACGCCGCTCACGGTCAGCTTGCCGAACGCGCGCGGCGCGCGGCCGCTGACGGCCAGGCCGTAGAGGATCCGGGTCGACACGTACATGCTGGAGGTGCCGGCCGACAGCAGCGCGGTCAGCACCACCGCGTTCATCAGCCCCGCGGCAAAGGCCAGGCCGGCGTGGCGGAACACCAGCGCAAACGGGCTCACGCCCACGTCGGTGACGTCGTTGCGCAGCAGGCTGGGATCGGTATAGGGAATCAGCACCCCGATGATCAGGATCGCGATCACATAGAACAGCAGGATGCGCCAGAAGGTCTGCCGGATCGCGCGCGGGATGGTCCTGGCCGGGTTCTCCGCTTCGCCGGCGGCCACGCCCACCGTTTCCGTGCCCTGGAAGGAGAAGCCCGCGATCATCGCCACGCCGATCATGGCCGGGATGCCGCCGACAAAGGGCGCATCGCCCATGGTGAAGTTGTGCCAGCCCGACTGCGGGCCACCTTTCATGATGCCGAAGATCATCAAGAGGCCTACGCCCAGGAACACGATCACGGTCACCACCTTGATCAGCGCGAACCAGTACTCGGCCTCGCCGAAGCCACGCACCGAGAACGCATTGAGCCCGAACATCAGCAGCAGGAAGCCGGCGCTCCAGATGACGCCAGGCATTTCCGGGAACCAGTACTGCATCACCAGCTGCGCCGCGGTCAGTTCCACGGCGATGGTCACCGCCAGGCTGAACCAGTAGTTCCAGCCGAGCGCGAAGCCGAAGCCTTCGTCGACATAGAGCGCGCTGTAGGTGACGAAGGAGCCGGCCACCGGCATATGCACGGCCAACTCGCCCAGGCTGGTCATCAGGCAATAGACCATCAGGCCGAGCAGCATATACATGAGCAGCGCGCCGCCGGGGCCGGCCTGCGCGATCGAGGCCCCCGAGGCCACGAACAGCCCGGTGCCGACCGCGCCGCCGATGGCGATCATGGTCAGGTGGCGGGCCTTGAGCTTGCGCTTGAGGTGGTCGTGCTCGACCACCGGGTGCTGGTGCTCGTGAGCGTGGGAATGTGAGGGGGAAGACATCAGGGTCGCCGGACCTTCCGCCGAACCGGCATCTTGTGGAACCCGGGCGGCAAAAAACGAAAAGCCGCGAGTCTACCGTGTCGGCTCGCGCGATTTGTCCGTATCGGTCAAATAAAGTCCGATACTGGTTTAGAGGCGGCACTCAGTCGCACTCGGCAAGTGCTCTATCCGGCATGGCAGGGCGATTTGGCGCGGCGATTGGCGCGGATTAAGCGCGGGCTCCATGCATCACGATCAGGGACGGCATTCGTACTGCGCATGTCGCCGGAAATGTCTGAAAATTGAAATTGAACGACCGTGCTATTTTGTGTATGCTTGTTTCGCCCAAGCGCCGGAAGGCGTTACGGGGCGCGGGAAAGCGGCAGGTCGGGTGGAGGGTTTACCCGCCCATGACGGCCGCCCCCCGCAGCAGTCGCCGGCCGCCGCTGGCCGCGCCGTGCAGTGGAAAATGAATTCGAGAATTCGAATCCCGAGACAACTTTTGACACCAAAGGAACCAGCATGACAGCGCAGTATCAGGTTCAGGACGGCGTAGCCGTCATCACGCTCGACAATCCCCCTGTCAACGGCCTGGGTCACAGCACCCGGCTTGGCATCGTCGAAGGCATGACCCGCGCGCTGGACGATGCCGCCGTCAAGGCGATCGTCATCACCGGCGCTGGCAAGGCTTTCTCGGGCGGCGCCGACATCCGTGAATTCAATACGCCCAAGGCCATGCAGGAGCCGACGCTGCACTCGGTGATCCGCGTGCTGGAAGGCTCGTCCAAGCCGGTCGTGGCCGCCGTGCACTCGGTCGCCATGGGTGGCGGCCTGGAGCTGGCGCTGGGTTGTAACTACCGCGTGGCCTCGATGGGTGCCCAGATTGCGCTGCCGGAAGTGAAGCTGGGCCTGCTGCCCGGCGCCGGCGGCACGCAGCGCCTGCCGCGCGTGATCGGCCTGGAGGCCGCGGCCAACATGATCGTGTCGGGCACCCCGGTGCTGTCCGAGAAGTTCGCCGGCACCAAGCTGTTCGACGAGATCGTCGACGGTGACGTGCTGCCCGCGGCGGTCAAGTTCGCGCAGAACGTCGGCGCCGCCACCGGCCCGCACCCCAAGGTGCGCGACCTGAAGGTGCGCCACGAGAACCCCGAAGGCTACCTGGGCTTTGCCCGCAACACCGTGGCCGCGATGGCCAAGAACTTCCCGGCGCCGCTGAAGTGCCTGGAAGCGGTGGCCGGCTCGCTCAAGCCGTTCGAGCAAGGTCTCAAGGAAGAGCGCGAGGGCTTCCTGTTCCTGGTGACCACGCCGGAATCGCGCGCGCTGCGCCACGCCTTCTTCGGCGAGCGTGCCGCCAGCAAGATCCCCGACGTGCCCGAAGGCACGCCGACGCGCAAGATCGAGAAGGTCGCCGTGATCGGCGCCGGCACCATGGGTGGCGGCATCAGCATGAACTTCCTGAACGCGGGCATTCCGGTCACCATGCTGGAAACCAAGCAGGAAGCGCTGGACCGCGGCGTGGCCACGATCCGCAAGAACTACGAGAACAGCGCCAAGAAGGGCAAGCTCACGCAGGAGAAGGTCGAGCAGCGCATGGGCCTGCTGAGCACCACGCTGTCCTATGACGACCTCAAGGACGCCGACCTGATCATCGAGGCCGTGTTCGAGGAAATGGGCGTCAAGGAGACCGTGTTCAAGAAGCTGGATGAAGTCGCCAAGCCCGGCGCGATCCTGGCTTCGAACACCTCCACGCTGGACGTCAACAAGATCGCCTCGTTCACCAAGCGTCCGCAGGACGTGGTCGGCATGCACTTCTTCAGCCCGGCCAACGTGATGAAGCTGCTGGAGGTGGTGCGCGGCGAGAAGACCGGCAAGGATGTGCTGGCCACGGTCATGCAGATCGGCAAGAAGATCAAGAAGACCGCGGTGGTGTCGGGCGTGTGCGACGGCTTTATCGGCAACCGCATGATCGAGCAGTACAGCCGCCAGGCTGGCTACCTGCTGGACGAAGGCGCGCTGCCGGAACAGGTGGACAAGGCCATCGAGAAGTTCGGCTTTGCCATGGGCCCGTTCCGCATGGGCGACCTGGCCGGCAACGATATCGGCTGGGCCATCCGCAAGCGTCGCGCGGTGGACAAGCCGGACATCCAGTATTCGAAGACCGCCGACCTGCTGTGCGAGATGGGCCGCTTCGGCCAGAAGACCGGCGCGGGCTGGTACGACTACAAGGCGGGCGACCGCAAGCCGTACCCGAACCAGCAGGTCAACGACATGATCGTGCAGCATTCGAAGGACCTCGGCATCACGCGCCGCAAGATCTCTGACGAAGAGATCGTCGAGCGCCTGGTGTTCGCGCTGGTCAACGAAGGCGCCAAGATCCTGGAGGAAGGCATTGCTTCCAAGGCCTCGGATATCGACATGGTGTACCTGACCGGCTACGGCTTCCCGCTGTTCCGCGGCGGTCCGATGCTGTACGCGGACCAGGTCGGCCTGTACAACGTGGCGCTGTCGATGAAGCGCTATGCCAAGGGCTACCACGGTGAAGCGTGGCAGGTCGCGCCGCTGCTGCAGAAGCTGGCGGACGAAGGCAAGGGCTTCAACGGTTAATACCGCCACACGGTTCAGCCTGGAGCTGAGATGAACGCCACCATCGGACCGGACGATTGCCTGCTGGTGATCGACGTGCAGAACGACTTCATGCCGGGCGGCGCGCTTGCCGTGCCTCACGGCGATGAAGTGGTGCCCGTCATCAACCGGCTGGCGCGCGCGTTCGGTCATGTGGTGCTGACGCAGGACTGGCATCCGGCCGCGCACGTTTCCTTTGCGGCCAACCATGCCGGCACGCAGCCGTTCCAGTCGCTGACGCTGCCGTACGGGCCGCAGGTGCTGTGGCCGGTGCATTGCGTGCAGGACACGCCGGGCGCCGCAATGCATGCGGGGCTCAGCGTGCCGCACGCGCGGCTGGTGATCCGCAAGGGCCATCACGCCGATGTGGACAGCTACTCCGCCTTCCTGGAGGCGGACCGCACCACGCGCACCGGGCTGGCTGGCTACTTGCGCGAGCATGGCGTGAAGCGCGTGTTCTGCGCGGGGCTGGCGACGGACTACTGCGTGGCCTGGAGCGCGCTCGATGCGCGTGCCGCAGGCTTTGAAGCCGCGGTGATCGAGGATGCGTGCCGCGCCATCGACCTGGACGGGTCGCTGGCCAGGGCATGGCAGGACCTCGGCGCCGCCGGCGTTGCGCGCGTCACGTCCGCTGAACTGCTGAAGGGCCAGGGCTGAACCGAACCACCGAACTGAACGACACAAGAGATTCCGAGGAGCAAGACATGAACGAAGCAGTCATCGTATCCACCGCGCGGACCCCGCTGGCCAAGAGCTGGAAGGGCGCCTTCAACATGACCCACGGCGCGACGCTGGGTGGTCATGCCGTCCAGCACGCCATTGCCCGCGCCAAGATCGAGGCCGCCGAAGTGGAAGACGTGCTGATGGGCTGCGCCAACCCGGAAGGTGCCACCGGCGCCAACATCGCGCGCCAGATCGCACTGCGCGCCGGCTGCCCGGTCACCGTGCCCGGCGCCACCGTCAACCGCTTCTGCTCGTCTGGCCTGCAGACCATTGCCATGGCCGCGCAGCGCGTGATCGCCGATGAGGGCGACATCTTCGTCGCCGGCGGCGTGGAAAGCATCTCGTGCGTGCAGCAGGAGATGAACCGCCATATGGTCCAGGAAAGCTGGCTGATGAAGAACAAGCCGGAAATCTACTGGAACATGCTGCAGACCGCCGAGAACGTGGCCAAGCGCTACAACATCTCGAAGGAGCGCCAGGACGAGTACGGCGTGCGCAGCCAGCAACGCGCCGCCGCCGGGCAGGAAGCCGGCAAGTTCAAGGACGAGATCGTGCCGATGACGGTGCTGGCCGGCGTGGCCGACAAATCGACCGGCCAGCTGGTGACGAAGGAAGTCACCATCTCCGCCGACGAAGGCATCCGCGCCGATACCACGCTGGAAGCCGTGGCCAAGATCCGCAGCGCCGTGCCGGGTGGCGTGATCACCGCCGGCAATGCCTCGCAGTTCTCGGACGGCGCTTCGGCAGCGGTGGTGATGAATGCGCGCGTGGCCGAGGCCCGCGGCCTGCAGCCGCTGGGCGTGTTCCGCGGCTTTGCCGTGGCTGGCTGCGAGCCGGACGAAATGGGCATCGGCCCGGTCTTTGCCGTGCCCAAGCTGCTGAAGAAGGCTGGCCTGAAGGTCGACGACATCGGCCTGTGGGAGCTGAACGAAGCCTTCGCCGTGCAGGTGCTGTACTGCGCCGATACGCTGGGCATCCCGATGGACCGCCTGAACGTCAACGGCGGCGCCATCGCCGTGGGCCACCCCTACGGTGTGTCGGGCGCGCGCCTGGTCGGCCATGCGCTGATCGAAGGCAAGCGCCGCGGCGTCAAGTACGTGGTGGTGACCATGTGCATCGGCGGCGGCCAGGGCGCGGCTGGGCTGTTCGAAGTCCTGTAATTGCCGACAAAGCCGGCAAGGCTGCCGGTTTGCTCCCCTCTCCCGCTTGCGGGAGAGGGGCAGGGGGTGAGGGCAGGCGGTGGCAGACTGAGACGCTGCACGTCGTCGAGACTCCCGCCCTCACCCCAACCCTCTCCCGCAAGCGGGAGAGGGAGCACCCATAGGGTGATTCAAAACCCCGGCGGCTCGCACCAGAAGACAAAAGAACTCGCGGCACGCCACGCAGTGCGCCGCATGGAGACACCATGTCGATGATCCTTTCCCGCCGCGACCTGAACTTCGTGCTGTACGAATGGCTCAAGGTCGACGAGCTCACGCGCATCCCGCGCTATGCCGACCACTCGCGCGAGACCTTCGACGCCGCGCTGGACACCTGCGAAAAGATCGCCACCGACCTGTTCGCGCCGCACAACAAGAAGAGCGACCAGCAAGAGCCGCATTTCGACGGCGAGACCGTCAGCATCATTCCGGAGGTCAGCACCGCGCTGAAGGCCTTCTGCGAGGCCGGGCTGATGGCCGCCGGGCAGGACTACGAACTGGGCGGCATGCAGCTGCCGGTGGTGGTCGAGAAAGCCGGCTTCGCCTACTTCAAGGGCGCCAACGTCGGCACCAGCTCCTATCCCTTCCTGACCATCGGCAATGCCAACCTGCTGCTCAAGCACGGCACGCCGGCGCAGGTCGAGACCTTCGTCAAGCCGGAGATGGAAGGGCGCTTCTTCGGCACCATGTGCCTGTCGGAACCGCAGGCCGGTTCGTCGCTGTCCGACATCACCACGCGTGCTGAATACGAGGGCGAATCGCCGCTGGGCGCGCAATACCGGCTGCGCGGCAACAAGATGTGGATCTCCGCCGGCGAGCACGAGCTGTCGGAGAACATCGTCCACCTGGTGCTGGCCAAGATCCCCGGCCCGGACGGCAAGCTGATCCCGGGCGTGAAGGGCATCTCGCTCTTCATCGTGCCCAAGTACCTGGTCAACGAGGACGGCTCGCTGGGCGAGCACAACGACGTGGTGCTGGCCGGCCTGAACCACAAGATGGGCTACCGCGGCACCACCAACTGCCTGCTGAACTTCGGCGAAGGCATGAAGTACCAGCCGGGCGGCAAGGCCGGTGCGATCGGCTACCTGGTGGGCGAGCCGCACAAGGGCCTGGCCTGCATGTTCCACATGATGAACGAGGCGCGCATCGGCGTGGGCCTGGGCGCGGTGATGCTGGGCTACACCGGCTACCTGCACGCGCTGGACTACGCGCGCAACCGCCCGCAAGGCCGCGCCGTCGGCCCCGGCGGCAAGGATGCGGCCAGCCCGCAGGTGAAGCTGGTCGAGCACGCCGATATCCGCCGCATGCTGCTGGCGCAGAAGAGCTATGTCGAAGGCGGCCTGGCGCTGAACCTCTATTGCGCGCGCCTGGTCGACGAGGAAGAGGCCGCGGCGGCCGCCGGCAACGAAGCCGCGCATGCGCGCCTGGCGCTGCTGCTCGACATCCTGACCCCGATCGCCAAGAGCTGGCCGTCGCAATGGTGCCTGGAGGCCAACAACCTGGCGATCCAGGTGCACGGCGGCTACGGCTACACGCGCGAGTACAACGTCGAGCAGTTTTACCGCGACAACCGCCTGAACCCGATCCACGAAGGCACGCACGGCATCCAGGGCCTGGACCTGCTGGGCCGCAAGGTGGTGATGAAGGATGGCGCGGCCTTCAAGCTGCTGGGCGAGCGCGTGCAAGACACTATCGGCCGCGCGCTCGCTGCCGGCGATGCCGAGCTGTCGCAGCAGGCAGGCGCCCTCGGCGCCGCCACCAGACGCCTGGCCGAGGTCACGCAGGCGCTGTGGAGCGCGGGCGACCCCAACGTGACGCTGGCCAATGCCTCGGTCTACCTGGAGGCCTTCGGGCACGTGGTGGTGGCGTGGATCTGGCTGGAGCAGGCGCTGCTGGCGCAAGCCGCGCTGCCGCGCGCGAACGGCAAGGAAGACGAGGACTTCTACCGCGGCAAGCTGGCCGCGGCGGCGTACTTCTTCCGCTGGGAGCTGCCCAAGGTCGGCCCGCAGCTGGCGCTGCTTGAATCGCTCGACCGCACCACGCTCGACATGCAGGACGCGTGGTTCTGAGCAGCGCTCGCCTATCCCGAACACTACAGAACGAAGGAAGACAATATGCGTACCATCCAGCAACTGTTTGACCTGAAGGGCAAGACCGCGCTGATCACCGGCGGCTCGCGCGGGCTTGGCCTGCAGATTGCCGAGGCGCTGGGCGAGCAGGGCGCGCGCGTGGTGCTGTCGGCACGCAAGGCCGATGAGCTGCAGGCGGCGCAGGCGCACCTGAAGTCGCTCGGCATCGAAGCCGACTGGATCGCCGCCGACGGCTCGCAGGAGTCGGAGATCGCGCGCCTGGCGGACGAAGCCATCGCTAAACTGGGCCACGTCGACATCCTGGTCAACAACGCCGGCGCCACCTGGGGCGCCCCAGCCGAAGACCATCCGGTCGAGGCCTGGGACAAGGTGATGAACCTGAACATCCGCGGCCTGTTCCTGCTGAGCCAGCGCATCGGCAAGCTGTCGATGATCCCGCGCCGCTATGGCCGCATCATCAACGTGGCGTCGATCGCGGGCCTGGCCGGCAACCCGCCGGGCAGCATGGAGACCATTGCCTACAACACCTCCAAGGGTGCGGTGGTCAACTTCACGCGCACGCTGGCGGGCGAGTGGGGCGAGCACAACATCACCGTCAATGCACTCGCGCCGGGCTTCTTCCCGTCGAAGATGACCAAGGGCTCGCTCGAGCGCCTGGGCGTGGACGCCATGTGCGCCGGCGTGCCGCTGCACCGCCTGGGCGACGACGAGGACCTGAAGGGTGCGGCGCTGCTGTTTGCCAGCGACGCCGGCAAGCACATCACCGGCCAGATCCTGGCGGTGGACGGCGGCGTCAGCGCGGTCTGAGCCAGGCCGGGGGCATTCCGGACATGACGCACGGCGCGGCTTGGCGGAATCCCGGATTGCCCTCAAACTTGGGGCCGGCGAGGCCTCGGTCTCGCCGGCACCCAACTACGGACTCGCAATTGCCATGAACCAGTTCAAAGGCCCCCTGACCCACATTCCCTTCCTTGCCGACCTCGGCGTGACCTGCAACCTCGCCGAAGGCGGCCGCAGCGAGATCGCGCTGCCGATCGAAAAGCGCCACCAGAACAGCTGGGACATGGCCCACGGCGGCGTGATCATGACGCTGCTCGACGTGGCCATGGCGGTGGCCGGCCGCAGCAGCGACGCGGACGGCCGGGGCGTGGTCACCATCGAGATGAAGACCAGCTTCATGGCGCCGGGGCGCGGCGCGCTGACCGCGCGCGGCACCACCGTGCACCGCACCACCACCATGGTGTTCTGCGAAGGCGAGATCGTCGACGCCGACGGCAGGACCGTGGCGCGTGGCTCGGGCACCTTCAAGTACATCCGGCGCATGCCGCCGCAGCGCCCGGGTGAAACCGATACCGGTGCCGACGGCTGAGCGCCGGCGCCGATGCAGCAGACGGGGCAGCGCGGCTGTCCCTCCCGACGCAGTATTCAAGCTGTTCCATATTCCTACTGAAAGGAATCGATCATGTCCAAAACGTTCAAGCGCATCGTCCTGGCCTCGCGTCCCGAAGGCGCGGTGACGCCGGCCAATTTCCGCCTGGAAGAAGTGCCCATGCCGCAGATCGCCGACGGCCAGGTGCTGGTGCGCAACCACTACCTGTCGCTGGACCCGTATATGCGCGGCCGCATGAACGAGAGCAAGTCCTACGCCGCGCCGCAGCCGCTCGATGAGGTCATGATCGGCGGCACCGTGGGCGAAGTGGTGGAAAGCAAGAACAGCAAGTTCAAGCCGGGCGACAAGGTGGTCGGCATGTTCGGCTGGCAGGAGATGGGCGTCAGCGACGGCACCGGCCTGCAGCCGGTCGATACCACGCATATCCCGCTGTCGGCCTACCTGGGCTCGGTCGGCATGCCGGGCGTGACCGCCTGGTATGGCCTGAACAAGATCATCCTGCCCAAGCCGGGCAAGACCATCGCGGTCAGCGCGGCCTCCGGCGCGGTGGGCAGCGTGGTCGGGCAGCTGGCCAAGCTGGCCGGCTGCCGCGCGGTCGGCTTTGCCGGCGGCAAGGACAAGTGCGACTACGTGGTCAATGAGCTGGGCTTCGATGCCTGCATCGACTACAAGGCGGCCAAGGACCCCAAGGAACTCTACAAGATGCTCAAGGAAGCCACCCCGGACGGCATCGACGGCTATTTCGAGAATGTCGGCGGCGATATCCTGGACGCCGTGCTGACGCGCATGAACGCCTTCGGCCGCATCGCCATGTGCGGCATGATCGCGGGCTATGACGGCCAGCCGCTGCCGCTGAAGAACCCGCAGCTGATCCTGGTGTCGCGCCTGACCATCGAAGGCTTTATCGTCTCGGAGCATATGGAAGTCTGGCCGCAGGCGCTGAAGGAACTGGGCACCGCCGTCGCACAAGGCAAGCTCAAGTTCCGCGAGAGCGTTGCCGAAGGCCTGGCCAGCGCGCCGGAAGCCTTTATCGGGCTGCTCAAGGGCAAGAACTTCGGCAAGCAGCTGGTCAAGCTGGTCTGACCGGCGCATGCAGGGCCGCGGCGCGCCTGCCGGGCGCGCCGCGGGCAACGGATTTCACCAAAAAAAATGGAGACACCGATGAATGCCCCGCAAGCCCCGCAAATCCAGAGCGCCGACGAGATCGGCGCCGGCCTGCCCGAAGAGGTCAAGGCCCGCTACCGCAACCTGCCGCGCCCGCCGCAGTTCGCCACCGCCGCCGAAGAGCGCCTGCACCGCAAGCAGCGCCTGGCCGCGGCCTTCCGGCTGTTTTCCAAATTCGGTTTCGATGAAGGCGTGGCCGGCCATATCACCGCGCGCGACCCGGAGTTTCCCGATACCTTCTGGGTCAATCCCTTCGGCGTGCATTTCAGCCAGGTCAAGGTCTCCAACCTGATCCGCTGCGACCACCACGGCGACGTGGTGGAGGGCGACTACCCGGTCAATGCCGCGGCCTTCGCCATCCATTCGCGCGTGCACCAGACCCGCTCCGATGCGGTCGCGGCCGCGCATTCGCACAGCACCTATGGCCGCGCGTGGTCCACGCTGGGCCGCCCGCTCGATCCGCTCACGCAGGACGTGTGCGCGTTCTACCAGGACCATGCGGTCTATGACGATTTCGGCGGCGTGGTGGTGGAACTCGACGAGGGCCAGCGCATCGCCAATGCGCTGGGCCAGAACAAGGCCGCCATCCTGCAGAACCACGGCCTGCTGACGGTCGGCAAGACCGTGGACGAAGCCGCCTGGTGGTTCATCACCATGGAGCGCTCTTGCCAGGTCCAGTTGCTGGCCGAAGCCGCCGCGGCGCGCACCCAGGCGCCGCTCAAGCTGATCTCCGATGCGGCCGCGCGCCAGGCCTATTCGATCGTCGGCACGGCGCAGGCGGGCTGGTTCCAGTTCCAGCCGCTGTATGCCCGCATCGTCAAGGAACAGCCGGACCTGCTGGATTGAATCCGCATGGCACTAGTGTCCTGTTCCGCAGATAGCTTGCCAAAATGAAATCGTCCAGTTGGCCGTCAGGCTAGGCGCGAGGAGGCGCCATAGCCGTAGCTATGGCAACGACGAGCAACGACGCATGGCGGCCAACTGGGCGATTTCATGGCAAGGTATTTGCGGAACAGGACACACTAGCTGGCACCCGCTGGCAAACATGGAGGTGGAGCGCATGGCCGACATCATTCTTCATCAGTACGCAACTTCGCCATTCTCTGAGAAGGTGCGCCTGGCACTTGGCGCCAAGGGACTGGCGTGGCAGGCGGTGGAAATCCCCGCCGTCCTGCCCAAGCCTGACCTGCTGGCGCTGACCGGCGGCTACCGCCGCACGCCGGTGATGCAGGTCGGTGCCGATATCTACTGCGATACCGTGCTGATCTGCGAGGTGCTGGACGCGCTGGCGCCCACGCCGGCGCTGTATCCACCGGCCCAGGCCACGGCGGCGCGGGTCGCGGCAGCATGGTTCGATGCGGCGCTGTTCACGGCGTCAGTGACCTATGTGTTCCAGCCAGCCGGCGTTGCCAGCATGCTGGGCCACCTGTCGCCGGCGCAGGTCCAGGCCTTTAGCGCCGACCGCAAGGCCATGCGCGGCGACACCAATGCGCTGCGCATGCCGTTGCCCGAAGCCACCGCGCTGCTGCATGAAACGTTCGGGCAACTGGAAACGCAGTTCGCGGCCGGGATCGAGCATGTGGCCGGCCCGGCGCTGTCGGTTGCCGACTTCTCGCTGTACCACAACCTCTGGTTTATCCGCCGCGCCGGCGCGCTGGCGCAGCTGCTGGAGGGTTATCCGCGCCTGCAGGCCTGGTATGCGCGCATGAACACCTTCGGCCATGGCCGGCCGCGCGTGATCGACAGCGAGGACGCGATCGGCGCCGCGCGCAGTGCCGATCCGCTGGCGCTGGATGAGGGGGTGGTCGCGGATGCCGGCCTGCAGGCCGGCGACCCCGTCACCGTCACGCCCACCGACTATGCGCGCGACCCGGTGGCCGGCGTGCTGCTGTCGCTGACCGCGCGCCGCGTCACGCTGCGCCGCCAGGACCCGCGCGCCGGTGCGCTCAATGTGCATTTCCCGCGGCAAGGCTACCAGGTGCAGCGCGCCGCCTGAGCGCGCGCACGGCACACGGCCCGCCGTTCCCCAAACGAATCACGCGACAGGACAGACGATATGAAGGATTTCTCCAACAAGGTGGCTGTCATTACCGGCGGCGCCTCGGGTTTCGGCAAGGAGTTTGCCCACATTGCCGCCGACCTCGGCATGAAGCTGGTGCTGGCGGATGTGCAGGAAGACGCGCTGGACGCGACCGTAGCGGCATTCAAGGCACGCAATGTGCCGGTGATCGGGTTGCGCACAGACGTCTCGCGTGCCGACCAGGTGCAGGCGCTGGCCGATGCTGCCATCGAGGCCTTCGGCCAGGTCAACCTGCTGTTCAATAACGCCGGCGTGGGCGCGGGCGGCCTGATCTGGGAGAACTCCGAGAAGGATTGGGAGTGGGTGATGGGCGTCAACCTGTACGGCGTCGTGCACGGCGTGCGCATCTTCACGCCGCTGATGCTGGCCGCGGCAGAGAAGGATCCGGCCTACCAGGGCCATATCGTCAACACGGCGTCGATGGCGGGCTTGCTGAACCCGCCGGCAATGGGCGTGTACAACGTGTCCAAGCACGCGGTGGTGGCGTTGACTGAAACCCTGTACCAGGACCTGGGCCTGGTGACGGAGCAGGTGCGCTGCTCGGTGCTGTGCCCGTACTTCGTGCCGACCGGCATCAACCAGTCCCAGCGCAACCGGCCCGCCGACCTGGCCAACCAGGCGCCGCCGACGCGCTCGCAGCTGGTGTCGCAGGCCTTGTCGGACAAGGCCGTCGGCTCCGGCAAGGTGACCGCCGCCGAGGTCGCGCAGCTGACCTTCGATGCCATCCGCGACGAAAGCTTCTATATTTATTCCCACCCCCAGGCGCTCGCCCCCGTGCGCCAGCGCTTCGAGGATATCGTCGGGCAGCGCAATCCCGGCGATCCGTTTGCCGACAAGCCCGAGGTCCGCGCGGGCCTCGTTGCCGCGCTGCGCGGCTGACGCCAGCACAACGCCACAACGAGGAGGACCGCATATGGAGAACAACATGGCTGCCCCCGCCGCCGTGATCCGCCACCTGCAGTACGCCACGCTGCCCAACGGCACCCGCCTGCACTACGCCAGCGCGGGCGAGCGCGGCAAGCCGCTGATGCTGTTCGTGCACGGCTTTCCTGAATTCTGGTTCGAATGGGAGGCCCAGCTCGCCGAGTTCGGGCACACGCATTTTGCCGTGGCGCCGGACTTGCGCGGCTACAACCTGTCGAGCAAGCCCGCCGAGGTCGAGGCCTACCGGCCGCGCCATATCGTCGAAGACCTGGTGCAGCTGGTCAGCGCGCTGGGCTATGACCAGGCCGTGGTGGTGGCGCACGACTGGGGCGGGGCGATCTGCTGGAACCTGGCGATCCAGTTCCCGCAACTGGTGCGCCAGCTCATCATCGTCAACTCGCCGCACCCGTACCTGTTTGCGCGCGCGCTGGCCACCGATCCCGCGCAGCAGGCCGCTTCCGCCTATATGAACTGGCTGCGCAAGCCGGGCGCGGAAAAGGCACTGGCCGCCAACGACTTTGCGCTGCTGGAGCGGATGCTGGCCGATGCCGACGGCAAGCCGGCGGCCTGGTACACGCCCGAGACGCGCGCCAGGTACCACGCGGCATGGTCCCAGCCGGGCGAAGGCCAGGACGCCGGCGTCCATCCGCTCACCGGCGGGGTCAATTTCTACCGCGCCTCGCCCATGCATCCGCCGGCCGAGGGCGAGCCGCCGCCCGACATCTCGCGCCTGGATCCGGCCGCCTTTGTGGTCAGAGTGCCCACGCTGGTGATCTGGGGCGAGCGCGACCGCGCGCTGCCGAAATCACTGGTGGACGGGCTGGGTGACTTCGTGCCCGACCTGCGCGTGGAACGCATCCCCGAGGGCACCCACTGGGTGATCCACGAGCAGCCGGAACGGGTCAACCTGCTGATCCGCAGCGCGCTGCCGGCCCACTAGCAAAGCGGCTGACAAGGCCTGCCTGCTGCCGGTTTGTTCCCCTCTCCCGCTGCGGGAGAGATGACCGCACGCTGGCCATGCCGACTTGCTCCCAGTAACCGACACGTCGTCCCCGCGTAGGCGGGGACCCAGTGTCTTTGAAGCGCGAGCGCTTCTCAAAGCCGCTGGATTCCCGCCTTCGCGGGAATGACGGAGTGGGGTCTACTTACTTGGCAAACGGTTCCTGGGTAGGGGCCGGGGGTGAGGGCAGGCGCTGGCATACCAACGCGCTGCACTTCGTTGAGGCTCCGGCCCTCACCCCCACCCCTCTCCCACTGCGCGGGAGAAGGGAGCGTTCACCAGGGATGGCGGCTTCGGTCCAGCGCGCAGGTGAACGACGGGGCGTTTTGCTTTCTATCACCGGTCTTCTGGCCCCTTTGGGTTCGCATGGCCATCATGTATGATGTGATTCACGTCATCATCGTATTGCCATGTTGAGGGCTCCCATGGAGCAAAAGACCGCCCGGCTTACGCTGCTCATCGATCCCGACAAGAAGGCTGCCTTTGAGCGCCTTTGTGCACAGCAGGATCTGACTGCCTCGCAGGTGATACGTCGCCTTATCCGCGACTACCTGGCGCAGCATGGCGTCCGGTATGTCCCCGGCGGCGGGGGCACGGACAAGGCGGAAACCATCGGCAATGACAGGCCACCGTCGCGGCGCGGTGCGGCACCTCCCGCCAGGCGCCGTGCGACCCGCCGCGGAGCCTGACCCATGAGCAGCGTGCCCCCTCTCACGCAATGGCTTCATATCGACTGGATGCTGGTTGTGGTGGGGGCCTGGCTGCTGGTCGGCGTGGCAGGGGTGCTGGCGCTGCATCGGTTTGCCCTGGTATCCCGCGTGCTGTTCCCGATCGGCGGCTTGTCAGGGCTGGCGCTGTTCGGCCTGGCGCTGCACGCTGTGTCTGGCACGCCCGAGGCAGCCGTGCTGCCCATCGGCCTGCCATCGCTGCCGTTCCACCTCCGGCTCGACAGCCTGTCCGCCTACTTCCTGATGGTGATGGGGGGAGCGGCGGCTGGCATCTCGACGTTTGCGGCTGGCTATTTCCGCAAGGGCGAAGGCACGCCGCCAGGCCTGCTTTGTCTTGAATACCACCTGTTTCTCGCCAGCATGGCCGGGGTGATCCTGGCGGACGATGCCTACTCGTTCATGGTGATGTGGGAAACCATGGCGTTGTCTTCATTCTTCCTGGTGACCGCCAACCACCGCATCGCCGAAGTGCGCGCCGCCGGCTATCTCTACATCACGATGGCGCGCATCGGGGCGATCGCCATCCTGCTGTGCTTTGGCGTGCTGCAGGCCAACACCGGCGACTATACGTTTGCCAACATGCGCGCCCAGGCGCTGACGCCGTTCTGGGCTTCCGTCGGTTTCCTGCTTGCCCTGTTCGGATTCGGCGCCAAGGCCGGCATCCTGCCTCTGCACATCTGGCTGCCGGAGGCGCATCCCGCAGCGCCGTCTCCGGTATCGGCAATGATGAGCGGCGTGATGCTCAACACCGCCATCTACGGCCTGTTGCGCGTGTCCTTCGACCTGCTGCAGATGCGCCTGTGGTGGTGGGGCGGATTGCTGCTGGCCATCGGATTGGCCACCGCGCTGTTCGGCGTGGTCTTCGCAGCCGTTCAGACCGACATGAAGCGGCTGCTGGCTTATTCTTCGATCGAGAACATGGGCCTGCTCTTCGTTGCCATGGGCCTGACACTGCTGTTCTCGGCCTACGGCATGAAGCCGATGGCCGCCCTGGCCCTGACGGCCGCGCTTTACCATGTTGCCAGCCATGCCTTCTTCAAAAGCCTGCTTTTTCTGGGTACCGGCAGCGTGCTGCATGCCACCGCCGAGAGAAGCCTGGGCAAGCTGGGCGGACTGATTCGCTACATGCCATGGGTGGGCTGGCTGACGCTGCTGGGGGTGCTGGCCAGCGCGGGGCTGCCCCCGCTTGGCGGTTTCGTCTCGGAGTGGCTGCTGCTGCAGAGCTTCCTGTTCACGCCTGGTCTGCCGGAACCGATACTGACCATGCTGATCCCGGTGGTCGCCGCGCTGATCGCGCTGGTGACGGCACTGGCCGGCTACACCATGGTCAAGTTCTTCGGCGTGATCTTCCTCGGCCAGCCCCGTGAGCCCAGGCTGGCCCAGGCGCATGACGCCGGCCGCTGGGAGCGCGCGGGCATGCTGTGGCTGGGGCTGGGCTGCATCGCGCTGGGCCTGCTGCCGACGCAATTCGTCCAGCTGATCGATCCGGTGACGCAGCAACTGGTGGCGAGCGGACTCGGCGCCCGGACCGCGGCCAGCGGCTGGCTGCTGGCGCCGAACGGCCTGGCTCAGGCCAGCTATGGGCCGGTTATTTTCCTGTCAGGCATCCTGGCCAGTTTTGCGCTCGCCTATCTGCTGGTGCGACGCTTCTACCATGGCCGGCTGCGCCGCAGCCCGCCCTGGGCGTGCGGCTTCCCCTGGGGCACCGCACGCATGCAGGACACTGCCGAGGGGTTTGGTCAGCCGATCCGTCAGATCTTCGAGCCGTTTTTCCAGATGCGCCGTGACCTGCCGACGCCATTCGATGAACAGCCGCACTACCGGGTCACGGTGGCGGACCATTTCTGGCGCTGGCTGTATCGCCCCGTGATCGATCTGACGTCGTACCTGGCCCGGCTGATCGGCCTGATGCAACAGGGACGCATCTCGGTTTACCTGCTGTACAGCTTCCTGACCCTGGCCGCCACGCTGCTGGCCGTGATGTGAAGAGGGCCGCATGAACCTGACCGGGATCCTGTCACAGCTGCTTGAGATCGTGATCTCGATCGCGCTGGCGCCGTTGCTGACCGGCTGGGTCAATCAGTGGCGTGCCTGGCTGCAGAACAAGTCGGCGCCCAGCCTGTGGCAGCCCTATCGCATGCTGCACAAGCTGTTCAACAAGGAATCGGTGATCGCGGACAATGCCTCGCCGCTGTTCCGCGCCACCCCTTACGTGGTGTTCGGCTGCATGGCGCTGGCGTGCTCGATCATCCCGACCGTGTCCACGGATCTGCCCCTGGCGCCGGCCGCCGACGCGATTGCCCTGGTCGGCCTGTTCGCGCTGGCGCGGGTCTTCATCTCGCTGGCGGCAATGGACGTCGGCACCGCTTTCGGGACGCTGGGCGCGCGGCGCGAGATGCTGATCGGCTTCCTGGCGGAACCGGCGCTGCTGATGGTGCTGTTCTCTGCCTCGCTGATCTCCAAATCGACTTCGCTCACCACCATTGTCGAGACGATTGCCCACCGGGACCTGGCCATCTATCCGGGCCTGGCGTTTGCCGGCGTGGCGTTCACCATGGTATCCCTGGCCGAGAACGCCCGCATACCGGTCGACAATCCCGCCACCCACCTCGAGCTGACGATGATCCACGAGGCGCTGATCCTGGAATACTCGGGCCGGCATCTGGCGCTCCTTGAGTGGGCGGCAAGCCTGAAGCTGTTCGCCTATTCCTGCATCGGCCTGGCGCTGTTCTTCCCATGGGGCATTGCGGAAGCGCAAGCGCCCCTGGCCATGCTGCTGGCGCTGCCCGCGCTGCTGTTCAAGCTCATGGTGGGTGGGCTCCTGCTGTCGGTGCTGGAGACGGCGAGCGCCAAGATGCGCATCTTCCGCGTGCCGGAGTTCCTGGCCACCGCCTTTCTGCTGGCGGTGATCGGCATGCTGGTCCACTTGCTGCTGGCTCGCTGAACCCCGGAGGACAGGCCAGTGACCGTACTCCTCACCCAGTTTGTCAATCTGCTCGGGGCGGTGCTGTTGATCCTCGCCTTCGCCATGATCTCGCAGCGACGGATCCTGTCGCTGATCAATCTGTTCACGTTGCAGGGGGCGACCCTGGCCTTGGCCACCGCCGTCGTCGGCTACGTAACGGGCCAGCCGCACCTTTACCTGTCGGCCAGCCTGACCCTGATTCTCAAGATGTTGCTCATCCCTTATCTGCTGCACCGCGTTGTCGATCGTCTCCGGATCCGCAGGGACGTCGAGACGCTGATCAACATTCCCACCACCATGCTGATCGGCATCCTGGTGGTGATCTTCGCCTTCAACCTCACCATGCCGATCTCGCGGCTGTCGCTGAAGCTGGCCAGCGGCACGCTGGGCATCGCGCTGGCCTGCGTGCTGTTGTCCTTCCTGATGATGATCACGCGCTCCAAGGCGGTGCCGCAGGTCATCGGCTTCCTGGCGATGGAGAATGGCCTTTTCTTTGCCGCCACCGCCGCGACCTATGGCATGCCGATGGTGGTCGAGCTGGGCATCGCGCTGGATGTGCTGATCGGCGTGCTGATCCTGGGTGTGTTCATGTTCCAGATCCGCGAGCAGTTCGACAGCCTGGACATCCGTCACCTTGAGAAGCTGAAGGAGGATTGAATTGACCGCGCTGGCCTTTCTGCTCGCAATTCCGCTCGCCGGCGGGCTGGTGCTGGCGCTGACGGGACATCGCGAGCGCGCACGCGACATCAATGTCGCCTTCAGCCTGGGCACATTCCTCGCCGCCTGCGTGCTGACGGCGCAGATCGTCGCCGATGGTCCCATGCTGGCATGGGACCGGGAGTTCTACATCGATGCCCTGAACGTCTTTCTGGTTGCGCTGACCGCGTTCGTGGGCCTGACCACTTCGATCTTCTCGCGGCCGTACATGCGGGTGGAGCACGACCACGGCAAGATGACGCCGCCGCGGCTGCGCCTGTACCACAGCATGTACCAGCTCTTCACCTTCACCATGCTGCTGGCGCTGACGACCAACAATATGGGCATCGTCTGGGTTGCGATGGAGGCCGCCACACTGACCACGGTGCTGCTGGTCAGCGTCTACCGCACCGCCGCCAGCCTCGAGGCGGCATGGAAGTACTTCATCCTGTGCGGGGTGGGGATTGCCCAGGCGCTGTTCGGCACGGTGCTGTTGTACATGGCCGCCGAGCAGGTCATCGGCCCGGAGGGCGGGGCGCTGCTGTGGACCAACCTGGATGCGGTCAAGGGTCAGCTCGATCCCAACATCATCACGCTGGCGTTTGCCTTCCTGTTTATCGGCTATGGCACCAAGGTCGGCCTGGTCCCGCTGCACAACTGGCTGCCCGACGCCCACGCCGAAGGGCCAACCCCGGTATCCGCCGTGCTCTCCGGCCTGCTGCTCAATGTGGCGCTCTATGCCGTGCTGCGCTGCAAGGTGCTGACCGATGCGGCGCTGGGCAACCATCTGACCGGCCGCCTGATGATGGGGTTCGGCCTGCTATCGGTGGTCGCGGCGGTCTTCTTCCTGATCCGGCAGCGCGACATCAAGCGCATGTTCGCGTATTCATCCATCGAGCACATGGGCATGATGACCTTCGCCTTCGGCATGGGCGGCCCGATCGCCAGCTATGCCGGCCTACTGCACATGACGGTGCATTCGCTGGTCAAGTCAGCGATCTTCTTCGCCGTCGGCCACGCCGCACAGAAGGCGGGCACGCAAGTGATGGACGACATCCGCGGGCTGATCCGTGTCAGTCCCACGGTCGGCTGGGGCCTGATGGTAGGGGTGCTCGCCATCCTGGGCATGCCGCCGTTCGGGGTCTTTGCCAGCGAGTTCCTGATCGTCACCACCGCCATGCGCGAACAGCCGTGGGCCACGCCCTTCCTGCTGCTGGCACTCGGGTTGGCGTTCGCCGCGGTGTTCAGCCGGGTGCAACCGATGGTCTTCGGCGATACCACGCTCAAGCCGCTGGCGCATCCGCCAGCGCTGGTCCCGGTGTTCACGCACCTCGCATTGGGGCTGATGCTGGGCCTTTATATTCCGCCCTATCTCGACACCTGGTACCGGCAGGCAGCCGCAATGCTTGGGAGCTGAACCGATGGCACCGTCCGATCTCAGGCTCGACCTGGTGCGGCTGTCCGGGCCGCTACCCGTCTGGCATGGCCAGGTCGGGCTGGACGACTGGTCCGCCATGGCCCATGAGGTGGCAGATGCGGACGGGCGCCTGGTTGCGCTGTGGGGCGTCGACCGGCGTGCCAGCGGCGGTACGTTGACGGCATGCGTGACGTACGCCACGCCGCGGGGACTGATATGGCTCGAACTGCGGCTGGATGGTGTCGCGCCCGCCGTGCCGGACCTGGTCGGCGGTTTCCCATGCGCGGGCCGGATGCAGCGTGCCATGACCGACCTGGTGGGTATCGCCGTGCAGGGCAGCCGCGATGCCCGGCCCTGGCTGGACCACGGCCTGTGGCCGGCAGGGGCGCGGCCGCTGCAAGGCGGCGCGCAGGCGGAAGCTGCGACGGCCGGCAAACTGCCCGCCGACTATCCTTTCGTGCGCGTGGAGGGCGACGGGGTGCATGAGATAGCGGTCGGCCCGGTGCATGCCGGCATCATCGAACCCGGCCACTTCCGCTTTTCCGTGGTCGGCGAGAAGGTGCTGCGGCTGGAAGAACACCTGGGCTACACCCACAAGGGCATCGAGCGGCGTTTCACCGAACTGGCGCCGCCCGAGGGCTACCGGCTGGCCGGCCGGGTCTCGGGCGACTCCACCGTGGCGTATGCCTGGGCCTATTGCATGGCGCTGGAGTCCGCCTGGCGCTGCGTGCCTCCACCGCGGGCGGACTGGCTGCGCGCCCTGATGCTCGAGCGTGAGCGGGTGGCCAATCACCTGGGTGACCTGGGTGCGCTGGGCAACGACGCGGGGCTTGCCTTCGGCCTGGCGCAATTCTCGCGCCTGCGCGAAGACTGGCAGCGGCTGTCCGCAGAGGCTTTCGGCCACCGGCTGATGATGGACGCCGTGGTACCGGGCGGCGTTGCGCAAGACCTGGCGCCAGCCATGCTTGAGCGCCTGCGGCAGCAGTGCGGCGACGTCGAGCGGGAAGTACGCGTGCTGCGTGCGGTGTACGACGAACATGCGGGCCTGCAGGACCGCTTTCTTGGCGCCGGCTGCGTCACGCCACAGCTTGCCGCTCGGCTTGGGCTTACCGGTGTGGCCGGACGTGCCAGCGGGCGCGCCGCGGACCTGCGCTGCGACCATGCCTGGCCGCCCTACGATAGCCTCGCCGTGAAGATGGCCACGCACCGCGGCGGCGATGTCGCCGCCCGCGTGGCGGTGCGATTCGATGAGCTGCTGGAGTCGCTGCGACTGATCCGTGCCATCGGTGCAGGCCTGCCGCAGGGCGCCACGCGAATCGTGCCGCAAGCGCCCGCTGGGGCCGCCATCGGCGTGGGATGGGTGGAGGGCTGGCGAGGCGAAGTCCTCGTTGCGCTCGAACTTGCCGATGACAGCCGCATTCTCCGCTGCCATTGCCACGACCCGTCGTGGCAGAACTGGCCAGTGCTGGAGCATGCCATCATCGGCAACATCGTGCCGGACTTCCCGCTGATCAACAAATCCTTCAACCTCAGCTATTCAGGGCACGACCTTTAGACCCTTATGTGGCAAATCCTCAGGCAGATCGCCCGTACCGGCATCGTTACCGAGCCTGCTCCGCCCGGCGCGGAGGGCGAAGCCGCCACCATCCGGCGCATCCACCGGGAGCTGCTCGACATTCTCGGCCAGGCGCTGACGATCCGGCAGGTCGACGCCGGCTCATGCAATGGCTGCGAGCTGGAGATCCACGCACTCGGCAATCCCTACTACAACATCGAAGGCCTGGGCATCAAGTTCGTCGCCAGCCCGCGCCATGCCGACATGCTGCTGGTGACCGGACCCGTTTCGCGTCATATGGAAGAGGCCCTGCGGCGCACCTACGCGGCAACCCCGGAGCCGAAACTGGTGGTGGCGGTAGGCGATTGCGGCTGTACCGGGGGAATCTTCGGGGAGAGCTATGCGAGCTGCGGCCGTGTCGCCAACGTGATCCCGGTCGACGTAGCCGTGCCGGGCTGTCCGCCGCCGCCAGCAGAGATCCTGCGCGGCATACTAAGCGCCGTTCGGCAGACCGGTGCCACACGGCGCTAGCGATCCGGCGCCGGCATTAGCGGTGCGCACCTGAGCGTGGGCACTTGAGCGTGGGCACTTGAGCGTGGGCACCTGCCGGACCCTAGGCATCACCCGCGTTCCTTCGCCACGGACCTGAGCGCTCCAAGCGTCGGCCGGGTGGCGTAGTCCACCTCGTACTGCTGCAAATAGTCGCGAATCATCTGGCGAACAACCTGGGATGGTGTCTGGTCCTGGGCGGCACAGAGCGCCTCAAAGGCCTTTTTCTTCTCCGGATCGATCAATACGGTCAGGCGGGCGGTCTTGGATTCCATGCGTCTAACAATGTCATCGTATAATAATGGCATTATCATTATATACATCTCCAGGATGCGCCGGCATGGCCTCCGGCACGGCAGTGTGGTGGCGCCGGAAGATCTGGCATGGCAAGGATCGTGCCTGCCGGGAGGGCGCGCGGGGCGTCGCACAAACGAGTCTTGCGGGGCACCATTTTCTGATGAGGGCGCAGTGGTAGAAGTGACGATAGAGGTAACTGCCGGGAACGGATTTCAAGGCCGGAATTCCGCTCGGCTGGCTTTCATAGCCAATCAGTTTGAGTGCGAGATCCTGCTGGCCAGTGGCCCCTGGGTTGTAAACGCCAAGCATGTGATGGAGGTCATGCGGCTGTCCGCCCGAGTGGGAACGCACCTACGCATCCAGGCGGACGGAGCGGACGAGGCCGCCGCTGTCGTCACCATCGCGGCATTGCTGAGGGGAGAGACGCTCCCCAAGGCGCTTTGATGGAACCCCAGGCCATGCACGCCGACCGCACCTCGTTCGATGCCTATCTGAAGTTCCTTGCCGAGGCTAGCCACGACGGTACGCCCAAGGTGCTGGAAACCCAGCACGCCCTGTCCCTGCATTTCGACGCGCTCGCCACCCAGAGCTTCATGTCGCGCAAGGATCCCGACAAGCTCGTGCTGGGCTATACCCGGACGATGATGGGATTCCTGCTGTTGCACCCAGCCCCCGCCAGGATCTCGATGATCGGCCTGGGCGGCGGTTCGCTGGTCAAATACTGCTACCGGCATCTGCCCAACACCAGGATCGTGGCAATAGAAATCAATCCGGCGGTCATCGCCCTGCGCGAGCAGTTCCAGATCCCGCCGGATGACGAACGGCTCGAGGTGGTTTGCGCAGATGGCGCCGACTATGTCGCGAACCAGGATGCGCGGCCGGACGTCATCCTGGTGGACGGGTTCCTGGCCGATGGCATGCCGGTACAGCTTGGGACGGCGGACTTCTATGCCGCCTGTCATGCCCGCCTGGCCGATACCGGTGTGCTGGTCGCGAATTTTCTCGAAAGCGATCCCGATATCCCGCTTTACCTGGAAGAAGCCAGCACCGTGTTCGGCCAGTCGATGTCGATTTCCCTTTCCGAAGACAGTTGCAACTACACGCTGTTTGCCTGGAAAGGGGCGCACAAGCTGCCCTCACTGGACGCGCTGCTGGCGCGGGCGCGCATCCTGGAAACCGCGCACTCGCTAAGCCTGACCACCGCCGCTCGCCGCCTGAAACGCGGCGAGCGGCTGGCGTCGGATCGTGGGGCCTGGCCGAAGCTGGCAAGGCCGCACGTCCGGTATTGACCAGCCCCTTCCCAGCGCGCAGGACTCCTTACCAATGCAACCATGCCAATCCTGTACTTGCGCAAGCTGACTGGGAAGGAGCGCAGCCCCGGCAGCAACCGGCAACTGGCCTGCTACCTGACGTTCGTTGCCGGCGCGACCAACGCAGGCGGCTTCCTGGCCGTGCAGCAGTACACCTCGCACATGTCGGGCGTCGTGTCCGCCATGGCCGACAACCTGGCGCTTGGCAGTTTCTGGCTGATGCTGGACGGCCTTGGCGCCTTGCTGTCGTTTCTGGCGGGCGCCGCCTGCTCGGCGGTGCTGATCAACTGGGCCCGGCGCGAGCGCCTGCACAGCGAATACGCATTGCCGCTCATGCTTGAAGCCTTGCTGTTGGTGTGTTTTGGCCTGCTCGGCAGCAATCTCGGGCACCATGAATGGTTGTTCGTGCCGGCAACGGTGATGGTGCTCTGTTTCATCATGGGCTTGCAAAATGCCATGGTCACCAAGCTGTCGAACGCCGAGATCCGCACCACGCACGTGACCGGCATGGTCACCGACATCGGCATCGAACTGGGCAAGCTGTTCTATTGCAACCTGTCCAGGGCTGATTCGGGCAAGCCACTGGTGCTCGCCAACCGGCACAAGCTATGGGTACTCATCACGCTGGTCGCGCTGTTCTTTGCCGGCGGCGTGGTTGGCGCCCTGGGGTTCAAGCACGTCGGGTTCAGCGCCACGCTCGCGCTGGCAACGCTGCTGCTTGCGCTTGCCGCAGTCCCGGTGCTGGACGATGTGCGGCTGCATTTGTGGCGTCGGGACCTGCTGGCCCATTTGACCGCACGTTCGCGGCGTTGGGCTCACGCAGTCAAGGAAGATGTGCATGCGGTGTGGCTGGCCGCGCAAGATCCCCGCACGCCATGGCATGCAAGGGCGCTGGCCTTGCTGGTCGCCGCCTATGCCTTGTCGCCCATTGACCTGGTTCCCGATTTCATTCCGGTGCTCGGCTATCTGGACGATGTGGTGGTGGTGCCTCTGGGCCTGTTGCTGGCCATACGGTGGATTCCGGTTGAGGTAATGCGCCAGCATCGCGCGGCGGCCGAAGCGGCCGCCAGCCGCCCCGTCAGCCATGTTGCGGCGCTGGTGGTCGTGACGCTATGGGCTGTTGCCGCGGTGTCGGCATCGTTCTGGCTGGCGCGACATCTGCCCGGGCGTTGAAGAACCGGTTTCGTAGAGAGAAAAGCATGAGCGCCGAAGAACAGTACCATTGTGCCGTCGACCTGATCCACTTGCTCTACGCGGCGCTGGCCGGATTGATGACGCCTGGTGGCGGCGAGGGCGCCCGCGAACTGGCCGAGAGCGCCATGCAAGAGGCAGCGGCGTTCCTCGGACTGTCGCCGGGCAGCGGCAGCTGAACAAGATCGCGGCGCACCGATGAATAGTCAAAAGATCAGATTCTTCCGCTCACGAATTCCCACATTCGAGTGCACCCCTGGATGTCATGACTGTTGCGGGCCGGTAACGACCTCCACGGAAGAGATGTCGCGGCTTCCCGTCAAGAGCGATGCCGAGCACGAGACAGCGCTGGCAAACCTGAGTTGCCCCCATCTCGATGCGAAGGGATGCAGCGTGTATCTGGAGCGCCCGTTGATTTGCCGCTTGTTTGGGACGACCCCAAGGCTTGCCTGCCCGAACGGAAACCGGCCGGACGAAATGATCGATCCGGACCTCGACGAACAGATCCAGCGCTTCTTCCTGGAAACACGTCATGTGCTGGTCTGACACAAGCGGCCACCAGTCGCAGCAAACCATTTTCCGGGTGCGCTACTAGGCGCGGCCCAGGCTGGGGTCGCGGCCGCGTCGACGCCGCCGCCCTCGGCCAGTTCGTGATCGCAGGCCGCCGCCTGCGACTCGCGCGAGATGCCCGATAACGTCTGAAGCATTTACTGAATATCGGAACCCCACGTTATCTATTAAGGGCTCCCCTGTCCATGGCAGCCACTGCACTGGGGAAAGTCTCTAGCCCTGTCCCATTTATTGTCCTATTGAAGTAACAATAATACTGATATATCTTTCCGTCCATGTTTCGAAGTCGTGACTGCCTTGATTTCATTGGGCTGGCAGGGAATTTGAGATGTCGGGAAACCGGCGCTCTCAACTTTTGAATTTAACTTCAGTGGACTGAAAAATAGCTGCCGCCATTTATGGGAAACCCAAATTCACCGATGCCGCGTTATCACCGCATTTACCTGGTGCTGCGGCAGAAAATCCTCAGCGCGATTTATGACGAAGGCGGACTTCCGTCCGAGTTCCAGCTGATGGAGCAGTACCGGGTGGCGCGCGTGACCGTGCGGCGGGCGCTGTCCGAGCTGCACAAGGAAGGGCTGATTTACCGGCGGCCGGGGCAGGGGACCTTCGTCAATGTCGAGCAGGTCCGGCTGAACGCGCCGCCGGCGCGGATGTACGGCCTGCTGGACAACCTGCTGGAAGTCGTCGCGGGCACCTCGGTGCGTGTGGTCGATTTCGGCGTGCGCACGTGCCCGGCGCATGTCAGGGCGGCGTTGCGCCTGGCGGAGCAGGACGAAGCCCTGCACGTGACCCGCGTGCGCCTGCACCGGGACGAACCGGTCTCGCTGATCACGACATGGTCGCCGCCGCACGTGGCGCTGTTGCTGACGCCCGGCGCGCTGCAGCAGCAGCCCATGCTGGCGCTGCTGGAAAACGGCGGGGTTCGCATCGGCCACGCCGACCAGACGCTGTCCTGCTGCCTGGCCGACGTGCAGGCCGCGGCGCTGCTGGACGAACCGGTGGGCGCGGCGCTGCTGTCGGTGGTGCGCGTGGTGCGCGATGTCGACGGCAACCCGGTCCAGTGGCTCAGCGGCCTGTATCGCCCGCAATGCTATGACTACCGCATGGCGCTGACGCGCGCCGGCGAAGACAAGGCGCGCATCTGGCTTGCGCGCGACCTATCCACCGCGACGCGGTGATCCAAGAAAACGGGAGGAGACAGAAATGACCAAGACCTATCCGGCAAGACGCCGATTCCTGGGCCAGGCTGCGCTGCTTGGCGCCGGTGCCGTGGCGCCGCAGATCGGACGGGCCCAGCCCAAGCCGGTGCGCATTGGCGTGCTGCATCCGGTCACCGGAGCGCTGGCATTCTGCGGCACCCAATGCCGTGCCGGCGCGCTGCTGGCGATCGCCGACATCAACGCCGCCGGCGGCATCAAGTCGCTGGGCGGCGCCAGCCTGGAAGCGGTGCTGGGCGATGCCCAGTCGCAGCCGGAGATCGGCGCGGCCGAAGTCGAGAAGATGAACGAGGCCGGCGTCAGCGCCGTGGTCGGCGCCTATGCCAGCGCGATCTGCCTGGCCACCACGCAGGCGGCGGCGCGGCATGGCCTGGCGCATGTGGTCGACGTGGGCGTGGCCGATGCGATCGTCGAGCGCGGCCTGACCAACACGTTCCGCTTCGGCCCCGGCTACAAGGTCGCCACCGAAACCGCGATGAGCAACCTGCGCACGCTCAACCAGCTCAGCGGCAACCGCGCGCGCACCGCGATGATCATCCACGAGGAATCGCTGTTCGGCAGCGGCACGGCAAAGCTGCTGAGCCAGCGCCTGCCGGAGTTCGGTTTCGAGGTGAAGGAGGTGGTCAAGCACGCCAACCCGACGCGCGACTTCAGCAATATCGTGCTGCGGATGAAGGCGGCCAACCCGGACATCGTGATCGCGGCCAACTACTACAACGAGTACGCCTTGCTGATGCGGACCATGCAGCAGCAAAAGTTCCGTCCCAAGGCGGTCTACTCGGTGCTGGGTGGCGCGGCGTCGAGCTTCAAGTTCATCAAGGAGTTCCCGGCGGCGGCGCAGCATGTGCTGGACTGCAACCACTGGTACAACCCCAAGGATCCCCGCGCCCTGGCGCTGCGCAAGCGCGTGGAGGCCAGCGGCCTGTTCTTTACCTACGAGGTCTTCTGCACCTATGCGGCCACCATGCTGCTGGCCGACAGCCTGGAGCGCGCCAGGTCCGCGCAGCGCGAGCGCGTGATCGAAGCGCTCGCCAGCAGCAATTTCAGCAGCCACTTCATGCCGTACGGGCCGACGCGCTTCGTCAACGGCCAGAACACCGGCGCGCAGCCGCTGCTGACGCAGGTGGTGGATGGCGACATCAAGGTGGTCTTCCCCAACGCCTACCGGCAGGTCGACGCGGTGTTCCCGCTGCCGGCCAGCTAAGCGCTTCACGCCGGCCGAGCGCCGGTACGCCGTTTATCCCAAGTCGCCACGGTCGGGGAGCCCGCTTCCCGCCCGCTGGATTCCTGTTGCCGCGAGGAACGCATTACATGTTTGATATCCCGATACTCTGGGCCTCCTGGCTCAACGGCCTGACCACCGGGGCGATCTATGCCCTGGTCGCGCTGGGCCTGACGCTGATCTACGGCGTGCTCCATATCGTCAACTTCGCCCACGGCGCCGCGCTGATGGCGGCGCTGTATGGCGTCTATTTCCTCGTTACCCGGCTCCATGTCGATCCCTACGCGGCGCTGCTGGTGATGGTGCCGGCCATGTTCGCCGCGGGCTACCTGCTGCAGCGCCACCTGATCGCGCGGGCCGGTCGCGGCAACGACCAGAACGTGCTGCTGGTCACGCTGGGCATCTCGATCGTGCTGGAGAACCTGGCGCTGTACCTGTTCCGCTCCGACACCTACACCATCGACACGCCTTATGCGCTGTCCACCGTCGAGCTGCTGGGCGCATCGATTGCGATGCCGAAGGTGATCGCCTTCGCCGGCGCGCTGGTGACCTGCGGCCTGCTGATGCTGATGATCCGGCGCACCACGCTGGGCCGCGCCATCCGCGCGGTGGCCAAGGAAAAGCAGGGCGCGCGCGTGGTCGGCATCGATGTCGAGCGCGTCTATGCGCTCAGTTTCGGCATCGGCCTGGCCTGCCTGGGCGCGGCCGCCTGCTTCCTGCTGCCGGCCTATTACGTCAATCCGCGCGTCGGCGACGGCTTCGTGCTGATCGCCTTCACCGTGGTCGTGCTGGGCGGCATGGGCAGCTTCGCCGGGGCGCTGTGGGGCGGCCTGCTGATCGGCGTGGTCGAGTCGCTGGGCGGCCTGTGGCTGGGCGACAGCCTGGGCCAGGTCGGCATTTTCCTGATCTTCATCCTGGTGCTGCTGTTCCGTCCGCAGGGCCTGTTCGGCGCGAAGGCGTGACACGAGGAGCCTGACATGAATCGAATTTCTTCTCTTCCTACGCTCGGCTGGATCGCCATCGTGCTGGCCGGCTTTGCCTCGGCGCCGCTGTGGCTGTCCTCGGGCTTCGCGCGGAACCTGCTGGTGATGGTGCTGCTGATGACGCTGATGGCGCAGTCGTGGAACATCCTCGGCGGCTTTGGCGGGCAGTTTTCGTTCGGCCACGCGGCCTTCTTCGGCACCGGCGCCTATGCCATGGCGATCTTCCAGGTCACGTTCGGCCTGAACGCGTGGCTGGCGCTGGTGCTGGCGATCGGCGTCGGCGCGCTCGCCGGGGTTGGCGTGGGCGTGCTGTCGTTCCGCTACGGGCTCAAGGGTTCGTACTTCTCGCTGGCGACGCTGGCGGTGGCCGAGGTGCTGCGCATCGTGGCCAATGCGGTTGGTTTTACCGGTGCCGGCGCAGGCATGCAGTTGCCATTGCAGCCCGGTGCCTTGCATCTCCAGTTTGCCGGCAAGGCTGGCTATCTCTATTTCATCCTGACGTTTGTCGCCGCGGGCCTTCTCCTCTCGTGGTGGCTGCGCAGGTCGCGCTTCGGTGCCTGTCTGATGGCGGTGCGGGACAGTGAAGACGCGGCGAAGGCGCTCGGCATCGACGTGCTGCGCGTCAAGCTGGTAGCCATTGCCATGTCCGCGGCGCTGATGGCGGCGGCCGGCGTTTTTTATACGCAGTACCTGCAATACCTCGATCCGCATATCGCCTACGGTCCGGCCTTTTCGGTGGCCGCGCTGGTGGGGGCGGTGATCGGCGGCACGGCCACGGTGTTCGGCCCGCTGCTCGGCGCGGTGGCGCTGCAGCTGCTCAACGAGCTGACGCGCAATGCGCTGGGCGATGTGCCGGGCGTGAGCCTGGTGATCTACGGCGCGCTGCTGGTCCTGATGGTGATGTTCCTGCCGCAGGGCCTGGCCGGGGCGGCCGGATCGGTGCGCAAGGCGAGGGCATAAAGCAACGGAAATGACGATGCAGACCATACTTTCGACCCAAGGACTGTCGATCCGCTTCGGCGGCCTGGCGGCGGTGCAGGACGTGAACCTGTCCATCGCGCGCGGCCGCATCACCGGGCTGATCGGTCCCAACGGCGCTGGCAAGTCGACCTTGTTCGGCATGCTGTCCGGCTTCCTCACGCCCTCGCAGGGCACAGTGGAGCTGGAAGGCCGAACCCTCAACGGGCTCGCGCCCCATGCCATCTGCCGTCTCGGGCTGGCGCGCACCTTCCAGATCGTGCAGCCCTTTGCCGGGCAGACCGTGCGCGAGAACATCGCGGTCGGCGCGCACCTGCATGTGCGCAGCCGCAATGCGGCGCTGGCACAGGCCGATGAAGTGGCCCGCCGCGTCGGGCTGGAAGACCAGCTGCACAAGAGCGCTTCGAGCCTGACCGTGGCCGGGCGCAAGCGCCTGGAGCTGGCGCGCGCACTGGCCACGCGGCCGCGCGTGTTGCTGCTGGACGAGGTGCTGGCCGGGCTCAACCCCGGCGAGATCGCCGCGATGATCCCGGTGGTGCGCGGCATCTGCGACGACGGCGTCACCGTCGTGATGATCGAGCACGTGATGCAGGCGGTGATGAACCTGGCGCAGGACGTATTCGTGCTGGCCGGCGGCCGGCTGATCGCGCAGGGTACGCCCGCGCAGGTGACGCGCGACCCGCAGGTGATCGAGGCCTACCTGGGCCACGGCATGGCGCAGCGCATCGGCGCGCAGCAGGAGACGGCCCATGCCTGAGACCCTGTTGTCCGTACAAGGGCTGCACAGCGGCTACGGCGCGGTGCAGGTGCTGCACGGCGTCAGCCTGGATGTGAATCGCGGCGAGATCGTGGCCCTGCTGGGCGCCAACGGCGCCGGAAAATCGACGCTGATCAACACGGCCTGCCGCCTGGTGTCCGGCACGTCCGGCACGGTCCGCTTCGACGGGCGGGACGTCAGCCGGGCCCGGCCGCAGGACATCGTCAGCGCCGGCCTGATCCAGGTGCCCGAAGGGCGCCGCATCTTCCCCAACCTGACCGTGCTGGAGAACCTGGAGCTCGGCGCCTGCCGCCGCGCCACGCGCCAGCTCAAGGCCAACCTGGAATGGGTGCTCGATACCTTCCCGCGCCTGCGCGAACGGCTGGGCCAGCGCGCCGGCACCATGTCCGGCGGCGAACAGCAGATGCTGGCCATCGGCCGCGGCCTGATGGGCGATCCGCGCCTGCTGATCCTGGACGAGCCCTCGCTCGGCCTGTCGCCGCTGATGGTCGAGGAGATGTTCGACCTGATCAGGCGCCTGCACAAGGAAGGGCTGTCGATCCTGCTGGTCGAGCAGAACGTGGCGCTGTCGCTGGAAATCGCCTCGCGGGCCTATGTGCTGGAAAACGGCGAGGTCAGGTTCTCTGGTACGCCCGAGACGCTGCTGGCAGCACCTGAACTGCGGGCCGCTTACCTGGGCGTGTGAGCGTACCGCATCGAGCAATCAGAGAAGCAAAGAACGGAGTCAAACCGATGGAATTGTCAGACAAGACCGCGCGCCAGATCTGGCAGGAGGTCAGGGCCAACCCCAGCCGGGCGCGCTTTGGCTTCGGCCGCAAGGCGGTGCTGGTCAATATCGACCTGCAGAACGCCTACACCTGCACCGACCGCTTCAAGACCGCGTACGAGACCGATCCCGCGCAGCTGGTGCATATCAACGGGCTGGCGCGGCGCTTCCGCGCGCTGGGCTGGCCGGTGGTGTGGACGCGGGTGGCGTATATGGCGTCCGGCGAGGACGCGGGCATCTGGGGCACCCGCACCGATACGCCGGATTCGCTGCAGAACATCAGGCATGGGTCGGAGCGCGCGCAGTTCGACAGCCGCGTCGATGTCGATCCGGTCCGCGACGTGGTCTATTGCAAGAAGATGCCGTCGGCGTTCTTCGAGACCCAGCTGCAGTCGTTGCTGGTGTGGCACCAGGTGGATACCGTGGTCATCACCGGCGGCTCCACCTCGGGCTGCGTGCGCGCCACGGCGGTGGATTCGCTGTCGCGCGGGTATCGCACCATCGTGCCGGAGCAGTGCGTGGCCGACAAGCACGAGAGCTACCACTTCGCCAACCTGACCGACCTGATGCTGAAGTATGCCGACGTGCTCAACGTGCTCGAGGTGCAGAACTGGCTCGAGGACAGGCAAGCCGCGCCGCGCATGGCCAAGGGGGGCTGACATGCGCGAAACCCCCGGTTACTACAACTACTGGCCCTACCAGGACCGCCCGAAGATCCGCTGGCCGGGCGGGGCACGGCTGGCTTTCTGGGTCGCGCCCAACATCGAGTTCTATGAACTCGACCCGCCAGGCAATCCGCACCGGCGCGCATGGCCCCATCCGTATCCCGCTGTGCCCGGCTACTCGATCCGCGACTACGGCAACCGCGTCGGCCATATGCGCCAGATGCGGCTGCTGGACAAGTACGGCATCCGCGGCTCGGTGTCGCTGTCGGCGGCGCTGTGCGTGCATCACCCCGAGATCGTGGCGATGTGCATGGAGCGCGAGTGGGAGTTCTTCTCGCACGGCATCTACAACACGCGCTATACCTATGGCATGTCCGAAGAGCAGGAGCGCGAGATGATCCGCGAGTCGATGCAGATCATCGCGGACTGCACCGGCAGCACGCCGGCCGGTTACCTGGCGCCAGCGCTGTCGCACAGCGAATCGACGCTCGACCTGTTCGCCGAACTGGGCGGCCTCTACACCTGCGACCTGTTCCATGACGACCAGCCCACGCCGGTGCGCGTGCGCGGCGGCCAGCGCTTTGTCTCGCTGCCGTATTCGCTGGAGATGAACGACACCATCGCCTATGTGGTGAACAAGGTCGAGCCGCGCCGCTACGGGCAGATGCTGAAGGACTGCTTCGATCGCCTCTACGCGGAAGGCGCGGAGTCCGGCACCGTGATGTGCATCCCGACCCATAACTACCAGGTCAGCTGCCCGCACCGGCTGCGCGCCTTCGAGGAAGCGCTGGAATACATCACCGGCCATGCCGATGTCTGGGTCACCACCGGCCGCGAGATCGCCGATTACTACCTCGAACATTGCTACGACACGGCGGCGGCCGCGATCGCCGCGGCCAACCCGGTGCGGAGGGCGCGCTGATGCCACTCGACCATCAAGCCCCGCAATACCCGCACCGCCGCGCCGGCATGGACCACGACCGCTATGACTGGTCGATGCTGGCAAGCCGCGCGCCGGTGCGCTGGCCGGGCGGCAAGACGCTGGCCCTGTGGGTCAACGTCAGCCTGCAGTTCTTCCCGCTGAACCCTACGGCCAGGCCGGTGGCGGTGCCGGGCAATATGACCATGCCGTATCCGGACCTGCGCCACTACACGCTGCGCGACTACGGCAACCGCGTCGGCATCCACCGGATGCTGCGCGCCTTCGACCGCTACGGCGTGCGCCCGACCTTTGCCATCAATTCGCGGCTGGCCGAGCTGTATCCGTCGCTGCTCGCCACCGTGACCGAGCGCGGCGACGAGATCATCGGCCATTCATGGAGCATGGACACCGCACACGCCGGCGGGCTGGATGAAACCGTCGAGGCAGAAGTCGTCCGGCGCTCGCTGGACCAACTGCGTACGCTCAGCGGGCGAGACATCCGCGGCTGGCTCAGCCCCGGCAAGCTGCAGAGCGCCAATACGCCGGAGCTGCTGCGCGCCAACGGCATCGGGTACATGTGCGACTGGGTCAACGACGACATGCCTTACCCCTTCCGCACGCGCCACGGCGAGCTGTGGGCGATGCCGCTGTCGACCGAGCTGGAGGACCGCTTCGTGCTGATGGAGAACCTGCACTCGGAAGCATCGTGGGCGCGGCAGGTGATGGACGCCTGCGACCTGCTGCTCGACGAAGCGCGCGAACAGGGCGGGCGCATCCTCGCGCTGTCCGTGCACCCCTGGGTGCTGGGGCAGCCGCACCGGATCCGCTACCTGGAAGCCGCGCTCGAATACGTGATGGCAAAACCCGAGGTGTGGAGCGCAGGTGCGGGCGAGATTCTCGCGGCGTTCGCGGCACAGGATCCCCAACAACAGGAAAACCCATGACAGCAAACATGCAGAACATCGACGTACTGGTTAGCGAAGTCGGCCCGCGCGACGGCCTGCAGATGACCCGGCGCGTGATGGCGACCGCGGCCAAGAAGGCCTGGATCAGCGCGGAAGCCGCCGCCGGCGTGCGCGAGATCGAGGTCGGCTCGTTCGTGCCGGCCACGGTGCTGCCGCAGATGGCGGACACGGCCGAGGTGGTGGCGCATGCGCTCGGCATCGGCGGGCTCACGGTGGCGGCGCTGGTGCCCAACTACGTGGGCGCCGAGCGCGCCATGGCCGCCGGCGTGCACAAGCTCACCATCCCGGTGTCGGTCAGCGAGACGCACAGCCTGCGCAACGTCAACCGCACCCATGAGCAGATGCTGCGCGAGGTCCGGCGCATTGCCGAACGCATCCGTGCCTTGCCGGCCCATGCGCGGCCGCGCTTCGAGGCGGGGCTGTCGACCGCGTTCGGCTGCACGCTGGAAGGCCCGGTCGCCGAGGCGCGCGTGGTCGGGCTGGCCGAAGCGCTGATGGAGGCGGGCTGCGACGAGGTCGGCCTGTCCGACACCACCGGCTACGGCAATCCGCGCCAGGTGCGCAGCCTGACGCTGGCGGTATGGCGCGCGATCGGCCCGGAGAACCTGAGCGGCATCCACCTGCACAACACGCGCGGGCAGGGGCTGGCCAATGTGCTGGCGGCGATCGACGTGGGCCTGACCACGGTCGATGCCTCGCTGGGCGGGCTAGGCGGCTGTCCGTTCGCACCCGGCGCGAGCGGCAATGTCGTGACGGAGGACCTGGTGTTCCTGCTCGAGTCGATGGGGCTGCGCACCGGCATCGAGCTGGAGGCGCTGTTCCGCGTGCGCGACATCGTCCGGGCCAACCTGCCGGACGAACCGCTTTACGGGCTCACGCCGGAGGCCGGCCTGCCCAAGGGCTTCGTGCCTGCCGCCATGGCGGCGTGCCAATGATCAGCAGGAGCGACGGATGACAGAAATGGAAAGGCCGCTGGCTGGCCTGAAGGTAGTCGAATTCACCCACATGGTGATGGGTCCGGCGATCGGCATGATCCTCGCCGACATGGGCGCGGACGTGACCAAGGTCGAGCCGCCCGGCGGCGACAACACGCGCCGGCTGGGGGGCTCGGGCGCGGGCTACTTCGCCATGTACAACCGCAACAAGCAGAGCCTGTGCGCGGACCTGAAGTCGGAAGCAGGCAGGGATGCCGTGCGCAAGCTGGTGGACAGCGCCGATGTGGTGATCGAGAACTTCCGCACCGGGGCGATGGACGAGAACGGCTTCGGCTACGGAGTGCTGTCGGCGCACAACCCCGGCCTGATCTACTGCTCGGCCAAGGGCTTTCTTGCCGGTCCCTACGAACGGCGCGTGGCACTGGACGAAGTCACCCAGATGATGGGCGGGCTGGCCTATATGACGGGCCTGCCGGGCAAGCCGATGCGCGCCGGCGCCTCGGTGATCGACGTCACCGGCGCGATGTTCGGCGTGATCGCCATTCTCGGCGCGCTGCAGGAACGGCACCGGACCGGACGCGGGCAGCATGTGTGCAGCTCGCTGTTCGAGACCACCGCCTTCCTGGTCGGCCAGCATATGGCGCAGCAGGCTGTGACGGGCACGCCCGCGCCGCCGATGACGGTGCGCAGTTCGGCGTGGGGGGTCTATGACATCTTCGAGACCATGGAAGGCGCCCCGGTTTTTGTCGGCATCGTCAGCGACACGCAGTGGCGCAAGTTCTGCGAGGCGTTTGCACTGGCCGACTTTATCGGCGACCCCACCCTGGACCGCAACGACGGACGGGTGCGGCAGCGGCCGCGCGTGCTGGGCGCGCTGGCGCCGATGTTCCGCACCTTCGGCAAGCAGGAACTGATGGCGAAGCTGGAAGCGTGCGGCCTGCCGTTCGCGCCGATTTCCCGGCCGGAAGACCTGTTCGACGATCCGCACCTGAACGCGGGCGGTGGGCTGGTGCCGGTGACGCTGCCTTCGGGCCAGCAGGTGCGCCTGCCGGCGCTGCCGATTGCGATGGACGGGCGGCGCTTCGATGTCTACCGCGACCTGCCGCGCGCCGGCGAGCATTCGCGCACAGCACTGCTGGCCGCGGGGTTGAGCGGCGACGCCATCGACACGCTGGAGACGGAACGCGCGATCGGAGCGCAGCGATGAGCGCCATATCCGAAGGCCGGACCTTGTTCGACAAGATCTGGCAGGCGCACGCCATTGCCGAACTGGATGGCGCCAGCCTGCTGCATATCGACCGCGTCTTCCTGCACGAGCGCACCGGCAGCATCGCGCTGAGCTCGCTGCGCGCGGCCGGGCGGCGCGTGCGCGCGCCGGCGCTGGCGTTCTGCACCATGGACCATATCGTCGATACGCGGCCCGGGCGCAACGACAGCACGCTGATGCCGGGCGGCGAGGCCTTTATCACCAGCATGCGCGACAGCGCCAGGCGCGAGGGCATCCGGCTGTTCGATATCGGCGATCCCGGCCAGGGCATCGTCCATGTGGTGTCGCCGGAACAGGGCATTGCCTTGCCCGGCGCCACCGTGGTCTGTCCCGACAGCCATACCTGCACGCAGGGCGGCCTGGGCGCGCTGGCCTGGGGCATCGGCTCGTCCGAGGCGGAACACGCGCTGGCAACGCAGACGCTGCGCGTGACGCGGCCGCGCACCATGCGGGTGGCTTTCGACGGCGTACTGCCTGCAGGCGTCAGCGCCAAGGACCTGATGCTGTGGCTGATCGCACGCTACTCAGCGGCGGGCGCCGGCGGCCATATGCTCGAATTCGGCGGCAGCGCGGTGCGCAGCCTGCCGGTCGAGGCGCGCCTGACGCTGTGCAACCTGGCGGTGGAGTTCTCGGCGTTCTCGGGCATCGTCGCGCCCGACGACACGGTCTTCGAATACCTCGCCGGCCGGCCGTATGCGCCCGCCGGTGCGCAGTGGGAGCAAGCGCTGTCGCACTGGCGCAGCCTGTACAGCGACGCCGACGCCGTGTTCGACCGCGAGCTGTCGGTGGATTGCAGGCAGCTGGCGCCGATGGTGACCTGGGGCACCAGCCCGCAGCACGGCGTAGCCGTTGATGGCGCCGTGCCCGATCCCGCCATGGCGGCCGATGCCGATACGCGCCAGGCCATGGAACGCGCACTGGCCTACATGGACCTGCGGCCCGGGCAGCGGATGGCAGACATCGCCATCGATGCTGCGTTTATCGGCTCCTGCACCAACAGCCGGCTGTCGGACCTGCGCAGCGCGGCCGGTGTGCTGGCCGGGCGCAAGGTGGCGCCCGGCGTGACGGCCATCTGCGTGCCGGGTTCCAGCGCCGTCAAGCGCGCCGCCGAGGCCGAAGGCCTGGACCGCGTGTTCCGCGAAGCGGGCTTCGAGTGGCGTGAATCGGGTTGCTCGATGTGCTTCTACGCCGGCGGCGAAAGCTTCGGCCACCGGCAGCGCGTGATCAGCAGCACCAACCGCAATTTTGAAAGCCGGCAGGGCCCCGAGACCCGCACCCACCTTGCCAGCCCGGCCACCGTGGCGGCATCGGCCGTGCTGGGGCGCATTGCCGACCCGCGCCGGCTGCCAGGAGCCTGAGATGGAATCATTTACCGTGCATCGCGGCGTCGCCGCGCCGCTGCTGCGCATCAATATCGACACCGACGCCATCATCCCGTCGCGGGAAATGAAGCGCGTCTCCAAGCACGGGCTGGCTGAGGGCCTGTTCGCCGGCTGGCGCTACCTGGCGGGGACGGACCGCAGCCCCGATCCGTCGTTCGTGCTGAACCAGCCCGGGTACGCCGGCGCATCCATCCTGCTGGCCGGGAGCAATTTCGGCTGCGGCTCCTCGCGTGAGCATGCGGTGTGGGCGCTGAAGGAATACGGCATCCGCGCCATCGTCGCGCCCGGCTTCGGCGCCATCTTCCACAACAACTGCGTGCGCAATGGCCTGCTGCCGGTGGTGCTGCCGATGGAAACGGTGCAGGCGCTGGCCGATGACTGTGCGGCGGCACCGGCCACGCGGCAGGTGACGGTCGACCTTGAACGGCTGGAAGTGGTGTCGCCAGCGGGCGAGCGGTACGGATTCACGCTCGGCAGCGAGCAGCGGCAAATGCTGCTGGAAGGGCTGGACCCGATCGCGCTGACGCTGAAGCTGGCGTCCCGCATTGACGCGTTCCAGGCGGCGGACCGGGCGCGCCGGCCCTGGATTCATTTCGATGGTTAGGGCGCGGCGATTATCAGGCGGGATTACCTGACGCTTTCTCCTGCCTGAGCCCCGCCTTGTTTAAAAGGCGGGGCGGTTTTTACTTCTGATTATTCCAGGGGCTTGATTCCGGGCTTGCGCCGGCGGCGCCAAGCCGTGCTCACAGCGGTGAGCGGCTTTGTCACGCCTGTTGTCAACGAAAGTCCGGCCGAAATCCCCCGGCAGGTATTGATGCAGTGGCTTTTTGAAGGCAGTTCGGGGAGGCCGGCGCCTGGCAGTGGCATTTGCCAGGACCGGGATTTTGCAGTCCAGCAGCAAACTTACAGACGGAGACTGAGGAATGAAAAAGCAGCTTGCAGGTTTTGCATTGATCGGCGGATTCGCGCAGATGGCTTGCGCACAGGGCAGCATGATCCTCTATGGCGTCGTCGATGAAGGCCTGACATACAACAACAATGCCGGCGGCCATCACCAGTTCGGCCTGGTCAGCGGCGTGATCCAGGCCAGCCGCTTCGGCCTGCGCGGCAGTGAGGACCTGGGCGGTGGCATGAAGGCGCTGTTCGTGCTGGAAAATGGCTTCGACGCCAGCAGCGGCAAGCTGGGGCAGGGTGGACTGCTATTCGGGCGCCAGGCCTATGTCGGGCTGTCCGGCAACCATGGCACGGTGACCATGGGCCGCCAGTACGACTCGGTGGTGGACTTCGTCGGCCCGCTCAACGTCGGCGCGCAATGGGGCGGCTTCTACAACGCCCACCCCGGCGATATCGACAACCTGAACAACTCCGCCCGGGTCAACAACGCCATCAAGTTCCGCAGCCAGAACTACGGCGGCCTGAGTTTTGGCGGGGTCTACAGCCTGGGCGGCGTGGCGGGCAGCCCGGCGCGCAACCAGATCTGGTCGCTGGGCGCGGGCTATGGCAGCGGGCCGGTGCTGCTCGGCATCGGCTACCTGAATGTCAAGAACCCCAATACCTCGTTCCACGGCACCGGCGTCACGGCCAACACCACCGGCTCGGCACCGTTGAACACCCTGACCAACATCGGCTCGCCGGTGCAGTCGGGCTACGCGTCGGCACGCTCGCAGGAAGTCTTTGCCGCGGGCGCGGCGTACAGCTTCGGTGCGGCCACGGTCGGGACCACGTACTCCAACACGCGCTTCAAGGACCTGGGAGACCTGTCGTCCGGCCCGAATCCGTTCGGCTATCGCGGCACCGCAACCTTCAACAACGTGGAAGTCAGCTTCAAGTACCAGGTGACGCCGGCATTGCTGATGGGCGTGGCCGCGGACTATGCCAGGGGCAGCGGCATCAACGACGCCAGCTACCGGCAGTTCGTGCTGGGGGCGGACTACAACCTGTCCAGGCGCACCGATGTCTACGCGATGGCGATCTACCAGAAGGCATCGGGGATCGATTCCACCGGCAAGCGCGCGGTGGCCGCGATCAACGGCGTGCGTCCGTCGGCCGATGACAGCCAGGCGGTGTTGCGCGTGGGCCTGCGCCACAAGTTCTGACGCAGGCGCGGCGGATCGCGGGGCACACCCCGCGATCCGTCTCAGGACAACCGCTCGCGGTACAACCGGTAGTTCTCGTCGTCGAAGCAGACGAAGGTGACCTGCTCGATCTCTGGGGCCCCGGCCAGCGCCTCGCGCACCGCGGCGATGGCGATATCCGCCGCGCGCTCGCGCGGGAAGGCGTAGATGCCGGTGCTGATATTGGGAAAGGCCAGCCTGCGCAGGTGGTGCTGCGCTGCCAGGCGGATGCTGTTGCGGTAGGCGTTGGCGAGCAACTCGTCCTCGCCCTGGTCGCCGCCTTGCCAGACCGGCCCGACCGCGTGGATCACGTATGGCGCCGGCAGGCGGCCGCCGGTGGTGATCACGGCCTCGCCGGTGGGGCAGCCGCCCTGCGTGTCGCGGATCGCGCGGCAGGCCTCCTTGATGGCGGAGCCGCCGGCCCCGTGGATGGCCCCGTCGACGCCGCCGCCGCCCAACAGGCCGCTATTGGCCGCGTTGACGATGGCATCGACTTCCATCCGGGTGATATCGCCATGGACTACCTGCAAGTGCTCGCCGCTCATGTTGTCTCCTGCGCTGTGGAGGGAGGGCCGCCGGACAGCCGCTTGGTCGGTCAGACCGGCGGGAAGCTGCTGTGTGCTACATGGACTGCTCAAGCATACGCCGATAATCCGCTGCGCTGGCTTCTTTCGGGTTGGTCTTGTGGCAGTGGTCGACCAGCGCACCGGCAATCACCTTGTCGAACATGTCCTCGGTGACGCCCATCTGGCGCAGCCCGGTGGGCAGGCCCAGGCGCGCGGTCATGTCGTGCACGGCCTGCGCGATATCGGCGCCGTCGGGCAGGTGCATGGCGCGGCGCAGGCGTGCGTAGCGGTCGTCGCGCACCACCGTGGGCGCGTCGGCATTGAAGCGCAGCACCGCGGGCATCACTACCGCATTGAGCGTGCCGTGGTGCAGGCCGGTGCGGCCGTCGATCTTCAGCCCGCCCAGCGGGTGCGACAGCGAATGCACGCAGCCCAGCCCCTTCTGGAATGCCATTGCGCCCTGCATCGATGCACTCATCATGTTCAGGCGCGCGTCGCGGTCCTGGCCGTCGCGGGTGGCGCGCTCGATATGGCCCCAGCCGCGCTCCAGGCCGTCCAGCGCAATGCCGTCCGCGGGCGGGTTGAAGGCGGGGGCCAGGAAGGTCTCGATGCAGTGCGCAATCGCATCCATGCCGGTGGCCGCGGTCAGCCCGGCGGGCAGCCCCAGGGTCAGTTCCGGGTCGCAGACGGCGGACTTGGGCAGCAGGTGCCAGGAATGGAAGCCCAGCTTGCGGCCGTCGTCCAGGATGATGATGGCGCCGCGCGCCACCTCGCTGCCGGTGCCGGAGGTGGTGGGCACCGCGATCAGCGGCGCCGCCTTGTCCGTGATCTTGCCGCTGCCGCCTTCGATGGTGGCATAGGTGGTCAGCTCGCCCTCATGCGTGGCCAGGATGGCGATGCCCTTGGCCAGGTCGATCGACGAGCCGCCGCCCACCGCCACCAGCCCGTCGCAGCCGGCCTCGCGGTACTGCGCGGCCGCCTTGCGCACCATGGCCTCGGTCGGGTTCGACGGGGTTTCATCGAACACCGCAACCTGCAGGCCCTTCATCGCATCGATGGCGCGCTGCGCCACGCCCGCGGCGACCACGCCCTTGTCGGTCACCAGCAGCGGGCGGCGGATGCCGATGCGCTCGCATTCGGACTTGAGCAGGCTTACCGCGCCGAAATCCAGGTGGATGTGGGTCAGATAGTAGATAAACGCCATGTTTGGTTGTCTCCTGCCGGGATCTGCCGCCAAATTGTCTTCTGCACGGGCCTGGACCGGATGCTCACCAGGCACGCTGTCTTGGGTTTCAATGGACCTGCACTACTGTGTTTCCGGAGGCCTCGGGATCGCTTCAGCCGATCATCGCGCAAAAACTTGCCGCGTGGCAGGCTGACAGGGACTTTTCGGGGTTATCTCGTACTGCCGCGCTCCTGGAACATCTGGCATCATACTAAAATCGAACGATCGTTCACAATTCGAATTTCTCCCGATGCGGGCGACGCGCCAGAGCTTCTGCGCGCCGCTGGCGCCGGGTCCGGATCCGCGTTATTCCCTATGTCCGCCGCACCGCCTTCCAACCCTGATGCGCCCGCCACGCCCGGCCTGCCGTCCAGCCCGCTCGACCCGCAGGTGGCCGCGCTGCTGGAGCTGATCGCGCGCGCCAAGCGGCCGCCGATCCACGCGATGGAGCCGGAGGACGCCAAGATCGCGTACGAGAAAAGCGCGCCGATCCTGGATATCAACCCGCCGCCCGTGCATATGGCGGAAGACCTGCTGGTGCCGGCGCGCGACGGCCACGCCATCCCGGTCAGGCTGTACACCCCGCGCGAGGCCAGCTGGACTGAGCCGCTGCCCTTGCTGGTGTATTTCCATGGCGGCGGCTTCACGGTCGGCAGCGTCAATTCGCACGATCCGCTGTGCCGGCTGCTGTGTGGCCAGGCGGACTGCATGGTGCTGTCGGTGGACTACCGGCTCGGGCCGCAATGGCGTTTCCCGACGGCGGCCAACGACGCCTTCGATGTGCTGCACTGGGTCTTCGCCGAAGCCGACCGGCTGGGCGCCGACCCGGCGCGCATCGCACTGGGTGGCGACAGCGCCGGCGGCACGCTGGCCGCGGCGTGTGCTGTGGAGGCCCGCAATACGGGCCTGGCGCCCGTGCTGCAGCTGCTGATCTATCCCGGCACCTGCGCGCGCCAGGACACGCCGTCGCACCGCGCACTGACCGATGGCTACCTGCTGACGGCGGATATGATCCGCTGGTTCTTTGCCCAGTACCTGGACCAGGAAGCCAGCCGCGACGACTGGCGTTTCGCCCCGCTGGACGGCGGCGGCGCCGGCGCCGAGGTACGCGGCGTTTGCCCGGCCTGGATCGCCGTGGCCGGCTACGACCCGCTGCACGACGAGGGCGTGGCCTACGCGGAAAAGCTGCACGCCGCCGGCGTGGCCGCCACGCTGGCGGACTACCCCGGCATGATCCATGATTTCTTCAAGCTGGGCCGGTTCGTGCCGGCGGTGGCGCAGGCACATGCCAATGCCGTTGCCGCGCTGCGCGCCGCGTTCGGCACACCACACCACTAGACCAGCAGCCACGGTCAGGCCACACCGGCCGCGGCTTTCCATTTTCAGCAGTACTTGCAGCACAAGGAGACATAGTCAAATGCAACGCCGCCACTTCATCGCCCGCGCGGGCATCGCCGCCGCCACCGCGGCACTGGGCTTTGCCGCCATGCCCGCCCAGGCACAGGCCGACAAGTTCCCGCAGCGCCCGATCCGCCTGGTGATCGGCTACACCGCCGGCGGCTCCACGGATATCCCGTTCCGCGTGCTCGCCGACAACGCCTCCAAGATCCTGGGCCAGCCCGTGATCGTCGAGAACAAGCCCGGCGCGGGCGGCGTGCTGCCCGCGCAGATGATGCAGGCCACCGCGCCGGACGGCTACACGCTGGCCCAGGTCGCCATGCCGGTCTACCGCCTGCCGTACACCACCAAGATCAACTGGGATCCGGTCAAGGACCTGAGCTACATCATCAACCTCGCCGGCTACTCGTTCGGCCTGGTGGTGCCGGCCGATTCGCCGATCAAGACGATGCAGGAGTACATCGCCTACGCCAAGGCCAACCCGGGCAAGCTGACCTACGGTTCGCCGGGCTCCATGACGACGCTGCACCTGACCATGGAAGAACTGGCGCTGAAGCAGGGCGTGCAGTTCTCGCACATCCCCTACAAGGGCAACGCGGAGTCGATGCAGGCGCTGCTGGGCGGCCACGTGATGTCGGTGGCCGACACGCCGGCGTGGGCACCCTACGTGGAGCAGGGCAAGCTGCGCCTGCTGTCGACCTGGGGCGAGAAGCGCTCGGCGCGCTTCCCCAACGTGCCGACGCTGAAGGAACTGGGCATCGGCATCGTGCAGACTTCGCCGTTCGGCCTGGTGGCGCCCAAGGGCACCGACCCGAAGATCGTGCAGAAGCTGCATGACGCCTTCAAGAAGGCCATGGAAATGCCCAACTACCGCGAATCGCTGGCCAAGTTCGACATGGAGCCGTACTACATGAACAGCCAGCAATACGCGCAGTTTGCGGCCGAGACCGTCAAGAAGGAAAAGGCGATCATCGAGAAGCTGGGGCTGGCCAAGGCGCAGCAATAAGCCTGACGCCGCTTTCATTCACCCAGGCCGCCGCGCCTGCCGGCCCCGCCGGCGGGCCGGCGGCCTGATTGCTTTGGCAAGCCAGCAACAACAAACAAGGAGACCACGCCAATGGCCAAAGAGGATTTCCGCCACAGCATGCCGCTGCGCGTGCGCTGGGCCGAAGTCGATCCGCAATCGATCGTCTTCAACGCGCACTACCTGACTTACTGCGATATCTGCGTCACCGAGTACTGGCGCGCGCTGGGGATCCGCTATCCCGAGGACGTGCTGCACGCGCATGGCGTGGATATTTTCGTGGTCAAGTCCACGCTGGAATACCACGCTTCGGCGCGTTTTGACGATGTGCTGGATATCCGCGGGCGCATCGCGCGGTTGGGGCGGTCCAGCATGCTGTTCCGGGTGGAGATGTATCGCGGCGACGAGCACCTGATTACCGGGGAGATCGTCTACGTGTGCGCGGATCCGGCTACGCAGAAATCGGCGGCCATCCCGGGCCCGGTGCGGGAGGTGATTGAGGGATATGAGGCGGTGAAGCCGGCGGTGTGAGGCGAACGATTGCCCGCGTCCTGCATCAGCTGACGCGATCTGTGACACAAAGATGTTGGTAAGTACTGAGCGCTTGCCTAGAATCGGTGTGAGCCAGTGCTCACAGAGGATCTTCTTTGCCGAAGCATTCTTTGCAAGAAGGGCAATGTCGAATCACAAATCAATGAGGAGACGGCAATGACCGTGCGTAAGCTGCATGCAGTCGGCTTGACAATGATGATGGCGCTCGCTTTTACGGGGGCGAGCGCCCAGCAGAAACCGGAATCAACAGCCCAACCAGGCGCAGAGTCCACCCAGATTCCGCCAGCGCCATCGACTACCGCCGAAGTCAAGGCCAAAATCGCCGAGCGTTTCAAGACTGCCGATGCCAACCACGACGGGAAGCTAAGCCGCGAAGAAGCCCAGGCAGGCGCGCCGGTCGTTTACAAGCACTTTGACAAGATCGATGTCAAGAAGGCGGGTTACGTAACCGAACGTCAGATCGGTGCGTACTGGACATCGAAGTCCAAGGCACAGCAACAGAAAGAGGATCCCATCTGGAACTGACGTCTGCGCCTCCGCTTTGTCCGACCCCCCTCTCCCGCGCGCGGGAAAGGGGGCCGGCCTGCGGGGGATGCCAGCCAGCGTGTCGCGATAAGGAAGCCGGCCTGGCTTACTTGCTCAGCCCGGCATCCTCCATATAAGCCCGAATCACCTCATCGAAGCTCGCATCGCTCTGGAACCCCAGCGACTGCGCACGCTCCGCATTCCACGCCGCCGGCCACGTGCCGACGATCTTCTCGACACGTTCCTCACGCTCCCACGTGACGCGATCAGCCACCGCATCGCCTGCCACGCGGCGCAGCGCATCGACCATGCCGGCCGCCGTCACGGACAGCCCCGGCAGGTTGACCACGCGGCGATTGCCCAGCCGCTCGCCCGCCAGCTCGATGCCATTGACCAGCGCCGCCACTGCCGCACGCGGCGACAGCAGCCACAGCGGCGTTTCCGGCGCCACCGGGCAGTTGGCAGCGACGCCTGACAGCGGCTCACGGATGATGCCGCTGGCAAACGACGAGGCCGCCGCATTAGGCTTGCCCGGCCGCACGCTGATGGTCGGCAGGCGCAGCACGCGCCCGTCGACAAAGCCGCGGCGGCTGTAGTCCGACAGCAGCAGCTCGCCGATGGCCTTCTGCACGCCGTACGACGATTGCGGGCTCAGCGCGGTGTCGTCCTGCACCACCGGCGGCAACTGGCCGCCGTAGACCGCGACCGAGCTGGTGAACAGCACGCGCGGCTGGTGGCCAAGCTCACGGCAGGTTTCCAGCAGCGCGCGCGAGGCGTCCAGGTTGACGCGCATGCCCAGGTCGAAATCCGCCTCGGCCTGGCCGCTGACCACGGCCGCCAGGTGGAACACGGCGCCGGTATCGGTGTCGATGGCCTGGCGCAGCACCGCCGGGTCGGACAGGTCGCCAGTGACCACGCGCACGCGCGCATCGTCCAGGCCTTGCGGCGCCACCACGTCCAGCAGCGTCAGGCGCTTGATGGCCACGGGCTGGCCGTCAAGGTTCAGGGTGCCGCGTTGCAGCAGCAGGCGGGCGAGTTGCAGGCCGAGGAAGCCGGCGCCGCCGGTAATCAGTACGTTCATGGCAGGAGAGATTCGTTCTTTGGGTTTGCGCGAAGGATCAGCGGCCGAGGTAAGGCTTGAGCCAGCCCAGGCCCTCGGAAGTGCCGGCGCGGGGGCGATATTCGCAGCCGATCCAGCCGTCGTAGCCGAGCCCGTCGATGACCTCGAACAGGTAGGGGTAGTTCAGCTCGCCCAGGTCCGGCTCATGGCGGTCGGGCACGCCGGCGATCTGGATATGACCGATGCCGGGCATGTCGCGCTTGAGCTTCATCGCGATATCGCCTTCGACGATCTGGCAGTGGTAGCAGTCGAACTGCACCTTCAGGTTGGCCGCGCCGACTTCCTTGCAGATGGCCTGGCCGTCGTCCTGGCGATTCAGGAAATAGCCCGGCATGTCGCGCGGGTTGATCGGCTCGATCAGCACGGTCACGCCCTGGGCGGCGGCAGCCTTGGCAGCAAAGGCGAGGTTCTCAAGGTAAGTAGCGCGGCAGCGCGCGCGGTCGGCATCGGCAGGGATCAGGCCCGCCATCACGTGGATGCGGTCATTGCCGATCACGCCGGCGTATTCCAGCGCGCGGCCGATGGTGCCGCGGAAATCCGCCTCGCGCCCGGGCAGGGCGGCCAGGCCGCGTTCGCCTGCTGCCCAGTCACCCGGCGCGGCGTTGAACAGTGCCTGCGTGAGGCCGTTCGCGTCCAGGCGCGCGCGCAGCTCGGCGGCGGCGTGCTCGTACGGGAACAGGAACTCCACCGCCCGGAAGCCGTCCGCCGCGGCAGCGGCGAAGCGGTCCAGGAAAGCGTGCTCGTTGTACATCATCGAGAGGTTTGCGGCGAAGCGCGGCATGGGAACTCCAGAGCGAAAGCGTGAAAGCCGGCCCGGTCGAGACTACGTCGTAAGCGGGCCGGCCAGGATCAACGGTTGACCAGTTTAGCCGGCGTCAGCCACACCAGCACGGCGCCGAGGACCAGGATCGCGGACAGCACGTACATGGGCAGCTGCGTGCTGTGCGTCATGTCCTTCAGCGCGCCGACCATGTACGGCGACACGAAACCGGCCAGGTTGCCGACCGAATTCACCACGGCAATACCAGAAGCGGCGGCAATGCCCGACAGGAACGAGGTCGGCAGCGACCAGAACAGAGGCGCGCAGGTCAGCACTCCGGCAGCGGCCAGTGACAGTGCGGCGATGGCCACCGTTGTATTGTTGGTGAACGAGGCAGCAATGGCAAAGCCCAAGGCACCCATCAGCGCCGGCACGATCAGGTGCCAGCGGCGCTCGCGGCGGGCATCGGCGCTGTGGCCGAGGATGTTCATCACGACCACCGCGCAGATGAACGGGATGGCCGACAGCAGGCCGATGTTCAGGTTGCCGCTCACGCCGCTGGCCTTGACCAGCGTGGGCATCCAGAAGGTCAGCGCGTACTGGCCGGTGACGAAGCAGAAGTAGATCAGGCACATCCACCACACGCGGCGGTCGGAGAACACGGCGCCCAGCGAGTGGCCGTGGGCCTTGCCGGCGGCGGTGGCGGCGTTGTGGGCGTTGCGCTGGTCTTCCTCGATATTGCGCTTGAGCACGCGCTTTTCATCGGCGTCGAGCCACGGTGCCTTGTCGATGCCGTCGCGCAGCACGAAGATCGTCACCACGCCGATCACAAACGCGGGCAGCGCCTCGATCAGGAACATCCATTGCCAGCCGCGCATATCGTGCACGCCGTTGAAGGCATCCATGATCCAGCCCGACAGCGGGTTGCCGAACATGCCTGCAATGGGGATGCCCGACATGAACAGCGCGATCATCTTGCCGCGGCGGTTGGCCGGGAACCAGTAGGTCAGGTACAGGATCACGCCGGGGTAGAAGCCCGCTTCGGCCAGACCGAGCAGGAAGCGCATCGTGTAGAACTGGGTCGGCGTCTTCACGAACAGGAACAGCGCCGAGATGATGCCCCAGGTGATCATGATGCGCGCGATCCAGATGCGCGCGCCGATGCGGTGCATCAGCAGGTTGCTGGGCACCTCGAACAGGAAGTAGCCGATAAAGAACAGCCCGGCGCCGAGGCCGAACACGGTCTCGGAGAAGGCCAGGTCCTGGCCCATCTGCAGCTTGGCGAAGCCGACGTTGACGCGGTCGAGGTAGGCGACCACGTAGCACAGCATCAGGAACGGCATGACGCGCCAGAACACCTTGCTGTAGGCGCGTTTTTCGATCTGGGCTTCGGTGTCCAGCCGGGCGTTGCCGCCCAGGCTGTCAAGGGCGGGCACGCTCGCCGCCGGTTGGTTTGGATTCACGGTGGTCTCCGGGTATGGTGGTGGGTCTGGTCTAGTAATGCGGCGGCGCGCGGAATGCAGGCATGCGCGTCCCCCGCACGGTGGCCGCAAGGCAACCGCGCCGGGTGAAGCCGTCGTTTATCGGGGAAAAAGCGGTGTTACCAGCGCGCCTGGAAGGCGTCGCGCAACTCAGCCAGTGCGCCGTCGGGCAGCGCCGCGCGGGCGGCGAAGCCCGGCGTGTCTTTCATCGTCATCCATAGCTTGGCGGTCTCCTCCAGTTCTTCCAGCGCGAACGCGGCGCGCGAGACGCTGGATTCCCACACCACCGGACCAAGCCGCTCCAGCAGCACGCCGCGCACCTGCGCGGCCAGCGTGGCCACGCGCGCAGCGACCGCCGGATCGCCCGGTCGATGGTAGGGAATCAGCGGGATATGGCCGACCTTCATCACGTAGTAGGGCGTGAGCGGCGGCAGTACGTCGTCCGGTTGCCAGACACCGGCCAGCGTCAGGGCCACGAGGTGCGTCGAGTGCGTATGCACCACGGCGTGCGCCCCGGGGTTGTTGTCGTAGATCGCGCGATGCAGCGTCAGCGTCTTGGACGGCTTGTCGCCGGACACCCAGCTGCCATCGGTGGCCACCTTGGCGACCGCGGCCGGATCCATCAGCCCCAGGCAGGCATCGGTCGGCGTGATCAGCCAGCCGTCGTCCAGCCGCGCGCTGATATTGCCGGCCGAGCCCACGGTATAGCCGCGCTGGTACAGGCTGGCGCCGATGCGGCAGATCTCTTCGCGCAGCTGGTTTTCCGTACTCATGGCTGGCCTCCAAGCTGGCGCAGCGCCTCGTCAAAGAAGTCCGGGCCGCCGAAGTTGCCCGACTTGAGCGCCAGTGCCAGCGGCTTTGCATCCAGCGTGACGGTGGCCGGCACGCCCGGTGCAATCTGCGCGCCGATACGCAAGGCGCGCACGCCCAGCGCCTGCACCACCGCGCCGGAGGTTTCGCCGCCGGCCACGACGAAGCGGCGCGTGCCGCGTGCCAGCAGCCCGGCGGCAACCGTGGCCAGGCACTGTTCGACCAGGTGTCCTGCGCGCTCCACGCCCAGTTCGGCCTGCACGGCCTTGACTTCGTCGGGGCTGGAGGTGGCGTAGAGCAGCACCGGCTCGTCATGACCCGCGGCAAACGCCAGCGCCGCGTCGGCCACGGCTTCGCCGCGCGCCAGCGCGAGCGGGTCGATGCGCAGCGCCGGGCGGCCTTGTTCCAGCCAGCGTGCCACCTGGCCATTGGTCGCGCGCGAGGCGCTGCCGGCCAGCACCACGCCCGGGCCGTCGATGGCAGGCACCGCGTCGGCGTCGCCGCGCTGTGCCAGCAGGCCGGCGCGGCGGAAATTCTCGGGCAGGCCCAGCGCAATGCCGGAGCCGCCGGTAATCAGCGGCAGGCCGGCGCAGGCCTCGCCCAGCGTGAACAGGTCCGCGTCGGACACCGCATCGGCAATCGCCAGCCGCACGCCGTCGCTGCGCAGGGCGGCAATGCGCTCGGCCGTGGCCTGCGCACCGCGTGCCACCGCGTCGTAGCGCAGCAGGCCCACCTTGCTCTTGCTCTGGCGCTGCAGCACGCGCACCAGGCTGGCATCGGTCATCGGCGTCAGCGGATGGTGCTCCATGCCCGATTCATTGAGCAGCACGTCGCCCACGAACAGGTGGCCGCGGAAAATGGTGCGGCCGTTCTCGGGGAAGGCCGGGCAGGCGATGGTGAAGTCGCTGTCCAGCGCCGCCAGCAGCGCCTCGGCCACCGGGCCGATATTGCCGGCATCGGTCGAGTCGAAGGTGGAGCAGTACTTGAAGACAAACTGGCGGCAGCCCTGCGCGCGCAGCCATTGCAGCGCGGCCAGCGACTGGGCCACGGCCTCGACGGCCGGGATGGTGCGGGACTTGAGCGCCACCACCAGCGCATCGGCTTCGCCAATGTCCTGCACGGCGCCCACGTCGGGCAGGCCGATGGTCTGGACCGTGCGCATGCCGTTGCGCACCAGCGTGTTGGCGAGATCGGTGGCGCCGGTGAAATCGTCGGCGATGCAGCCCAATAGCGGGCGATGGGGGCGATGGGCGAGGGTGCCTGCGGTCATCGTGTGCCCCTCTTATTCGGCCTTGCCCGGCAGCTCGATGCCCGGGAAGATCTTGATCACGGCCGAGTCGTCCTCGCCGCCATGGCCGGCGGTGGAAGCCATCATGAACATCTGGTGCGCGGCCGCCGACAGCGGCAGCGGGAATTTGCTGTTGCGCGCGGTGTCGAGCACCATGCCCAGGTCCTTGACGAAGATATCGACCGCCGACAGCGGCGTGTAGTCGCCCTTCAGGATATGGGGCACGCGGTTCTCGAACATCCACGAGTTGCCCGCGCTGTGCGTGATCACGTCATAGAGCGCATCGGGGTCCACGCCTTCGCGCAGGCCCAGTGCCATGGCCTCGGCGGCCGCGGCGATATGCACGCCGGCCAGCAACTGGTTGATGATCTTGACCTTGGAGCCCGCGCCGTGCGCGGCGCCCAGGCGGTACACCTTGCCGGCGATGGCGGCAAGCACGTCCTCGGCCAGCGAGTAGGCTTCGGCCGGGCCGGAGGTCATCATGGTCATTTCGCCGCTGGCGGCGCGCGCGGCGCCGCCGGAGACCGGCGCGTCCAGCATCAGCAGGCCTTGTTCGGCCAGGCGGCGGCCCAGCGCCTGGGCAAAGCCCGGCGGCACCGTGGCGCTGGCGATCACCAGCTTGCCCGGCTGCATCGCGGCCGCGGCACCATTGGCGCCGAACAGCACGGCCTCGGTCTGCTGCGCGTTGACCACTAGGGTCAGCACCACGTCGCAACGGCTGCCCAGTTCGGCGGGCGAGGCGCACGGCACGCCGCCGGCATCGGCAAAGCGCTGCAGCACCTCGGGACGCAGGTCGCAGGCATGCACGTTGAAGCCGGCACGCAGCAGCGACTGCGCGACACCAAAGCCCATGGCACCAAGGCCGATGACGCCGATATTCCTGGACATAAGGGGACTCCTGAATCAGATACGGGAAATGCGTTGGATGGTGTTGGCCGCGTCAGTTGGACGCGCCGCGGGCGCCGGCTTCATCGGCGGCCTCGCCGGTTTCGTCGGCGCCCAGCTGGGCCAGCCGGCGCGCGGCGTTGTACATATGGTTCTGCGCGGCATTGCGCGCGGCCAGCGGATCGCCGGCGCGAATCGCCGCGACGATGGCCTGGTGTTCGTCGCGCACCTGGCGCGAGAAGTCGGCGCGGCGCGCCTCGTTGGTGCGGGTCACGCGCGTCGCCGCTTCCAGGTACTGGCTGAGGAATTCCAGCGTCTTCAGGAAGTAGGGGTTGCCGGTGGCCCCCGCGATGGCGCGGTGGAAGGCCACGTCCGCGGCCACGCCGTCGCCGCCTTGCTCGACTTCCTCGTCGAGGCGGGCCAGCGCCGCGTCGATGGCCGCCATCGACGCATCGGTGCGGCGCATGGCGGCCTGCGCGGCCACCTCGGCCTCGATCGCGCGGCGCAGTTCGACGATCTGCAGCACCGATTCCAGCGTGCCGGTATCGGTATAGTTGATGCGCAGCGGCCGGATGCCGGCCTGCAGCGTGACGAATACGCCGCTACCCTGGCGCGACTCGACCACGCCTTCGTACTTCAGCCGCGAGATCGCCTCACGCACCACGGTGCGGCTGACGCCGAATTCTTCGGACAGCACCGCCTCGGTCGGCAGCTTGTCGCCGCGGGCAAAGGCGCCGTTCTGGATCTTGTCCAGCAATTGTTCGGCGACGTTGTCGGTGAGGGCGCGGGCTGGGACTTTCTGGAACACGGAAGTCTCCGGGTCATTGGGTAATAAGGTCATCATACAAATTTGCTAAAGGGATGCCTCCCCGGGCAAACCCTAGTCTGGTGCGGGAAATGCCGTCTTTGATCCACTTTGGTGCGTTATGCGCGCCCCGCAGCACTGGCGTATCATGAGCGCCCGCCCGGATTTCGGGCGCTGCCATTCAACCAGCCTGATTGCACCGCCATGCCAGTCACCGTCCTGATCTGCCCCTGGTCCGAAGCCCGCGAACGCGCGCGCGCCATCCGCTATACCGTCTTTGTCGAAGAGCAGGGCGTGCCGGTGGAGCTGGAGTGGGACGAGTGGGACGAGCCGAGCTGGCACGCGCTGGCGCTGGCCGAGGACGGCACCCCGGTGGCCACCGGCCGGCTGCTGCCGGATGGCCATATCGGGCGCATGGCGGTGCTGCAGTCCGCGCGCGGCAGCGGCGTCGGTGCACTGGTGCTGGATGCGCTGATGCGCAAGGCTGAAGCGCTTGGCTACCCGGAACTGGTGCTCAATGCGCAGACGCACGCGGCGCCGTTCTATGCGCGCGTGGGCTTTGCGCAGGTGGGGCCGGAATTCGAAGAGGCGGGCATCCCGCACGTGGAGATGCGCAAGCGCGTGGCCGGCTGAACGCCGGGAATCCGGGCTTCAGCGCGGCGCGGGCACGATGCCGGTGTCGCGTTGCAGGTTCAGCTTGCCGTGGTAGTTGACGTCGCCGATGCGGCCGTCGGCGTCGAAGCTGCGCTCGCTCAGGTCGAAACGGCCATCGTGGCGCACGCGCAGCACCGTGCTGGCGCGCGTCCCGTACAGCGGCGAGCGGATAAATGCCGACGACAGCAGCTTTTCCCATTCCGGCGCCACGCCCGTGGAAGGCAGTTCGAAATCCGCCGCCTGGCGCGCGTCGGCGAGCATTTGCAGGTAGGGCTCGGCGCTGGCGTTGGCCTGGCCGCTGTCGGCGGCCAGCACTTCGGCCAGCGCGCCCACGCGGCTGCGCACCTTGGGCCAGGGCGTGTCGAGCAGGGCGTTGGACAGGCCGTACAGCCCCGGGCGCAGCCGTTGCGGCTGGCGCGAGGCGGAGCGGTTGCTGTACCACCAGAGTTCACGCAGGTCGCTCGCCAGCAGGTTGAAGCCGTTGTAGCGGCCGTCTTCGCCGGCGAGGCCGTCCAGGTACTCGAACGGTGCCTCGCGTCCGCGCAGGAAGCCGGCCACCAGCTCGCCGCGCGAGCGCGCGTCGGTGCGTTTTTCGGACGGGGCGCGGTAGTTGGTCAGTGCGGCGAAGCGACCGTCGGCGTTGACGCCCATCCAGGTGCCAGGCTCGCCGATGACTTCCGCCAGGTCGCGCCCGGCCAGCACCTGCGGCGCATCCTGCCACCAGTGCGCGGCCGCCGCGGGGCGGACATAGAATTCATCGCGGTTGCCGGCGACGACCAGGGCATAGTCCGGGTGGGATTGCCAGGCAACCAGGATCAGACACATCGTTTTGCTTCCTTTGCCGCCGGGGTTGCTGCAGTGGCGCCCGGCGTACTTCAGTCCAACGGCAGCCGGGACGCCTACAGCACGTCCAGGTCGACAAAGTGCTCGGCCCGCCGCTCGCCATCCACCCATTGGTCCAGCCCGCTCTGCCGCCACAGGCCTTCCAGCGTGGCATCGAAAGCGGGCGGCACGTCGGCGTAGCATTCCATCCAGGTCTGCACGCCGGCGCGGGTTTCCGGCCTGCGCATCAGCGTACCACCAATTCCGGTTGCTTCGGCGACCGTCTCCATCCAGCGGTGCCAGTGCGGCAGCGCCTCGGCGGCGACGGCTTCCGGGACGCGGAAATAGACGTAGAGATGATCGCTCATGGCAGGTCCTGTGGGGTATCAGCCAGCGGCCTGGGCGGCCTCGCCCAGCAGCACCTCGTAGGGCAGCGTGGCGGTGGTGACCGCCGCGCCCTCGGCGCTGCCCAGGCGCAGAGCACTGGCGGCGGCATCGATCTTCAGTTCGGCCAGCCCGGCCCAGCCGCCCTGGGGCGCGGGCGCGGCGTTGACGATCATGCCGCACGGCTGGCCCGGATCTTCCGGGCGATAGATTTCAGCCGCGGGCGCCGGCACTTCGCCTTCGCCCTGCACCAGCCACATGCGGCGCTTGAGCGTGCCGCGGTACTGGCTGCGTGCCACGATTTCCTGGCCGGGATAGCAGCCCTTGCGGAAATTGACGCCGCCCACCAGTTCGAAATTGATCATCTGCGGCACGAATTGCTCTTGCGTGGCCGCGACAATGCGGGGCAGGCCCGACTGCACTTCCAGCCAGTCCCACAGTGCAGGCGACGCATCCTGCAGCGTGGCGGAAAGCGCCGCGCGCACCGCCTCGGCACGCTCGGCCGGCAGCACCAGTTGCCAGCGCGGCTGGCCGGCGCCATCCGGCAGGCGGATCACGGTGATGCCGACGGCTTCGGCCACGGCAAAGGCGACCTCCGGCATGGGCAGGCCGGCAGCGGCCAGCGCCTCGGCCGCACCGGCCCCGGCGAGGCCGAGGATTGCGTGGGTGGGGGTGATGTCGGACAGCTTGGCCTTGGCACGCAGCACGAACATCGACAGGCGCTTCTGCACCGGGGGCTGGATGTCGGCCGACAGCTGCAGCACGATGCCTTCGGCATCGCGCCACATCAGGAAGGTGGCGAGCAGGCGCCCCTTGGGCGAGCAGTAGCCGGCCAGTCGGGCCGCGCCGGCCTTCAGGTCTTCGACCGCATTGGTCAGCTGGGTGTGCAGGAAGCTGCCGGCATCGTCGCCGGCCACACGGACCAGGCCGAGCCCGGCCGGGCTGCAGACAACGCCGCTGCCGCTCAGCGCTTCAAGGTTTGCGGCGAGTTCCTGGGCTTGGGCATTCATCACTGGCATTGCGTGGCAATCATTGAGGCAATTCGGGAGTGGGAAGGCACCGGTCGTGCGCCGTGCCGGGCGAGCCGTCAAGCGGCGCCGGCGCCGCGGCGCATGGTCGGTGCGAGGCTGCCGGTTATTATATGGGGCTATGAGATTTTCGGCCGGTGCCGGCAGCACGTGGTGGCAAGCGGTGGTGCGCAAGCCCTCCGACGGATCCGGTCAGCCGCCCCTATTCCTGATACATGAAACGATTTTTCCTTAGTCTTGGCCTGGCCATCCTGGTGTTCGCGCTGGCGGCCGTGGGCGCGTTCGCGTGGTGGGCCAATCACCCGCTGCCCCTCAACAAGTCACCCGTGGAAGTGGTGATCAAGCCCAATTCCGGCGTTGCCAGCGTAGGCCGCCAGATCCAGCGCGGCGGTGTCGGCATGGACCCGCGGCTGTTCATGCTACTGGTGCGCCTGACCGGCCACGGCCCTGACCTGAAGGCCGGCGGCTATGAATTCGAGACCGGCGCCACGCCGCTGTCGATCATCGGCAAGCTGGCGCGCGGCGAGGTCACGCACTATGTGGTCACGGTGATCGAGGGCTGGGAATTCCGCAAGATGCGCGCCGCCGTGGACGCCAGCCCGGCGCTGCGGCACGACACCCGGGACATGTCCGACGCGGACCTGATGAAGGCAATCGGCGCGGCCGAGACCTCGCCCGAAGGGATGTTCTTCCCGGATACCTACCTGTTCGCGCGCGGCAGCAGTGATGTCGATCTGTACAGGCACGCCTACCGTGCCATGCAGCGGCGCCTGAACGAAGCCTGGAACGCACGCTCGCCCGACCTGCCGTACAAGACCCCGTACGAGGCCCTGGTGATGGCGTCGATCGTCGAGAAAGAAACGGGCCAGGCCGCCGAACGCCCGATGATCGCCGCCGTGTTCATCAACCGGCTGCGCAAGAACATGATGCTGCAGACCGACCCGACCGTGATCTACGGCCTGGGCGATGGCTTCGACGGCGACCTGCGCAAGCGCGACCTGCAGGCCGACACCCCGTACAATACCTACACCCGCACCGGCCTGCCGCCCACGCCGATTGCGCTGCCGGGGCTGGCTTCGCTGGCGGCGGCCACCACGCCGGCGCCATCCGATGCACTGTACTTCGTCGCACGCGGCGACGGCAGCAGCCATTTCTCCAACTCGCTTCCCGAACACAACCGCGCGGTCGACAAGTACCAGCGCGGCAAATAGGCATTCCATGCGCGGAAAATTCATCACGTTTGAAGGCATCGACGGCGCCGGCAAGAGCACCCATATCGACTGGGTCGCCGACCGCCTGCGCGCACGCAGCGATATTGCCGGCGTCGTCACCACCCGAGAGCCCGGCGGCACGTCGCTGGGCGAAGACCTGCGCCAGATCCTGCTGCATCGCAAGATGCACCTGGAAACCGAGGCGCTGCTGATGTTCGCAGCCCGGCGCGAGCATATCGCCGAGGTCATCGCCCCCGCGCTGGAGCGCGGCAAGTGGGTGATTTCCGACCGTTTCACCGACGCCACCTTCGCCTACCAGGGCGGGGGCAGGGGCCTGGCCACCGAGCGCCTGGAAGTCCTGGAAGACTGGGTGCAGGGCGGCCTGCAGCCGGACCTGACGCTGCTGTTCGACGTGCCGCTGGAAACCGCCAGCGAGCGCCTGGCCGGGGCACGCGCGCCCGACCGGTTCGAATCCGAATCGCGCGCGTTCTTCCAGCGCACCCGCGATGAATACCTGCGCCGCGCGGCCCAGTCGCCGCAGCGCTTCCGGGTGATCGACGCCACCCGCAGCATTGCGGATATTCGCGATGAGCTTGAAAAAATCATCGCAACCGTCTGATTTTCAGCCGATATATGGCTGATGTGATAGATGTGAATGCCGCGCTATTGTGGAATTCGCAATGGCAGGACTATCACAAGTAAAACTTGAAGTTGGATCGCTAACCCACTGATTCACATGCTATATCCCTGGCAGAAGGAAGACTGGCAACGGCTCGGCGCGCTGCGTGAACGGCTGCCGCATGCCTTGCTGATCCATGGCCAGCAAGGCATCGGCAAGCGCGACCTGGCCCTGCATTTCGCGCAGGGGCTGCTGTGCGAGGCGCCGCTGCCGGACGGCCAGCCCTGCGGCCAGTGCGCCGCCTGCCACTGGTTCAGCCAGGGCAACCACCCGGACTTCACCGTGGTGCGGCCCGAGGCGCTGGACGCCGCGGCCGAGGCCGAGACCGACGAGGGCGGCAAGAAGAAGGCGCCCAGCAAGATCATCCGCATGGAGCAGGTGCGCGCGCTGATCGAGACCGTGGGCGTGGGCACGCACCGGGCCGGGCTGCGCGTGGTGGTGGTGTATCCGCTCGATGCGCTGCAGACCGAGGGCGCCAACGCACTGCTGAAGACGCTGGAAGAGCCGCCGCCGTCCACCGTGTTCCTGCTGGTGACCGACCGCCTGGACCGGATCCTGCCGACCATCCTGTCGCGCTGCCGCCAGTTCTCGGCCCAGCGCCCGACGCCGGAGGCCGCGCTGGCCTGGCTGCGCGGGCAGGGCGTGGCCGATGCCGAGGCCCAGCTGGCGCTGGCCGGCGGTTCGCCGCTGACCGCGCTGCATGCCGCCGAGGCCGAGGAGCAGCCGCTGCAGCGCTGGCTGGTCGGCCAGCTGGGCGCCGCCGCCGCCTTCGACGCCTCTGCGGCGGCTGAGCAACTGCAGAAGCTGCCAGTGCCTGCCGTGCTTGGCATCCTGCAGCGCTGGACGTACGATCTGCTGACGCTGCGCCTGGATGGCAGCGCCACGCCGCGGTACCTCCCCAAGGAACGGGCCGTGCTGGCGCGCTGCGCCGGGGCCACCGACGCGCATCGCCTGCAGGCCTTTGCCACCCGGTTGGCCGCGCATCGCCGCAGCGAGAACCATCCGCTGGCGGCCCGTCTGGTGATGGAAGCGGTATTCCTGGAATACCGCCAGCTGTTCCGGTAGTACGCCTGGCAGTCAAAAAAAAGCCATAACAACAAGCAGCACCGTCATTCAGGGGGTCAACCATGAACACAGCAGTCGCCGGCGCACCGCCGGCTGCGCCAACTGGCAGCGGGGCGGCATCGCGCCCCAATGTGCTGTCCTTGTCGATCAAGGACCAGGCCGGGCTGTATGCGGCCTATATGCCGTTCCTGGCGCGCGGCGGCATCTTCGTGCCGTCGAACCGGCCGTTCCGGCTGGGCGAGCAGGTGTTCCTGGTGCTGTCGCTGCTGGACCGGCCGCAGAAATACCAGATCGCGGGCCATGTGGCCTGGATCACCCCGGCGGGCACACCGATGAAGACCCCCGGCGTCGGCGTGCATTTCCCCGACGACGACAACGGGCGCAACCTGCGCCGCGCGGTGGAGGAGATCCTGGGCAAGATGCTGGAGTCCGGGCGCCCCACGCAAACTTTATGAACGTTGCGAGGTTGTTCTCACAACATTTTGATTTTCAATGAATTTTTCACTTCGTATTGCCGAGCCCCGCGACCTGCCGGGCATCGTCGCCATCTATAACAGCACCGTGCCCTCGCGCATGGTCACCGCCGATACAGAACCGGTCACCGTGGCCTCGCGCCAGGCCTGGTTCGATGCCCACCAGCCCGGGCGCCGCCCGCTGTGGGTGTGCGAGGACGCCGACGGCCGCATGGCCGGCTGGATGAGCTTCTCTGACTTCTATGGCCGCCCGGCCTACGGCGCCACCGCCGAGGTGTCGATCTACCTGGACGCGCAGCGCCGCGGCCAGGGGCTGGGCCGCTACCTGCTGCTGCAGGCCATCGACCATGCGCCCAAGGTCGGGGTGAACACGCTGCTCGGCTTTATCTTCGGCCACAATGCGCCCAGCCTGGGCCTGTTCGCGTCGCTGGGCTTTACGCGCTGGGGCGACCTGCCGCGCGTCGCCGTGCTCGACGGTGTCGAGCGCGACCTGATTATCGTCGGCCGCCGCGTGGACGTGGCCTGAGCCAATAGAGATTCCCCATGTTTGTCGATTCCCACTGCCATATCGATTTCCCCGAGCTGGCCGCGCGCCTGCCGGAACTGCTGGAGAACATGCGCGCCAACCAGGTCACGCATGCGCTGTGCATCTCGGTCACGCTGGAAGACTTCCCGCGCGTGCTGGCGCTGGCTGAGCAGCATCCCAACCTGTACGCCTCGGTCGGCGTGCATCCGGACTACGAAGAGGGCGAGGAACCCACGCTGGAGCGCCTGGTGGCACTGTCCGCCCACCCGCGCGTGGTCGGCACCGGCGAGACCGGGCTGGACTACTACCGCCTGAACGGCCGCAGCATCGCCGATATGGAATGGCAGCGCGAGCGCTTCCGCACCCATATCCGCGCCGCGCGCCAGACCGGCAAGCCGCTGATCATCCATACCCGCTCGTCCGCCGACGACACGCTGCGCCTGATGCGCGAAGAGAACGCGCGCGAGGCCGGCGGCGTGATGCACTGCTTTACCGAGACCTGGGACGTCGCCCGCCAGGCCCTGGACGAGGGTTTCCATATCTCGTTCTCGGGCATCGTCACCTTCAAGAGCGCGGCCGACCTGCAGGAAACCGCGCGCAAGGTGCCGCTGGAGCGCATGCTGATCGAAACCGATTCGCCCTACCTGGCGCCGGTGCCGTACCGCGGCAAGACCAACGAACCTGCCTGGGTGCGCCATGTGGGCGAGTTCATCGCGCAGCTGCGCGGGGTGCCGGTGGAACAGGTTGCGGAGCAGACGACGGAAAATTTCTTCAATCTATTCAAGCACATTGACAGGGAATCGCATGTTTAACATGAAGTTTGCCCGACGCGCCGCCGGCGCCCTTGCGCTGGCCGCCGCCACGCTGGCTCAGGCCGCTCCTGCCGACGACATGCGCAAGGCTGTCGAATTCGACGACGCCAACACCGTCAAGAAGCTGCTGGCCAAGGGCGTCGATCCCAATCTGGTGGACAGCCGCGGCAACCCGGCGCTGGTGCTGGCGCTGCGCGAGAAGTCGCTGAAGGCGGCCACGGTGCTGATCCGCGCCAAGGACATCGATTTCGACAAGGCCAACCCGGCCGGCGAGACTCCGCTGATGATGGCCGCGCTGCAAGGCGAGCTGGACATGGTCAAGCTGATGGTCGACGAGATGGAGGCCGAGATCAACAAGACCGGCTGGACCCCGCTGCACTATGCGGCCACCAATGGCCACAACAACGTGGTCAAGTACCTGGTCGACCATGCCGCCTATATCGATGCCGAAAGCCCCAACGGCACCACGCCGCTGATGATGGCCGCGCGCGGCGGCCATATCGAGACCGTCAAGCTGCTGCTGGACGAAGGCGCCGACATGCGCCTGAAGAACCAGCAGGGCATGACCGTGATCGACTTTGCCGAGCGCTACAACCAGGCGGAGATCGCCAACGGCCTGAAGTCGCGCTGGCAGAAGCAGTACCCGCAGACGCCGATCGTGCCCGCGCCGCCGCTGAAGGCGCCCACGGCAGCGCCCGGCGGCCAGCGGCCCGCCGCGCCGCAGAGCAAGGGCTGGTAAGCCGGCCCGGCTGCGATGGCCACGGGATCGCGCCTGCGCCAGTGGGCGCGCGGGCTGAAAAGCAGCTTGCTGACGCTGTGGTTCTGCAGCCGCCACCCCGATACGCCATGGGCGGCGCGGCTGCTCGGCGCGCTGGTGGTGGCCTACGCCTTCAGCCCGATCGACCTGATCCCGGATTTCATTCCGGTGCTGGGCTACGTCGACGACGTGCTGCTGGTGCCGCTGGGTATCTGGCTCACGCTGCGGATGATCCCGGCGACCGTGAAGACGGAATGCCGCGGCCGGGCCGAAGCCTGGCAGGCTGTCCATGCGCAACGGCCGCGCAATCGCGCGGCCGCCGTGGTCATCGTGCTGGTGTGGGTGCTGCTGGCCTGGCTGGCATGGCGCTGGCTGGCGCCGCGCTGAAGCGCAGTCAGACGTCGTCCGCCAGCCGCACGCCCGTGAACTGCCAGCGCTGGTGCGGGTAGAAGAAGTTGCGGTAAGTGGCCCGGATATGCGATTCGGGCGTGACGCACGACCCGCCGCGCAGCACCATCTGGCCGCTCATGAACTTGCCGTTGTACTCGCCCACGGCGCCCGCCCTGGGGCGGAAGCCCGGATACGGCAGGAACGCGCTGCCGGTCCATTCCCACACATCGCCGAACATCTGGCGCAGCGCGCCCGAGGTGTTCTGCCGGTCCGGCAGCGGCCGCAGCGCGCGCCCCTCGACAAAATTCCCCGTCGCCGGCAGGCTGCGCGCCGCGTGCTCCCATTCCGCCTCGGTCGGCAGCCGACGTTCGGCCCAGCGCGCAAAGGCCTCCGCCTCATAGAAGCTGACATGTGTCACCGGGCTGTCCGGGTCGACCGGATGCATGCCGCGCAGCGTCATCTGCCACCAGGTGCCTTCGCGCGCCTCCCAGTAGAGCGGGGCCTGGATGCCTTGCTCGCATACCCAGCGCCAGCCGTCCGACAGCCACAGGCCCGCGGTCTGGTAGCCGCCGTCCTCGATAAACTCGAACCATTGCCGGTTGCTGACTGGATGCGAACACAGCAGGAACGGCTGCAGGTAGACCTTGTGGCGCGGCCCTTCGCAGTCGAAGGCAAAGTCCTCGCCGCCATGGCCGATCTCGACCACGCCGCCGTCAAAGCCGATCCAGTCCGGCGCGGGCCGCGGGTCGGCGATCACCGGCGCGGTCAGCTCCGGCGCGAAGGCGGGGCGCAGCGGGTTCTGCGCGAACAGGTGCAGGATGTCGGTCAGCAGCAGTTCCTGGTGCTGTTGTTCATGTTGCAGGCCGAGCGTGATCAGCACCGCTTCATCGTCGGTCTGGGCCTTGCCCAGCAGCGACATCATCGAATCGTCCACGCCCTCGCGGTAGGCCAGCACCTCATCCAGCGAGGGGCGGCTGAGCAGCCCGCGCTGCGGGCGCGGGTGGCGCGGGCCGACGGCCTCGTAGTAGGAGTTGAAGAGGTAGCGGTAGTCCGGGTCCACCGGCTCGTAATCCGGGATGCGCGCAGCCAGCACGAATTCCTCGAAGAACCATGTGGTGTGCGCCAGGTGCCATTTTGCCGGGCTGGCGTCGTCCATGGACTGCACGGTGGCATCGGCATCGGACAGGTCGGCCACCAGGGTCTCGGTGGCGGTGCGTACGTGGCGATACTGCGAAAGCAGGGCAGGTTCGTGCGGCGGATGGAGGGCGGCGGCTGGCAACAGGGCTGAAGTCATGCGGGCTCCCGGGAGTGGATCGGTCGATGACTGCAGGCGGCAGGACAGCCGCGGGCAAATAGCCGGGGCCGGCGCGCCGCCCATGGCACGCGGGGCGCCGTAGCGCCCCGATCCATCATAGACCCGATCCGTCCGCGGGGCGAGCCGGCGCCGTCCTGCAGCGCCGGCCGGCCCTCGGGGCCTCAGGCGGCCAGGCGGCTGGCGTCGTTCAGTGCCGCGATTTCGGTGCGGGCGCTGGCGAGGCCGGCTTCGCGGAACTGCGGACCCATGGCCAGGCCGTGGGCACGCACGTAGGTGATGTCGGTGATGCCCAGGAAGCGGAACACGATGTCGACGGTCTTTTCGTGCAGGTCCAGTTCATTGGCATCCTGGCGCACGCCGCCGCGCGACGACACCACGATCACGCGCTTGCCGCCGGCCAGGCCCACCGGCCCGTTCTCGGTGTACTTGAACGTGCGGCCAGCCTGTGCGATGCGGTCGATCCAGGCCTTGAGCTGGCTGGGGATGCCGAAGTTGTACTGCGGCACGCCCACCACCAGCACGTCGGCGGCCAGGAATTCGGCCAGCCATTGCTCGGTGCGCTGCAGCTCGGCTTCCTGAACAGCGTTCAGGCCTTCCTTCGGGCCGCCCAGCACGGGCAGCAGGTTGCCGGACAGGTGCGCCGGAGCGTCCTGGTCCAGGTCGCGCACGGTGATCTTGGCGCCCGGGTTGGCGGCGACGAGGTCGGCCACCACGCTGGCGGTCAGGCTGCGCGAAACGGAGTTGTCGCCAAGGACGCTGGAATCGATCTGCAGGATGTTCATGTCTTTCTCCACGAGGGTGCGGTTGCGATGGATGAAAGATAGCGGCTGGCCATTGGTATCGGTAGTGAGGCAAAATGCAAATGATTGTTCTACCGGCGCAACGCCAGCCTGGCGGCCGCACGGTGATCCCGGAGCCATCCATGCAAGACCTCAACGACTTGTCGCTGTTTGCCCAGGTGGTCGAACACGGCAGTTTTTCGGCGGCCAGCCGCGCCACCGGCGTGCCCAAGTCGCGCCTGAGCCGGCGCATCGCCCAGCTGGAGCGCGACCTGGGCGTGCAGCTGCTGCGCCGCACGACACGGCAGGTGCGCGTTACGCCGCTTGGTGAATCCTTCTACGAACGCTGTCACGCCATGCTCAATGAGGCCAAGGCGGCCCGCGAGGTCATCGAGCAGGCGCGCGAGCAGCCCGGTGGCACGCTGCGCGTGAGCTGCCCGATCGCTATCGCCCAGATCCTGCTGGCGCCTGCCATTGGTCATTTCATGCGCGCCAATCCGGCTGTGCGCATCGAGATGGAGACCACCAACCGGCGCGTGGATGTGATCGGCGAAGGCTTCGACCTGGCCCTGCGCGTGCGCGAGTCCATGGAGGACTCCAGCCTGGCCGTGCGCACCTTCGGTGAAAGCCAGGTGATGCTGGTGGCCAGCCCCGCGCTGCTGGACAGCATCGGCCGCCCGCGCACGCCGCAGGCGCTGGACGGCATGCCGGGCGTGGGCCAGCCGCCGCACGACGGCAAGCATGTCTGGACTCTGCGCTCCAAGAGCAGCGACTCGATCCAGATTGCCTATGACCCGCGCCTGGTCACCGAAGACTTCGTGCTGCTGCGCGAGGCGGCGATCGCCGGCGCGGGCGTGGCCATGCTGCCGCGGATGTATTGCCGCGATGCGCTGGAAAGCGGCGAGCTGGAACTGGTGTTGCCGCAGTACGACATGCCGGTCGGCACGCTGCATGCGGTTTTCCCCTCGCGCAAGGGCGTGACGCCTGCCACCCGGCGCTTTCTCGACTTCCTTGGCGAGGTCCTGCCCGAATGCGCATACAAGGCCGGCATGCTTGAGCCGCGGCAGCCGGCGATGCACCGGGTGGTGTAGCGCAAGCCTCCCGGATGCGGCGTGGCGGGATCGGCGAGGTGGTGTGCCGGTCGCATCCCGGCCAGAAGGCAGTCTCGTATTTGCGGCTTTACCTTCACGCCGCCTCGCACTAAGGTACAGGGGGCGAACCTCGCGCGTGAGGGTAAAGGCGCTTGGCTTCGACAACCAACTCGACAGACAACGGCAAGGAGAACGGCCATGGGTGGCTCTCAGGGTTCCCAGGACTTGGGCAAGGCGCTGCTGCGCATCGTGCTTGGCGTGCTGATCCTGATGCACGGCATCGCCAAGCTGACCGGTGCGTCCGGCATGGGCTTTGTGGCGAAGGTGGTCGCCGACGCCGGGTTGCCGGCATGGCTGACCTACGGCGTCTACATTGGGGAAGTCATAGCCCCGATCCTGCTGATCATCGGCCTGTGGAGCCGCCTGGCGGCGCTGCTCGCTGCGATCAACATGCTGTTTGCGGTGGCGCTGGTGCATACCAAGCAGCTCGGCATGCTGGCCGATACCGGCGGCTGGGCGCTTGAGTTGCAGGGGATGTTCCTGGGCGCGGCGCTAGCGGTGGCCCTGCTGGGGGCGGGCCGGTTCAGCGTGGGCGGCATCAATGGCAAGATGAACTAGTGTCCTGTTCCGCAGATGGCTTGCCAAAATGAAATCGTCCAGTTGGTCGTCAGGCTAGGCGCGAGGAGGCGCCATAGCCGTAGCTATGGCAACGACGAGCAACGACGCATGGCGGCCAACTGGGCGATTTCATGGCAAGGTATTTGCGGAACAGGGCACTAGCCCATCGGGTCAGATGGCGTACGGTGCGCCGGCGTTCCGGCGCCGGTGGCGCTTGCGCGTGGCTGCATGAGTGCATGTGCGCGCTGCCGTGGACTCATGGAGATGTATCGTGAAACCCTTCCGGCAGCTCTTTCCGGTCGTGGCCGCGGCGCTGGTCCTGTCAGGCTGCGCCAGCGTGCCCGACATCAAGACCGACTACAACCGCAGCACGGATTTCAGCGTCTATCGCAGCTTCGGCTTCGTCGAGCATCTTGGCACCGACCGCCAGGGCTATGAAAGCCTGACCACCCAGTACTTCAAGTCCGCCGTGCAGCGGGAACTGACCGCACGCGGCTACCGCTATGCTGCGCAGTCGCCGGACTTGCTGGTCAACTTCAACGCCCGGTTGCAGGAGAAGGTCCAGGTCAGCCCGGGGCCGACGCCGATGATGGGCTATTACGGTTATCGCGGCGGGCTGTATGCGCCGTGGCCGGGCTACGGCTTCTATAACGACGTCTATACCTACACCGAAGGCACGGTCAACATCGACCTGGTCGACCGGCGCCAGATGAAGCTGGTCTGGGAAGGCGTGGCGGTGGGCAGCGTGGACACCAGGGACAAGGCCAGCGCCCAGCAGCGCATCGACAAGACCGTGACGCAGATCTTTGCCAAGTATCCGTACCGGGCCGGGCAGTAGCGCCGGCTCCGGGCCATGTCACGCCGGCGGCGTTGCCGCCGCCCGGTCGATGGCATCCGCGACGAAGACCTCGGCCGGCTTGGGCGCGGACCACAGGTAGCCCTGGCCCAGCGGGCAGTGCAGCGCCAGCAGCGCTGCCCGCTGCGCGTCAGTCTCGACGCCTTCGGCCACACACTCCAGGCCCAGCTCGCGCGCCAGGTTGATCATGTTGCGGCAGATCGCGCCACGCTGGCCATGCCCGTCGACATCGACAACGAACGACCGGTCGAGCTTCAGCTGCGTGAAAGGCAGGTCCGCCAGCAGCTTGAGCGTGGCGATGCCAACGCCGAAATCGTCGATCGCCACGCCGTAGCCCAGCAGCCGCAAGCGGTTCATCGCGACCGACAGGGCCAGCGTATCGGGCACCGGATAGCCTTCGGTCAACTCCACCGTCAGCGCCTGCCGCGGCACGCCGCTGGCGGCCACCATGGCATCAAACGCCTCCAGCACGCGGGGCCGGCACAGGGTTTGCGCCGACGCATTGATGCCCAGCGCAATGTGGATGCCCGCCGCGCGCAGCCGCTGCTGCGCTGCCAGGCACTGGCGGGACACAAAGAAGAACACCGGGTCGGCCGCACCCAGCGCTTCGAGCCGTGGGATAAAGATGTCGGGCTGTACCAGGCCGTGTTCGGGATGGCGCCAGCGCACCAGGGCCTCGGCGCCGGCCAGCCGGCCGCTGGCAATGTCGTGCTGGGGCTGCAGCATGACCAGCAGGTCTGTGCCCGACTGGGTGGCGGCGATCAGTTCTGCGTCGTCGGGTGACCACGCCGGCGGGGCGGATTCGCCGGCAGGCTGGCGCACCAGCGCATCGGCCAGGATCTCTTCCACCGCATCGCGCGACAGCGGCTTGCGCAGCGCGTGCACGCGCGGGATGCCGGCGGCGTGCGCCAGGCCACGGTTTGAATCCAGGATGTCCTCCGCCAGCGCCGTCACCCAGACCCACACCGGTGCCGCCCCGGCAAAGGCACGCTGCCCGCGCCGGTGCAGCTCGGCAATCAGCTCGGGGCCGTTGCCGCCAGGCATTTCGATGTCGCAGAGCACGATGTCGAACGGTTCGCGTGCAAGGATCTCGGCCGCCTGCGTGCCGCTTTCAGCGGAAACCAGGGTCTGCACCCCCAGATGCCGCAGCAGCCCCTCGGCCGCGACCCGCTGGAACGGATGGTCTTCAACGACAAGAACGCGCAGGCTGGCGTAGCGGATCGGCATGGGGGAGGGGGGAGGCGGCGGGCCGCCTGGAGTGCAATTCGATCGGGGGGTTGCCGCATGGTAGCGCGGCGCCGCTGCGCCAACCACCGGATGGTGCAAAGTCTGGCGTCGCTGGCATGCGGAATCGCACAGGGATCGTTGCGCAATCGCCCCGGAAACGCGCTGCGTTACGAATATTTGCGCTTTCCGATTCAATCGCCGCCTGCCATAACCGCTACAATCGCTGCCCGTAGTTTTGAACATGGCATTTCGATAATGGGTTTTGGCTGGTTCGGATTCTCGACTTTCTGGATAGTGCCGCTGGTCTGGCGGCTGGTGACGCGCTGGCTCGCCGGCGAGCGCCGGCTGGCAGGCCCGGGCTCATTGCGCGTCTGGCTCGGCACGCTCGCCGTGCTGTGCGCGAGCGCCTGCCTGGAAGCGCTGACCAGTGGCACTGATCCGGAATCGAGCGCCGGCGGTTCGGCCGGCCGCGCGCTGGCCGGCATGATGGGCAACCTGTTCGGCTGGACCGGTGCCTTGCTGTTGATGCTGGGCGTGCTGGCGCTGGCCGCGCCGATGGTGTTCGGCGAAACCTGGCGCAGCCTGTTCTCGCGCAAGCCGCGACGCGCCGCCGCGCCTGACGCGGCGCCGGAAGAGCCGCCGGTTTCCTTTGCGGCCACCCAGCCGATGCGCGAGGCGGAGCGCCGGGATGCGCCGGCGGCAGGCAACCCCGGCTGGACTGCGCCCGCCACGCGCCATCGCAGCTTTGAAGCGGTCTCGGCGCGCCGCCAGCCCGCCTGGCAACCGCCGCGCCGTACGCGTGAATCCCCGCCGCAGCCTGGCGAGATCTGGCTGCACCATGCCGAGTCGCCGGGCGCGGTCAAGCCGGCGCGCACCGCGCCGCCCGCACCCGCCGCACCGGCACCGGCACCGCGTCCTGCCCAGCCGGCGGCACGCAGGCCGGCCACGACGGCAGCCCCTTCACCGGCTCCAGCGCCGCGGCCGGCACAGCCTCTGCGTGGCACGGTGGTCAGCAGCCCGTTCCGCCAACCGCAGCCCCTGGTGCGTTCGGCGATTACGACGCTGCCTGAGGCTTCCCGCAAGGGCGCCGCCTCGGCCGCTGTTTCCGTCGCGGTACCTGCCGCCGTATCAGCGCCGGCCGAAGCCGCCGCCGTAGCGCTGGCGCCCACTGGTGCCACGCAAGCCGTGGCCGCTCCCGCGCAGCCGGTTGCCAGCCCGGAACCTGAAGTCGTGGCACCGCCCGACGCACCTGCCATGGAACCGGTGTCTGCAGACACCGATATCGTTGGCGACATCGCGCCGGAATCCGTGCCGGCCGAAGCCGACGAAACCACGCTTGCCGCGATCCGGCAGGAAGCCCTTGACCTGCTGGCCGAGTTGCAGGCGCTGGCAGGCAAGTCAGTGGTACCGCAAGCGGCTGCGCCGGAACTGCAACAATTGGACGCGGCTGTGCCGGATTCGGCGCCGGACATGGCCGTCGACGCAGAACCGCACGCACTGGCTACCGTCACCCTGCCAGCCGAAGCCGAAGCCGAAGCCGAAGCCGAAGCCGAAGCCGAAGCCGAAGCCGAAGCCGAAGCCGAAGCCGAAGCCGAAGCCGAAGCCGAAGCCGAAGCNAAGCCGAAGCCGAAGCCGAAGCCGAAGCCGAAGCCGAAGCCGAAGCCGAAGCCGAAGCCGAAGCCGAAGCCGAAGCCGAAGCCGAAGCCGAAGCCGAAGCCGAGAGCGGAGATCACGTCGTTGTCATTGGGGAACCCGAAGCGCTGGCAGCAGCCGCGCCCGAATTGGATGTCACCGGTGCCGAGGCCGTAGCCCAGGCCGTGGCAAGCTCCGCGATGGAAGAGGGCAGCGCTCTTGATGCCAGCGCCCGGGCACCCGCGGAGGACAACGAAACGGACGGGTTGATGGACGGCAACGGCCTGATCGCCGAGGAGGCGGAACCGGATGCGGCCGAGCCTGCTGAGGCAGCAGAACCGCCTGAAGCAATTGAAACCCCGGAAGTCCCTGAGCCCGCTGAGGCGCCTGAACTGAATCAAGCTCCGGTCCCGGCCGCCAAGCCGCGTATCGTGCTGCCCGCCGTGGTCGGCCGCACCGTGCCGCTGGCTGCCGCCCAGCCGGCGCCCGTGCCGGTGCCGGTTGCGCCGCCGCCTCCGCGCCCCGTCGTCGACTACCGCCTGCCACCGGCCGAACTGCTGGAGACCGGGGTCGACAGCGCCGAACAGGTGTCGGAAGAACGCCTGCGTGAAACCGGCGAGCTGATCGCCCAGCGGCTGGCCGAGTTCAAGGTGCCAGTCGCCGTGGTCGGCGCCGGTGCCGGCCCGGTGATCACCCGCTTCGAGGTCGAGCCCGCCATGGGCGTGCGCGGCGCCCAGGTGGTCGGGCTGATGAAGGATCTGGCGCGCGCGCTGGGCGTGACCTCGATCCGCGTGGTCGAGACCATTCCCGGCAAGACCTGCATGGGGCTGGAGCTGCCCAATGCGCGCCGGCAGATGATCCGGCTGTCGGAGATCGTCAACGCGGCCTCGTTCCAGGCGCATCATTCGCGGCTGGTGCTGGCCATGGGCAAGGACATCACCGGCAATCCGGTGGTGACCGACCTGGCCCGCGCGCCGCACCTGCTGGTGGCCGGCACCACCGGCTCGGGCAAGTCGGTGGCGGTCAATGCCATGATCCTGTCGATGCTGTACAAGGCCACGCCCGAAGACGTGCGCCTGATCATGATCGACCCCAAGATGCTGGAACTGTCAGTCTACGAGGGCATCCCGCACCTGCTGGCGCCGGTGGTCACCGACATGAAGCAGGCCGCGCACGCGCTCAACTGGTGCGTCGGCGAGATGGAAAAGCGCTACAAGCTGATGTCCGCGCTGGGCGTGCGCAACCTGGCCGGCTACAACCAGAAGATCCGCGCCGCGGAGGCCGCCGAGCGGAAAGTGCCGAACCCGTTCTCGCTGACGCCGGACGCGCCCGAGCCGCTGTCGCGCCTGCCGATGATCGTGGTGGTGATCGACGAACTGGCCGACCTGATGATGGTCGCCGGCAAGAAGATCGAAGAACTGATCGCGCGCCTGGCACAGAAGGCGCGCGCCGCCGGCATCCACCTGATCCTGGCCACGCAGCGCCCCTCGGTGGACGTGATCACCGGCCTGATCAAGGCCAATATCCCGACGCGCGTGGCGTTCCAGGTCTCGTCCAAGATCGATTCGCGCACCATCCTCGACCAGATGGGCGCCGAGAGCCTGCTCGGCCAGGGCGACATGCTGTTCCTGCCGCCTGGCACCGGCTATCCGCAGCGGGTCCATGGCGCCTTTGTTGCTGACGACGAAGTGCACCGCGTGGTGGAACACTGGAAGCAATTCGGCGAGCCGGACTACGATGAAGCCGTCCTTGCCGGCGACCCGGCCGAGGCCGGTAGCACCGACCTGTTCGGCGACAGCGGCGGCGACGGCGAGGCCGACCCGCTCTACGACGAAGCCGCCAGCTTTGTGCTGACCAGCCGCCGCGCCTCGATCTCCGCCGTGCAGCGCCAGTTGCGCATCGGCTATAACCGCGCGGCACGCCTGATCGAGCAGATGGAGGTGGCCGGACTGGTGTCGCCGATGGGCCGCAACGGCGCGCGCGACGTACTGGCGCCGGGGCCGGGCAACTGACAGGCCCCGCAACCACGACTTCCCGGAGGCAGCATGCAGCCTGAACACGGAAACCTGCTGGCGGATGTGCCGGCCGGCGCGGCGCAGGAACGCTTCCAGCCGCTGCTGGAACGGCCCGGGTTGCGGATCGAGCGCATCGTCTCGAACGGGCAGGCCAGTCCCGACGGCTTCTGGTATGACAGTGCAGAGGCGGAATGGGTGCTACTGCTAAGCGGCAGCGCGGCCATCGAGATCGAAGGGCAGTCCGGCCAGCATCCCATGAAGCCGGGTGACTGGCTGCACCTTCCCGCCCACTGCCGCCACCGGGTGGCCTGGACTGATGCTACCCAGCCCAGTGTCTGGCTGGCGGTGCATCACAGCGCTGGCTGAGCGCCCGCGCGGCTTGCGGCTGGCGCCTGGTGCTCAATCCCGGTCGCGTTCAGCCTTCAGCAGCTTGAGCCGGGTCCTGCCATCCGGCGTGAAGTGGGTGCCGAACCGCACCAGCCCGGCCCGATGCAGCTGGCAGCTCATGGTAAAGCTGAGCAGCATGCCGGGCTCGGTTTCTTCGATGGTCAGGTCGATGGCGCGCAGCCGGGGCTCAAAGCGCAGCAGCGTGGTCTCGATCTCGCGCTTGAGCGTATGCGCTGACGCTGGCAGGTGGCGGTAGATCCTCGACAGATCGCCCAGGCTTACTCCTCGGAATGCTCCGGAAACACCGGCTCGCCCAGGTTCAGCATCAGCCGGTTCGCCCACGCAAAGATGGCGACCGAGTGGATCAGGTCCAGGATTTCCGCATCCGTGATGCCCGCTTCCCGCAACGGCTTGAGCTGCTCAGCAGTGACTTCGGCGGGCCGCTCAGTCAGTTCGATCGAGAACTTCGCGATTGCCTGCTCGCGGGGAGTCGTGCCGGCGGTATGGGGATTGTCGAACACCTGGCGGATCACATCGTTGCGCTTGGCCAGTTGTTCGAAGCGCTGCGCATGGACCGATGCGCAGTAGACGCAGCCATTGATGCGCGACACCACCGTGGTGGACAGCTCGCGTTCCGCGCGGGGCATGCCGCCGGGGGCATACATGATGGCGTTGAAGGCGGTGGAGCGCTGGCGCAGGATTTCGGGCTGGTGTACCAGGAGGCGGTAGTAATCCTGGACCTTGGCCTTGGGGTGGCTCTCTTCGAGTACGGCGACCTGCTCGGGCGTGGCCTGGTCGAGTTCGACCACGTCCAGCCACGCCTTCCAGTCGAGGACTTCATTGGTGAAGCCGTGGGATTTGATGATCTCGCTCATGCCTGGGCTCCTGCGGCGTTGTCGTTCAGTGCTTTCAGAGCATCCAGGCCGGCCACCAGCCGGACCTGGTACGACAGGAAGGCGATCAGTTGCGCCAGCGTGACCACTGCCGGGGTGCTCAGGCCGGCTGCGGGCAGGGCCTGCAGCGCGGCCTTGTCGCCTTCGACGGGCTTTTTGATCAGCTTGCGGGTGAAGTCCAGCATGGCGCGCAGGCGCGTGTCGGCAATATCTTCCGGCTGGCCTTCAGCCGCGGCGCGGACATGGCTGGCATCTGCGCCGGCTTGCTCAAGGCGCGCGCGATAGTGTGCCGCCAGCGCAGTCGACGGCGTCAGGCGTGCCGCGTACAGCGCAACCAGCAGGCGCTCTTCCAGCGACAGGCCAGGCAGGGCGGGGTCGAACAGGGCGTCGTAGCTGCCTTGCGTGGCGGCCACGACCTTGCCGCGCTGGTGGCGCAGCGCGTGCGTGGCGCTACCCGGCGCGAGGCCGGTGAGCTGGTCGATCAGGTCGACCGTGGCAGTCGGGGGCTGGGTCATCGGACTCTCTTGGTTCAGGTCGGGGTGGGATTCAGGCCTTGGCGGTGCGTAGTGCCGGCGGCGGGGCCGGCACCCATTCGTCGCCGAAGACTTCAGGCTCGGCATAGGCCTGCAGCGCGGCGTAGTGCAACTCAACGTCTTCCTGGTACAGCAGCGCGGCAATGCCCTGGCCAAGCCGGCGTGCGCCGTCGCTGATCGCCGGGATGTCGCCGGACACGGTGCCGTGCGACAGCGCCGCCGGATAGCAGAAGCAGTGGATGCGCGTTACGCCGGGGCAGGCGCCGGGCGTCTTCTCCTGGAATTCGAAGCCGTCGCCAAGATCGGGCGAGTCGGACAGCTCGCGGTCTTCCTGGCCTGCGGGTGGCGCATGGCGGTCGCGCCAGAAGCGGATATGCGGGGCGAAGGCGGCGAACTCCGGCCGTGTTTCCAGCGCGATGCGGAAGCCTGTGGAGAAGAGCAGGAAGTCCAGTTCGAACTTGCCTTGCGGTGTTTGCAGATGCAGCACGTCGCCCTGCGCGTCGATCGATTCCAGCGCGGCCCCCAGGTTGAAGTACGCATTGGCATGGCGCGACACGCGCAGCGTGCTGCCGCGCGGCGGCGGCACCTGCTGGGTGTTGATGTAATGGCGCAGCCGCCATTTCCAGGCATCGGACAGCCCGTAGTGGCCGAAGGCCAGGCCCGGATTGCCGGCGCCCTTGCTCTTGTTGACGCGCGGAATGTCCGGGCGGCGGATCAGCATTTCGACGCTGGCGGCGCCCGCCTCCAGCGCGGTCGCGGCGCTGTCCATGCCCGAGGCGCCTGCGCCGACCACGCCCACGCGCTTGCCGCGCAGCGCGGCGTAGTCCATCTCGTCCGACGAATGCGCCCACAGGTGGCGCGGCAGCGTGTCCGCGACCGGCGGCACGTAGGCACCGCCCAGGCCGTCACGGCCGGTGGCCAGCACCACGCGGCGCGCCAGCACGGTCTGCGGGCCGTCCGGGGTCTGCATCGACAGCGCCACCAGTCCGTCCGGGCGCGGCACGATGGCATCGACCTGGTGCTCGTTGCGGATATCCAGCGCCAGCACCTGGCGGTACCAGCGCAGGTAGTCCATCCATTGCAGGCGCGGAATCTTGTCCAGCGCCTGCCAGGCAGCCTCGCCGAACTGCGCCTCGAACCAGGCGCGGAAGGTCAGGGCCGGCAGGCCCAGCGCGGGACCGGTCAGCTGTTTGGGCGAGCGCAGCGTCTCCATGCGCGCGGTGGTGGCCCACGGGCCTTCGAAGCCCACCGGGGCGCGGTCAAAGGCGCGCACGCGGATGCCCAGGTGCGTCAGCGTGGCGCAGGCCGCGAGTCCCGCCATCCCGCCGCCGATGACAGCGACATCGAGCACGTCCTGGCCATCGTGGCTGCGCGGCATGGTCCAGGCCTTGGCGGGCAGTTCCAGCCAGGACAGGTCCTGGCGCAGGCGCGCTTCAAGCGCGGCCAGGCCGGCGGCGGGGGTAAGGGCGGGGGCGGATAGGTCAGTCATGGCTTGGAAGTCCGGCATCTTGTGTGAGCGTGTCAGCGTCGTCGCTGGCATCGCCATAGAGCGATTGCAGCAGCGCGCCGTGTTCGGCGGGATCGCGCCGCACCAGGTCGGGCAGCAGCCCGGCGGCGGCGTCGGCCACGGCCTGCACCAGCCCCAGCACCGCCGTGCTGGCCGGGCGGGCCTGTGGCGTGATCACGCCGAAGTAGAAAGGAATATCGGCATCGATGGGTCGCACGGCGATATCGGCCAGCGGCAGGCCGCGGGCGGTCACCGGTTCCAGCACGGCGATGCCCAGCCCGGCGCGCACCAGGGTCAGCGCGCTGATCGAGGTATTGGTGTCGATCACGCCCGCTGCGGGCACGCCGGCGCCAGCCAGTGCCCGGTCGACGCGGCGGCGCAGCCGGTACGGGTTCTGCATGGTGACGATGCGGCGCCCGCGGCAGTCCTGCAGCGCGATGGCAGGCTGCGCGGCCAGTGCGTCGTCGGCACGCACGGCTGCGACGCACGCGGACTGGCCGATCCAGTGCACGGTCACACCGCGGTGTTCGAGCGGCAGGCTGTTCAGGCCGATGTCGGCGGCGCCGGTCAGCACCGCGTGCACCACCTGTTCGGGCGACACACTCTGCACCGCCACGCGTTCCGGCGCGCACAGCCCGCGCTCAAAGGCCAGCGCCAGCGCGGGCGGCAGCAGGCCGGCAGCCAGCGCCGGGGTCGCGGCAATGCGCAAGGGCCGGCCATCGCCGCGCGCCAGCGCCGCGGCGCGTGTGCGGATCTGCTGCATGCCGGCCAGCGTCTGCTCGACTTCGTCATAGAGCAGGAAGCCTTGCTCGGTCGGGCTGACGCGCGGGCCGCTGCGGGTGAACAGGGCAAAGCCCAGCTCGGCCTCCAGCTCCTGGATCAGCCGCGTGATGGCCGGCTGCGAGCGGCCGAGCAGACGACCGGCGGCGGTGACGCTGCCGGTGGTGACGACTGCGGCGAAGGCTTCGAGTTGCCGGATTTCCATCGGGGCGGGATCTCGGAGGGTGTATGTGTAATCCGGATTCTGATGCCTTCATCATGCAAATAGCAAATACTATTTCGGGATAAGGACATGCGGCAGCTATGATGTAGCGATGCCGGGCGCACACCGGCCCCATATCGGGACAGACGTTTTGGCTTGGATCCGTGGCAGTCGGGAGATCGGGAGAACAGGGCGCACGCTGTGGCAGGCAGTGGCGTGGGTGCTGGCTGCTGCACTCGCGGGTGCCATGCCGGCGCGCGCGGCAGATCCGCTGCGCGTCGGCTCCAAGCGCTTCACCGAGTCGTACATCCTTGGCGAACTGCTGACCCAGGCCGCGGGGCCGCCCGGCGCCGCGCAACACCAGCCAGGGCTGGGCAATACCGCGATCGTCTTCGAGGCGCTGAAGGCCGGCAGCATCGACCTCTATCCCGACTACACCGGCACGCTCGCCGCCGAGATCCTGAAACTGCCCCCCGGAGCCGGCCTCGATGCCATCCAGCGGGCGCTGGCGCCGATGGGGCTGGGCGCGGCAATTCCGTTTGGTTTCGAGAACACCTATGCGCTGGCTGTGTCCGATGCCCGCGCCGGCGCGTTGCGCCGGTTGAGTGACCTCGCCGCGCAGCCGCAGCTCAGGCTCGGCCTGTCCCACGAGTTCCTGGGGCGCGCCGACGGCTGGCCGGGGCTGGCCAGCCGCTATGGGCTGCCGCAGCGCCCGGTCGGGCTGGACCATGGCGTTGCCTACGAGGCATTGGCCGCGGGGCAGGTCGATGCCATCGACATCTATTCCACCGACGCCAAGATCCGCAAGTACAAGCTGCACGTGCTGGAGGACGACCGCCATTACTTCCCGCGTTACGACGCGGTGGTGGTCTACCGCCTCGACGTGCCGCAGCGCTTCCCGCAGGCCTGGCAAGCGTTGGAGCGGCTGGCCGGGCGCGTCAGCGCCGACGACATGATCGCCATGAATGCCGCGGCGGAGATCGATGGCCAGTCATTCGACGCGATCGCGCGCGCGTTCCTGGCCGGCACTGCAGGGCAAAAGGCAACAAATGACGGTGCCGAACCGCGTGGCCGGCTGGCTGCTGCACTGTTCGGGCCCGACACCACTCGCCTGGCGCGGCGCCATGTCGGCCTGGTGGCGGGGGCAGTCGGTGCGGCCACGCTGGTCGGCGTGCCACTCGGGATGCTGGCGGCGCGGCGGCGCCGCACCGGACAGGCTGTGCTGGGCGTGGTCAACGTGCTGCAGACGGTGCCGTCGCTGGCCTTGCTGGCGATGCTGATCCCGCTGCTGGGCCGCATCGGCGTCTGGCCGGCCATGGTGGCGCTGTTTCTCTATGCCTTGCTGCCGATCGTGCGCAATACCGCGACCGGGCTTGAGCAGGTGCCGCAGGGTATGCGCGACGCGGCGCGGGCGCTCGGGCTGCGCGGTGGCCAGGTGCTGCGCTACGTGGAGCTGCCGCTGGCCTTGCCGGTGCTGCTGGCGGGCATCAAGACCGCGGCCATCATCAGCGTGGGCACGGCGACCATCGCAGCCTTTGTCGGGGCGGGTGGCTTTGGCGAGCGCATTGCCACCGGGCTGGCGCTCAACGACACCGCGCTGCTGCTCGCTGGCGCGATCCCGGCGGCGGTGCTGGCACTGGTGGTGCAGGCTGCGTTCGAGACGCTGGAGTGGGCCCTGCGCCGCCATCGCGAGGCACGCTAGGTGGCTTTAGCCTTGCTGCGCGATGAGACGGCCGAGAGTCGCAACGGCGGCCTCGGCCTCGTCGCTCCACAGGTGCCCGTAGTTGAGCCGGATGCAGTTGCGGTATCCCTGCCGCGCAGAGAAGATCGGACCCGGCGCCATGCCGATGCCTGCCTCCAGTGCGGCATGGTGCAATGCCAATGCATCGAAGCCGGGCGCAAACTCGACCCACAGGAAATACCCGCCCTCCGGCCGAGACACGCGCACATCTTCCGGAAAATGCTGGCCGATGGCATCGATCATGCGGCCCTGCTGCGTCTCCAGCATGTGGCGCAGCTTGCGCAGGTGCTTGTCGTAGCCACCGTGCTGCAGGTATTCGGCCAACGCCACCTGCGTGGGCACGCCGGCCGACAGCGTGGTCATCAGCTTGAGCCGCTGGATGGCCTCGCCAAAGCGGCCCGGCGCCACCCAGCCGATGCGGAAGCCCGGCGCCAGCGTCTTCGAGAACGAACTGCAGTGCATCACCAGCCCCTGCGTATCGAAGGCCTTGGCCGGCAGCGGGCAGCGGTTGCCGAAGTAGAGCTCGCCATAGACATCGTCCTCGATCAGCGGCACCTGGTGGCGCGCCAGCAAGGCCACCAGCGCTTTCTTCTTGTCCTCCGACATGCTGGCGCCGAGCGGATTCTGGAACTGCGTCATGAACCAGCACGCCTTGACCGGGTGCCGTGACAGTGCGGTGTCGAGCGCGCCCAGGTCGATGCCTTCGGCGGGGTCGACCGGGATCTCCACGGCCTTGAGCCGCAGCCGCTCCAGCGCCTGCAGCGAGGCATAGAAGCCGGGCGATTCGATCGCCACCACGTCGCCCGGCTGCGTCACCGCCATCAGGCACAGGTTGAGCGCCTCGAGCGCGCCGTTGGTGACGATCAGGTCCTCGGCCGGCTGCGGGGCGCCGGCGCCCAGGTAGCGCAGCGCGATCTGGCGGCGCAGCGCGGTATTGCCCGGCGGCAGGTCGTTGACCGAGTACCACGGGTCGAGCGCGCGGCCGGCGCGCGCCAGCGACTTGCCCAGCCGCTCCCACGGAAACAGCTCGGGCGAGGGAAAGGCCGAGCCGAACTGCACCAGCTCGCGGTCACGCGCGCCTTCCAGCACGGCGAAGACCAGCTTGGAGATGTCGACCTGCGTCGACACCTGGCGCGACGGCCGCGCCTGCGGCTGGGGCAGCTCGCGCCGCGCCGGTCCCGCCACGTAGTAGCCGGAGCGCTCGCGCGCCCGCACCAGCCCGCGCTCTTCCAGCCGGTAGTAGGCCTGGAAGGCGGTCGAGGGGCTGACACCATACTGGGCTACGGTCTTGCGGATCGACGGCAGGCGCGTGCCCGGCGGCAGGCTGCCGTTGCGGATATCGGCGGCCAGGGTCTCGGCGAGGGCTTCGTAGCGTTTCATGGCGGGTTGGCGGGGGCGGGGCGGGTGAGCGCATTATCTCCCGGGCAGGCAAACTGATACGTAAATTTTCCTGTTATCTGATGCTGTTATGGCTGGCGCGGACGGCCCATAATCGGCTCTCGTACACAAAGGCGTTGTGCAAGGAGATGCCATGAACCCGTTGAGGCTGTTGCGGACCGTGCTGTGGGGCTTCTTTGGCCTGCGCCAGGGGCAGGAGCACCAGCGCGACCTGGACACCTTGCGCCCGGTGCCGCTGATCCTGACCGGCGTGGCCGTGGCCGCCGGGCTGGTGGTGTGCCTGGTGCTGGCGGCAAACTGGGCTGTATCGGCTGCCTGACCTGACTGCTCCCATGCTTCTCCTGCCCCAAGGACTTGGTATCGCCACATCCCGCGCGCTGCGCAAGCTGGCCTGCCTGACGCTGGCGGTGCTGTTGCCCGTGGGCATGGCGCTGGCCGCCACCGACACGCAACAGATCGAACGCGGCCGCTACCTGGCGCGCATCGCCAACTGCGCCGCCTGCCATACCAGCGAAGGCGGCAAGCCATTCGCCGGCGGCCTGCCGATTCGCACGGCGGTCGGCACGATCCATTCGACCAATATCACGCCCGACGCCGGCAGCGGCATCGGCGCCTATACGCTGGCCGAGTTCGACCGCGCCTTGCGGCATGGCGTGGCGCGCGACGGCAAACGGCTCTATCCGGCGATGCCATATCCCTCGTACGCGCGCATGCGCGCCGAGGACGTGGCGGCGCTGTACGCCTACCTGCGTGCCGAGGTGGCACCGGTCACCCAGCGCAACCCCGCGCCGCAGATGCGTTGGCCGTTCAGCATGCGCAGCCTGCTGGCCGCGTGGAACGTCCTGTTCGTCGATGACGACCCGGTCCGCACCGACCCCGCGCGCGGCGCAGCCTGGAACCGCGGTGCCTACCTGGTGCAGGCGGTGGCGCACTGCGGCGCCTGCCATACGCCGCGCGGCAACCTGTTCGCCGAGAAGGGGCTGGACGAGCGCAGCCGCCATTTCCTGTCTGGGGCGAGCGTGGAGGGCTGGTCCGCTACCAACCTGACCGGCGACCAGGTCACCGGCCTGGGCGCGTGGTCGCGCGCGGATATTGCCGAGTTCCTGCGCACAGGGCGCAACGGGCACGCGACCTCGTTCGGGCCGATGTCCACGGTGATCTCCACCGCCACCCAGTACATGAGCGCGCCCGACCTCGATGCCGTGGCCGCCTACCTGAAATCCCTGCCCGGTGCGCGCGGCGAGGACAAGCCGTTCCGGCACGATGCCGCCACCGCGCAGCAACTGCGGCAGGGCCGCTTCGATGTGCCCGGTGCGCGCCAGTACGCGGTGTTCTGCATGCCTTGCCATGGCGCTGACGGCAAGGGCTTTGCCCGCGTGTTCCCGCCGCTGGCCGGCAACCCGACCGTGGCTGATCCCGATCCGGCCTCGCTGGTGAGCCTGTTGCTCGACGGCGCCGTGACCGCGCGCGTGGGCACCGCGCCGGCGGACTACCACATGCCCGGCTATGGCTGGACGCTGGACGACCAGGAACTGGCCAATGTGCTGACCTTTATCCGCGGCAGCTGGGGCAACCGCGCCGCGCCGGTGCCGGAAGCCGCCGTGGCGGCACGGCGCAAGGCGCTGGCCGCGCAGCGCCCGGCCGCGGCAGGCGACGCATCCCGATGAGCACCCGATGACGATTACGCGCAGAGACTTCCTCAACGGCACCGCCCTGACCATTGCCGCCGGGCTTGCGCCCGTGCAGTTGCTGCACGCGCAGCAGGGTGGGGCAGGCGTGGCGTACCCGCCCGCGCTGACCGGCCTGCGCGGCAACCATGCCGGCACCTACACGCTGGCGCACAGCCTAGCGCGCGAGGGCGCGAAATATCCCGTGGTGCTGGCACGCGAGGCGTTCGACCTGGTGGTGGTCGGCGGCGGCCTCAGCGGGCTGGCGGCGGCCTGGTTCTACCGGCGGCGCTTCGGCGCCAACCGCCGCATCCTGATCCTGGACAATCACGACGACTTCGGCGGCCATGCCAAGCGCAATGAGTTCACGGTGCGCGGCAAGCGGCTGGTGACCTATGGCGGCAGTGCAGAGATGCCGGCAGGCGCTGGCAGCGACGCCGCGGTGCGCGAACTGCTGGCAGGGATCGGGCTCGATGCCACGCGCCCGCCTGGCACTGTGCCTGCGGATCCCTATGCCGCGCTCGGCATGGGCCGCGCCGTGTTCTTCGATGCCGAGCATTTCGGGCGCGACCAATGGGTGGCGGGCGATCCGTTCGGCGAGTTGATCGATGTTCGCAGCGGGCAGCAGGCCGGTGGCCCGGATGCGGCTGCCCTGTCGCGCTTCCTGGACAACACGCCTTTGCCTGCGGCGGACCGCGCCGCGCTGGCGCGGCTGGCCGCCGGCACCACCGATTACCTGCCGGCGCTGTCGGGCGCCGAGCGCACGGCAGCGCTGCGCTCCATGCGTTACGCCACCTTTCTGCGTGACAAGGCCGGCATCGGCCTGGCCGGGCAGCGTTTCCTGCGCAGCCGCAGCAATGATGCCTATGCGCTGGACGCCGATGGGATTTGCGTTGCCGACGCCATTGCCATCGGCCTGCCGGCCGGCGCCAACATGCCCGCGCCGGCGGCCAATGCGCGGCTTGGCAAGTCGCCGGCTTCGCGCCTGTGGTTTCCGGATGGCAATGCCTCGCTGGCCCGGCTGCTGGTGCAGAGCCTGATCCCGGGCGTGGCGTCGATCGCCCGGCCGGCCGATGTGGTATCGGCCGCGTTCGACTACAGCCGCCTGGACCGCGACGGGCAGCCGGTGCGCCTGCGCCTGAACAGCACCGCGATCGCGGTCGAGCCCGACGGCAATATCACGCGCGTGACCTACGGGTTCAGTGGCAACCTGCATCGCGTTGAGGCACGCCATGTGGTGCTGGCCGGCTACAACATGATGATCCCGTACCTGCTGCCGTCGCTGCCGGCGAAGCAGAAAGAGGTGCTGCACAACGAGGCCAAGGCGCCGCTGGTCTACACCAAGGTGGCGCTCGACCACTGGCAGGCGTTTGCCGCGCTGCGCACGCGCCGCATCCACGCGCCGGCCATGGCCTATACCGACCTGTGGCTGGAGCCGCCGGCGGGCAGGCAGCCCTCCGATCCGGCTGTGCTGCATATGCTCTATGTGCCGACCGTGCCTGACAGCGGCATGCAGGCGCGCGACCGCTTCCGCGCGGGACGCGCCTTGCTGCTGGGCACGCCGTTCGACACGCTGGAACGCGACATCCGCGCGCAGCTCGACCGCATGCTCGGGCACAAGGGGTTTGCTTCGAAGGACGTGATCCGCGGCATCACCGTCAACCGCTGGGCACACGGCTACAGCTATATGCCCGACAGCCTGGCGGGTGAAAACGTGGCGCCCGACGCGGTGTGGCCCGGGCTGGCCGGCGTGGGCAGTATCAGCATCGCGAACAGCGACAATGCCGGCAGCCCTTCGCTGACCGCGGCGGTGGGACAGGGGAAGCGGGCAGTCGAGCGGCTGCCCGGGTAGCAGAGCTTCAGCCTTCGCGCGGCGGCGTCAGCGCATCGATCTCCGCGTCCTTGGCTTCCCACTGGCGTGCCAGCCAATGGTGGAATTCCGTCCGGAACGCCTTGTCGCTGCCGTAGTCGGCCTCGCAGAAGGCCGGCGGCACCGGCAGCTGCCGCATGCGCACCAGCACCGGGCCCGCGCGCCCGCAGGCCAGGTCCCAGAAGCCGGGCGCACCTTCCGGATACACGATGGTGACATCGATCATCGATCGGAACCTGGTGCCCATGGCATTCAGCGCCACCGCCAGCCCGCCGGCCTTGGGCTTGAGCAGATGGCGGTACGGTGAGTCCTGGGCCGCGCGCTTGGCCTCGGTAAAGCGGGTACCTTCGGCAAACACCATCACGCTGGTCGGCACCAGCGAAAACTTCGCGCAGGCGCGCTTGGCCGTTTCCTGGTCCTGGCGCCGCAATGCCGGATTGCGCCGCAACTGCGCCTTGCCGTGGCGCTTCATGAACGGAAAGTCCAGCGCCCACCACGCCAGCCCGATCACCGGCACATAGATCAGCTGATGCTTCAGGAAAAACTTCAGCAGCGGGATGCGCCGGTTCAGCGAGCGCTGCAGCACGAAGATATCTGCCCACGACTGGTGGTTGCAGTTCACCAGGTACCAGTCGGCATAGCGCAGTCCTTCATTGCCCTGGATGTCCCACGGCTCACGCTGGATCCACGCGAACCAGCCGGCGTTGCCGGAGATCCAGGCCGTGGCGATGCCGTTGAGCATCGGATCGATGCGCCGCCTGACGGCGGCAAACGGCAGCACTAGCTTCAGCAGCGCCAGCGGAAACAGCAGCGCGCACCAGAACAGCGTGCTGGCAATCAGCAGTGTCCAGCTGAGAATGCCGGTCAGCCAGCCAAAGCGGCCCCGCGGCACCGGAGCCGGACGGCGGCGAGACAGAGGTGGGGGGGGCTGGCTGGTTGAGGCATTGGTGCCGGTGGCACCGGTTGAAGGGGAGGGAACTGAGGTCATGGATGCGAGTTTGCAGGCTTGCAAAGGTTGAGGGCTTGCGCGTGATCAAGGCAGGCACTATAGCGTGCGTACTTCAACTTGCCCGAAGGGGTGCATGGGACGCATTCTGCCTTGCCGCCAGGGAACGCGCAGCCCTCAGAACACGACGGTCGCCGTCCCCATGAACGTGTTCGTGCTCTTCAGGCGGTTCTTGCTGGAGACGGTCGGCACCCAGCGCAGGCCCAGCGACAGCAGGCTCTTGGCGCCGATCTTGGTATCGTAGGTGACGATCGGACCCACCGCCCAGTCATGGCCGCGGAAGCCGTTCAGGCGGTCGGCCAGCGGGCCGCTGTCGTCGCCCAACTGCTGCGTCGTGCCGGCGATCAGCCCGATGCCGGCGCCGTTGGAAAAGCGCTTGAGCAGCATGGTGTCGAGCGTGAACAGCGGCGCGTTCTGGTAATCGGTGGCGTTGTTGCGGGTGTAGAACTGGATCCCGGCCACGGCATCGAACTCAAGCCCGTGTTCGGGAAACAGCTTGGTGTAGGCCACCTGCGGAATAAACGTCCAGTTGTTCAGGCTGGGGTTGGCCAGTGCGTTGGGATCGTACTTGCCGGTCGGCGCCCACACGTTCAGGCTCAGCGCCACATGCTCGGTCTTCGAGAAATGGTAGCCCGCGATGATCGGCGCGAAGGTAATGTCGAACAGGTTCGACGCGGTGTCCTGCGTCTTGCCCCCCAGCCCGCCCACGCTGACGTTGGCGGTCACCTTGGTCCAGACATAGGGCAGCGTGAAGCTGGAGGCAAAGTTCCAGGCGCCGGTGTCGGTGTCCCAGACCTTCATCACTGTCGCCAGGGTGAACGCGACCTTGCCGTCCACGCCCAGCGCTGCCTTGCCGGCGATGGGCACGCTGCGGCTGCCGCTGATCGAGCCATCCAGGTAGATCTCGCCGACGTTCACGATGAGCGCGGGTTCCGGCGACACGATCCCCACATTGGGGAGCACGCTGGTGCCGGTCACGGGTCGCCCCAGGGCGCCTTCAGTCGCGTGGGCACCTGCACAGGCAAAGAGGAAGGGAGCAGCAATGGCCAGCCGGTTTGCGATGGTCTTTGACATATTCACGGAACATGAAGTGCAAGGCCGGCCAGGCGCTTGCCGGAATGCCGGCCTCTGGCGCATGCCTGACCGCGCCAGCTGCAGTAAATGACACGGTGAGGTAATGCCTCACCCTCATATTTTTGCGACATTGCATACTACCAGCAAAGACCCCCGTCACTGCCAGTGCGCAAACAGACGAAAATCTTCATCACGGCATCGCAAATATTTACTTCACAAGCCCTGAGGCGGTCGGCGATGATGGAAACGCCATATTCAATGGCGGGTGTTACCAATTTCTTCAGGACAACGATTTCAAATGAATTCAGTCATGCAGGGATTAAGGCTTGCTGCGGGCAGCGTGGCGGCAATATTGCCGGTGCTTGCCAGTGCGGCCGGGCCATCGACAGATGACATGAATTCGTCAAACAATCCGCTGAGCCCGACCATTACCCTGAATCTGCAGGACCAGTATGTGGGGCGATATTACGGACTCGGCGACGAGGACGGAAACAGCGTCTTGTTGCGCGGCACCATTCCACACAAGCTGTTCGGGTTGCCGCAGATCGTCCGGTTTACGATGCCCGTCGTCACCACGCCGAACGTGGCGCCGGATGGAAGCAAGACCGGGCTGGGCGACCTGAACCTGTTCAACCTGGTCCTGCTCAAGGGGATGGGGATGGAATGGGGCATCGGGCCCCAGTTGACCATCCCAACGGCATCGCGCGACCAGACCGGCACCGGGAAATGGCAAGCCGGCCTGGCCGGCGTGGCCATCTCCCCGCAGAAATGGGGCATGATCGGCGGGCTCGTGACCTGGCAGCATTCCTTTGCCGGGGAAAGCGATCGTCCGACCCAGGACAACCTGACCGCGCAGCCGTTCGTGATCTATAACCTGCCGGAAGGCTGGTACCTGCGCAGCACCGCAACCTGGAATTTCGACCTGAAGCGTGGGAATTATTACATCCCCCTCGGTATCGGCGCGGGCAAGATCTGGAAAATCGGCAAGGAAACCTACAACGTGTTTGCCGAGCCGCAATGGACGGTGGGGCACGAGGGAGTCGGCGTGCCCAAATTCCAGGTGTTCATGGGGTTGAATATCCAGTTCCCGCTGTAGCCATTAGAAAGGACCTTTCATAACTTGCTGATGACCCGCTCCCAGGCAAGCCAGCGCATTGCATCGCTGCTCGGTGCACTGGCCTCGCTCTGGTGCGGCGCCGCCTTCGGCCAGGCCGAAGCGCCGGCTGAAAAGAAACCGCTGTCGTTCTTCGATCCTGAGGACGGCAAGCTGGACATGAGCGACTTCCTGCTCAATCACAAGGGCGCGCTGCCGGTGCCGGTCGTTATCACGGAACCGGCCGTTGGCTACGGCGGCGGGCTGGGGCTGATGTTCTTCTCGGAATCCATGGCGGATGCGGCGGCCAGTGCCAAGGCCAGTGGGAAAGGGCCCGCACCGCCGAACATTTCCGCCATCGGCGGTGCGTATACCGAAAACGGCACCTGGGGCGCCGGCGTGGCGCACTTCCACACCTGGGACGGCGACCGCTACCGTTATCTTGGGGCCATCGCCAAGGTCGATGCGAACCTGGACTACTTCGGCTTGCTGAACAAGCCCCGTGCCTACGAACTGAGAGGCGTGGCTTTGGTGCAGCAGCTGCTCGTGCGGGTTGCCGATACGCGTTGGTACGTGGGGCCGCGCTACGTGTATTTCGATTCGACCGCAACCTTCAAGTTTGGCGATGCGGGCGAACTCGGCAGCTTCGACAAGACCCAGCGCATCGGCAAGGCCGGGCTGGTGGTCGACTACGACTCGCGCGACAACATCTTCTACCCCAGCCGCGGCAGCTATGCCGAGCTGGAGGCGCAGTTCGCGCGCGGCGGCTTCGGCAGCACGCAGTCATTCAATATGTACAACGCGCGCGGTTTCACCTGGTTGCCGGTGGCCCGCACCGTGATCCTGGGGCTGCGCGCCGATACGCAATTCTCCAGCGGCGACGTGCCGTTCTACGCGCAGCCGTTCGTGGACTTGCGCGGCGTGCAGAAGGGGCGCTACCAGGACCGCAATGCGCTGGCCGCCGAAATGGAGCTGCGCTGGGACGTGACGCCGCGCTGGTCGCTGCTGGGTTTCACCGGTGTCGGCAAGGCTTACGGGCGCTGGCATGACTTTTCGGATGCCTCGACCATCTACAGCGTCGGTGCGGGCTTTCGCTACATGATTGCGCGCAAGCTTGGTGTCTCGATCGGTCTGGACGTGGCCCACAGCAAAGGCCAGAACGCCTTCTATATCCAGGTGGGGAGCGCATGGCACTGAGTTGCCGGAACCGCTCCATGTGCCGGTAGGCTGTCCTGGCGCCCACGCGCTCAACCTGCTCGCTACGCTATGGCAGCCAAGAAGATCAAGGACAGGCGGGGCATGATGGCCAGGCTGTCCGCCCCCGATGAAGCGGTAAGCCGGAACTATCTGCGCGAAGCAGTTCTGCTCTGCGAAACGCATCTGGCCGGGTTGCCGGATGTCGCCAAGCCTTACTTCGGCGGGCACTTCGTCTGGCGAAACCGCATTCACTACTATGTGGCAGGCCAGGAGAACGGCGGCCGCAGCCGCTTGATCGAGGTGTTCGTGATCGACGCTGGCGAAAACCTGGAGCCGCTGCACGCCTTTCAATATCCGCCACCGCTGGCGGCGCTGTTTCCGGCGGACTACGGCATCCTCAATGAGGGTGCGGAAGATCCGGCGGCGCCCCTGACGATGATGGTGCCAGGGGCAGATATCCAGCGATGAGCAGGGCGCCAGCGGCAGTGCGCGAAAGAAAAACTTAATTCACTTGGCACCGGAAGGAGAAAAAGCTGACTTCTGATAGCCGTAGCCATCTGAGATCATGGTTTGCGCTGAATCAGCATGATTTTTGTATACAAAGAGGCGGAGTGAATGAGCGGACGACGTGAAGGCAGCAATCCCGGCGCGGGCGCGGGGCGTTCTGGCTCCGTTGCGCTTGCCGCGGGACGGCGCAGCGGGCAGAAGGCACTGATCCTGGTGCTGCTGGGTCTCGGGGTCGCAGCAGGCCTCGGCGCCAGCTACTGGTACATGAAGGGGCGGACGCCAACCGCGCCCGCCATCGTCGTTGGCGATGGCAAGAGCGGGCCGGCAGGCATGGTGCGCGTGCCCGGCGGCGAATTCCTGATGGGCAGCGACAGCAAGATGGCCCAGGCCAATGAGAAGCCGGCACACAAAGTGCATGTGCACGCCTTCTGGATGGATCAGCACCACGTCACCAACGCCGAATTCCGCAAGTTTGTCGAAACCACCGGCTACGTGTCCACCGCGGAGCGCGCGCCCGACTGGGAAACCCTGCGGGTCCAGCTGCCGCCCGGCACGCCGCGCCCGCCCGACAGCGCCATGGTCGCCGGCGGCATGGTATTCGTGGGCACGCCGCGGCCGGTGCCGCTGCAGGATTACTCGCGCTGGTGGCGCTATGTGCCCGGTGCGGACTGGCGCCATCCGACCGGCCCCGGCAGCTCGATCGAAGGCAAGGACAACCACCCCGTGGTCCAGGTCTCGTATGAAGACGCGCAGGCCTACGCCAAGTGGGCCGGTAAGCGGTTGCCCTCCGAGGCGGAATGGGAGTTTGCCGCGCGCGGCGGGCTGGAGCAGGCCACCTACGCCTGGGGCGAGCAGTTCGCCCCCGATGGCAAGCAGATGGCCAATGTCTGGCAGGGCCAGCAGAACCAGCCGTTCCCGGTGGTCAGCCCCAAGGCGGGCGGTGCGCTGGGCACCAGCCCGGTCGGCACTTTCCCGCCCAACGGCTATGGCCTGGCCGACATGACCGGCAATGCCTGGCAGTGGGTGGCGGACTGGTATCGGGCCGACCAGTTCCGGCGCGAGGCCGGCAAGGCGCAGCCGATCGAAAACCCGGTCGGCCCCATGGCCTCATGGGATCCGGCCGAGCCCGGCGTCCCGGTGAACGCGCCCAAGCGCGTCACGCGGGGCGGCTCCTTCCTCTGCAACGAGGATTTCTGCCTCAGTTACCGCCCCAGCGCGCGGCGCGGGACTGATCCGTACAACAGCATGTCGCACCTCGGTTTCCGGCTGGTGATGGACGAGGGCCGCTGGGCGGAGCGGCAACGGCAGGCGCCGGTGGCCTTGGCTGGCCAGCCCGGGCCGGCGGCTCGATAGCGCTGCGCCCGCGCGACCCAAAGCACAGCAACGACTACGACAACACGCGACAGGAGTGAGCAATATGGACATGGCTGCCACCCGCGGATTCCTCGCCGGCCCCTCGCGCAAGGCCATCGCCGCGCTGGTGCTGGCCGGCCTTGCGCTTGCGGGCTGTTCGACGCCCGCCACGGGGCCCGAGTCTCAGGCCACTGCCACGCAGGCGGCGCAGCCGTCCGCGCAGGCTTTGGCGTCGTGGCGCGACGGTGCGGCACGGCAGGCACTGCTGAAGTTCGTTGCCGACGTGACACGCAAGGGCTCGCCGACGTTCGTGCCGCCGGAGGAGCGCGTCGCAGTGTTCGACAACGACGGCACGCTATGGAGCGAGCAGCCGCTGTACTTCCAGTTCTTCTTCCTGCTCGACCAGATCCGCGCCGCGGCGCCGCAACACCCGGAGTGGCGCAACAACCCCGCCTTCAAGGCGCTGATGGCCAACGACATGCAGGGCCTGATGCGCAACGAGAAGCAGCTGGGCGCGCTGGTTGTCACGGCCAACAGCGGCATGACCACGGACGAGTACGACCGCACCATCCGCGACTGGCTGGCGAAATCGCGGCATCCCAAGTTCAACCGGCCCTATACCGAGCTGGTCTATCAACCGCAGCTGGAACTGCTGTCCTACCTGCGCGCCAACGGCTTCAAGACCTACATCGTCTCCGGCGGCACCATCGAGTTCATGCGGCCGTGGAGCCAGGCCGTCTACGGCATTCCGCCCGAGCAGGTGATCGGCTCCTCGCAGACCGTGCGCTACCTGGTGCGCGACGGCAAGCCGGTGCTGGTGCGCGACCCCAAGCTGGAATTCGTGGATGACGGACCGGGCAAGCCGGTCGGCATCTACCGCCATATCGGCCGCCGGCCGATCCTTGCCGTGGGCAACTCCGACGGCGACCTGCAGATGCTGGAGTACACCACCGGCGACGACGGTCCGCGCATGGGCGTGCTGGTGCATCACGACGATGCCGAGCGCGAGTTCGCCTATGACCGCCAGTCGAAGGTGGGCAAGCTCGACAAGGCACTGGACGCTGCCCGCGCCAAGGGCTGGACGGTGGTCAGCATGAAGCAGGACTGGCAGCAGGTTTACCCCACGGCTGGTGCGAAGTAGGCAGAAAAGGAAGCCGGCATGCCACGCGTGCCGGACGCAGGTTGAAGCAGTTTGACTACCGGGAGCAGCAATGCAACGAATGACAGAGTCCACCCAGGCAAGGCGCGGCGCGCGCTTTGCCATGGCTGCGATGGCGATTGCCATTGCGGCGATCGCCGGCTGCAAGAAGGCAGACGAGCCCAAGCAACAGGCGCCTGCCGCGCAACAGCCGGCGACCCCGGCCCCGGCCCCGGCAGCGGCGCCGGACACGTCCGCGACGCCGGCACAGCCGCCGGCGCAGTCCAATCTGCCGGTCGCGCCCGGGGCCGCTCCTGCACCCGCGGCCGTCAGCACGTCGGGTAAGAAGCCCAACATCCTGGTGATCTTCGGCGATGACATCGGCCAGACCAACATCAGCGCCTATAGCATGGGCGTGATGGGCTACCGCACGCCGAACATCGACCGCATCGCCCGCGAAGGGATGATGTTTACCGACTATTACGCCGAGAACAGCTGCACGGCGGGCCGCTCGTCGTTCATCACTGGCCAGACGCCGCTGCGCACCGGTCTTTCCAAGGTGGGCGCACCGGGCGCGCCTGTCGGCCTGCAGGCTCGTGACGTGACCATCGCCGAAGCCCTCAAGCCGCTTGGCTATGCCACCGGCCAGTTCGGCAAGAACCACCTGGGCGACCGCGACGAGTACCTGCCGACCAAGCACGGCTTCGACGAGTTCTTCGGCAACCTCTACCACCTGAACGCCGAGGAAGAGCCGCAGCGCCCGTACTGGCCGAAGGACAAGAACGACCCGTATGTGAAGAACTTCTCGCCGCGCGGCGTGCTGCACTCGACGGCCGACGGCAAGATCGAGGACACCGGCCCGCTGACCACCAAGCGCATGGAGACCATCGACGACGAGACCACCGACGCGGCACAGAAGTTCATCACCAAGCAGGTCCAGGCCGACAAGCCGTTCTTCGTGTGGATGAACACGACGCGCATGCACGCCTACACCCACGTGCGTCCGTCGATGCAAGGCCAGAGCGGGATGCCCGGCAACGAGTACGCCGATGGCATGCTCGAGCACGACGGCGACGTCGGCAAGCTGCTCAAGACGCTCGATGACCTGAAGGTCGCGGATAACACCATCGTGATCTACACCACCGATAACGGCCCCAACCAGTGGTCCTGGCCCGACGCGGCAACCACGCCGTTCCGCAGCGAGAAGGACACCAACTGGGAAGGCGCGTTCCGCGTTCCGGCAATGATCCGCTGGCCGGGCAAGATCAAGCCCGGCACCGTCAGCAACGAGATGTTCTCCGGTCTGGACTGGTTCCCGACGCTGCTGGCCGCTGCCGGCGATAGCGATGTCAAGGGCCGGCTGCTCAAGGGCGCATCGCTTGGCAGCAAGAGCGCCAAGGTGCACCTCGACGGCTACAACCAGCTGGGGTACCTGACCGGCCAGGCCAACAAGGGCGCGCGCGACGAGTTCTACTACTTCAATGACGACGGCGACTTGGTGGCCATGCGTTTCGGCGACTGGAAGGCCGTATTCTGCGAGCAGCGCAAGCCAGGCGGCTTCCAGGTCTGGCGCGAGCCATTCACCTGCCTGCGCGTGCCAAAGATCTACAACTTGCGCATGGACCCGTATGAGCGAGCCGATATTGTGTCCGATCAATACGACGACTGGATGGCCAAGAATGTCTACCTGACCGGCATCGCAACCCTGAAGGCCACCGTCTTCCTGGAGACCTTTGTCAACTATCCGCCGAGCCAGCATCCGGCGAGCTTCAGCATCGACCAGGTGCGCAAGCAGGTCGACAAGAAGATTGAAGAAGCGATGAAGAAGAAGTAAGGCAGGCAGTCATCAGCGCCGTCCGCCTGTGACGGCAGTTGAAACCGGCGAAGGCCCGCGTACGCGCGGGCCTTCGCGCCAACGGTCCAGTTCATGATCGAATCTCATGCCGCCCCGGGCGGCAATGGCGGTAATGGTGGCAAAGGCGGGCGCCGGGTGCGCTCCGCGAAGACCGAATATTCCGCATCCGCCGTGGCGCAGCGGGGCGATGCGGCCGACCAGACGTGGCTCTGGGCGGCCGTTTTACTGTTTGTGTCCGGTACGGCCGGACTGGTTTACCAAATCGTCTGGATCCGCCAGCTGTCGCTGGTGGTGGGCGTCGATGTGCACGCGGTCACCACCGCGGTGAGCGCCTTCTTTGCCGGGCTGGCCCTGGGCGGCTGGCTGTTCGGCCGCGTGGCCGACCGCCACGGCAATCCGCTGCGCTTGTACGCGTGGCTCGAAATCGGCGTCCTGGTGCTTGGCATCGGCGCCACCGTGGCGCTGGCGCATGCGGCAGCGCCGTTCGCCTGGCTGGAGCAGCGCACCGGATGGCTGGCGTGGGCATTGCCCTTTGTGCTGGTGATCCTGCCTGCAGCCGCCATGGGCGGCACGTTGCCGGTGCTGATGCGCGTGTTGACGCCTGGCGCCGGCCGGGTGGGCGTGCATGGCGGGCGGCTGTATGCCGCCAATACCGCCGGCGCAATCGCCGGCACGCTGCTGGCCGGATTCGTGCTGGTGCCGCTGCTGGGCATCCTGGGCAGTGCGGTGGCGGCGGGCGTGCTCAATGGCGCCGCGGCGCTGGTGGCCTGGCTTCTGGCGGCACGTACGCGAGTTGAGGCCGAACCGGTTGCCGCCACTGCCGGGCAAGGCGCCGTTATCGGCGGTGATGCGGCTAACGGCTGGCTGGCGCTGGTGCTGTATGCCGCAGCCGGCGGCATTGCCCTCGGCTACGAGGTGGTCTGGTCGCAGGCCATCGTGCAGTTCCTCAGCACGCGCACCTTCGCCTTTACCGTGGTGCTGGCGACCTATCTGGCGGGGCTGGCAATCGGCAGCGCGCTGGCCGCGCGCCATGCCGACCGGGTGCGCGACCCCTGGGGCGCCTTCGGCCTGCTGGTGGCGGGGGCGGGGCTGGTGGCATTGCTTGAATTCGTGCTGCTGGGCGAATGGCTGCTGCGTGCGCAGGGCAGCCTGTCTGCATGGGTGCAGGGGCTGACGTCCAGCCCGCTGGTGGCGGCCTGTGCCAGCTTTGCGCTGGCGGCGCTGTCGGTCGTGTTCGTGCCCACGCTGCTGCTGGGCGCGGCGTTCCCCTTCGTGCTGCGCGTGAGCGTCGATAGCCGACACGTCGGCGCCGGCGTGGGCAGCGTGGTGGCACTCAATACGCTGGGTGGCATCGCCGGCACGGCGCTGGCCGGCTTTGTGCTGGTGCCGTACCTGGGGCTGGTGCAGACGCTGTCGCTGCTGGCAGTGACGGCCGCCGTGGTCGGCGTGGTGGCAGTGGCGCTGGGTAGCGGCGTGGGCCGCGTAGCGCGCTGGGCGGTGCCGATGGTCGGCGTGCTGGCGGTGATTGCCGCCGCGCTGGCCCCCGCGGACCGGCTCGCCACGCTGCTGGCGCGGGCGCGCGGCGGAGAACTGGTGTTCTATGAGGAGGGCCGTGGCGCGACCGTGGCGGTGGTGGAGCAGACCTCGTCCAGCAACCGCTTCCGGCGCCTCTATATCCAGGGCGTCTCCAATTCAGGCGATGCCATGACCTCGCAGCGCTATATGCGGCTGCAGGCGCTGCTGCCCCTGATCGTCCATAACGGCACGCCGAAGTCCACCCTGGTGATCGGTCTTGGCACCGGCATCACGGCAGGCGCCACGCTGGCCTGGCCTGGGCTGGAACACCGCGTGGTGGCGGAGCTGCTGCCGCCGGTGGCGCGCGCCGTACCCAAGTTCGACGGCAATTTCGGCGTGGCTACCGACAAGCGCATGGACATCCGCCTGCGCGATGGCCGCCGTGAACTGCTGCAAAGCACGCAGCAGTACGACCTGATCACCCTGGAACCGCCGCCTCCGTCGGCGGCCGGCGTGGTGAACCTGTATTCGACCGATTTCTACCGCCTCGCGGCCGCGCGGCTGCAACCCGGCGGGCTGGTGGCGCAGTGGCTGCCGCTGCCGACGCAGAACGACGAAGACACCCGCATGCTGGTGCGCAGCTTCCTGGACGTGTTCCCCCACGCCATGCTGTGGACCACCGAGCTGCACGAGATGATGCTGGTGGGTTCGCTGTCGCCGCTGGCGCTGGATGCCGCGCGCATCCGCACGCGCTTTGAACAGCCGGAGGTTGCTGCCGCCCTGCAGGCCGTGGGCGTGCGCTCGCCGGCGGCGCTGATGGCGACCTGGGTCACCGACCGCGCCGGCCTGGACTGGTATGCGGCAGATGCGCCGGCCGTGACCGACGACCGCCCGCGCATCGAGTACGCCGGCTGGGTCCGCCGCGACGCCTTCCCGGAAACCCTGTCCAAGCTGCTGTCGCTGCAAAGCGAGCCGCCGCTGGCCGGCGCCGATGAAGCGTTCTGGCGCGACCTGCGCCGCGAGCGGGAAGTGCTCCACACCTTCTACCGCGCCGGGCTCGATGCCTACCGCGGCGACCGCGAAGCCTGGGCCAGCCATATCACGCAGGCCATGCGCGCCGATCCCGACAATCCGTACTACGCCTGGTTCGTCGGCGGCCAGTCAGCTCGCCCGGCCCGCCGCGCACCAGCTGAACCAAGGAACACGCCATGAGCGCACGCGACGACGTCCTGGCCCTGCAGCAGCGCATGGGCGAGTCGATTGTGGGGCAGCAGCGCATGATCGAACGCCTGCTGCTGGGCCTGCTGGCCGATGGCCACCTGCTGGTGGAAGGGCTGCCCGGGCTGGCTAAGACGCGGGCCATCAAGATGCTGGCGCGCAACCTGGATGCGCGGCTGTCGCGGATCCAGTTCACGCCGGACCTGCTGCCCGCTGACATCACGGGTTCAGAGGTGTACTTCACCGAAGGCGGCAAGGGCGAGTTCCGCTTCCAGGCCGGCCCGGTGTTCGCCAACCTGGTGCTGGCGGACGAGGTCAACCGCTCGCCGGCCAAGGTGCAGGCGGCGTTGCTTGAAGCGATGGAAGAGCGCCAGGTCACCGTCGGCGGCACCACGCACAAGCTGGAGCCGCTGTTCCTGGTGATGGCGACGCAGAACCCGATCGAACAGGAGGGCACCTATCCGCTCCCTGAGGCCCAGATGGACCGCTTCCTGATGCATGTCAGCGTGGGCTATCCGGAGGCGGATGCCGAGGCCGACATCGTCAAGCTGGCCCGTGAGGAAGAGGCTGGCGGCGCCGGCGGCGGCGCGCAGCCGGTGCAGCTGGCGCCCGAAGCGATCTTCACCGCGCGGGCGGAGATCCATGGCATCCATGTCAGCGATGCGGTGGAGCGCTACATCGTGACGCTGGTGCAAGCCACGCGCGCCCCCAAGCCTGTGGACGACGACCTCGACAAGTGGATCCAGATCGGCGTGAGCCCGCGCGGCTCGATCGGGCTGGACAAGGTGGCACGCGCGCACGCCTGGCTGCACGGGCGCGATTTCGTCACGCCCGATGATGTGCAGGCCGTGGTGCACGACGTCTTCCGCCACCGGCTGATCCTGTCGTACGAGGCGCATGCGGCCGGCATCGGTGCCGATGCCGCGATCGACCGCCTGGTGCAGCGGGTGGCGGTGGCTTGACGGCGGGCGAGGGCTAGCCGATGCGTCTGCCGTTCCGCGCCATGGCCCGCGCCGCGCCGTCAGCGGCGCAGGCGCCGACTTCCGGAGCCGTCGCCGGCGTCAGCGTGGACGCGGCGGCGCTGGCCGCGCTGGAAGTGGCCGCGCGCGACTTCCACTTCCTGCCGCGCCAGCCGGTGCACAGCGTGCTGGCCGGCCGCCACGCCTCCAAGGTGCGCGGGCGCGGGCTGACGTTCGAGGAACTGCGCCTGTACCTGCCCGGCGACGATATCCGCAGCATGGACTGGCGCGTGACCGCGCGCACCGGCAAGCCGCACGTGCGCGTCTACACCGAGGAAAAGGACCGTCCCGTGCTGCTGGTGGTGGACCAGCGCATCAATATGTTCTTCGGCAGCCGGCGCGCGATGAAGTCGGTCAGCGCGGCTGAGGCGGCAGCGCTGGCGGCCTGGCGCGTGCTGGCCGAAGGCGACCGCGTCGGCGGCGTAGTGTTCGGCGATGCGAAGACCGAGGAGTTCACCCCGCGCCGCAGCCGCGAAGCCGTGCAACAGCTGCTGGGCGGCATCGCGCGCTTCAACCAGGCCTTGCGCGCCGATGCGCCGGCGCGGCGTGCCGCGGGGCAGCTGAACGCGGCGCTGGAGCGCGCCGCGCGCATGGCGCGCCACGACTGCCTGGTCATCGTCATCAGCGATTTCGACGGCCATGATGACCGCACCCGCGACCTGATGCTGGAAATGGCCGCGCGCAACGACGTGCTGACCATCCTGGTCCACGATCCCTTCCTGAGCGAGTTGCCGGAGTCCGGCCAGCTGGTGGTCAGCGACGGCGAACTGCAGGTGGAACTGGGCTTCGGCCACGCGGCCACGCGACGCAGCATTGCGGAGTTTGTCGATACGCACGGCAAGGCGCTGCTGGACTGGCACCACGCCATCGGCGTGCCGCTGCTGCCGCTGTCGGCGGCCGAGGAAACGGCGCTGCAACTGCGCCGGCTGCTGGGCCGCCCGCTGCAGCAGACGCCGGTGCGGCAACGCGCAGGCGCGGCGCGATGAGCCTCACGCACAGCACCGCACCGGGCCTTGCAGACAGCACGGACGTCACGACGCTGGCGAAGCTGGCGGACGTGGCCGTGCCGCCGCCACCATCCTGGGCGCCGCAGACCATTGGCTGGCCGATCGCGGGCGCCTTGCTGCTGCTGGCCCTGGCGTGGGCCGGCTGGCGCGCGTGGCGGCGCTACCGCGCCAACCGCTACCGGCGCGAGGCGCTGGCCGAACTGGCAGGACTGCCGCTGAGCGTTGACCCCGCGCACCGCGTCGCCGCGCTGCGGCAGATGGCGGCGCTGCTCAAGCGCACGGCGCTGGCCGCGTGGCCGCGCGCCCAGGTTGCCAGCCTGGCCGGCGCCGGCTGGGCCGAATTCCTGCAGGCACATGCCGGGCGCGCACAGGATGCCGCGCCGCTGCTGGCGGCGCTGGTGCAGGATGCCGCGTACCGCGACGACGCGGTGCTGGCGCAATGGCCCGAGACGCAGGTGCAGGCGGTGGCAGGCGCGTGCCGGCGCTGGATTGCGGAGCACCATGTACCAGTTTGAATACCCCTGGCTCTTCGTGCTGCTGCCGCTGCCGTTGCTGCTGTGGTGGTGGCTGCCGCCGTACCGCGAGGAAAGCCCGTCGGTGCGCCTGCCGTTCTTTGGCGAGGTGGCCAGCGCCGCTGGCCTGACACCGGCTACCGGGGCCGTGGTGCCGCGCCGCAACCGCCTGCAATGGGTGCTGGCGCCGCTGGCGTGGGCGCTGGTGGTGACGGCGCTGGCCCGGCCGCAGTTCCTGGAAGCGCCGATCCAGAAGGTGCAGCCGGCGCGCGACCTGCTGATCGCGCTGGACCTGTCGCAGTCGATGGACACGCGCGACTTCCGCGACCCGTCCGGCACGCTGATCCCGCGCGTGCAGGCGGTGCGGCAGGTGGTGAGCGGTTTTGTCGCCAGGCGCCCCGGCGACCGCATCGGCCTGATCGTGTTTGGCGACGCGCCGTACCCGCTGGCACCGTTCACGCTGGATCACCAGCTGGTGCAGACACTGATCACCGGCCTGCTGCCGGGCATGGCCGGGCCGAGCACGGCGCTGGGCGATGCCATCGGGCTCGGCATCAAGATGTTCGAGCACAGCGAAGCGTCCGAGAAAGTGCTGATCGTGCTGACCGACGGCAACGACACTGCCAGCCGGATGCCGCCCGAGCGCGCAGGGGGGATCGCTAGGGAGCGCAAGGTGGTGGTGCATGCCATCGGCATCGGCGACCCCAACGCGTCGGGCGAAGAGAAGGTCGATCTCGGCGTGCTGCAGCGGCTGGCCGCGCAGACCGGCGGGCGCTACTTCTTCGGTACCGACCAGGCCGGGCTGGAGACCATCTACGCGACGCTGGACCGGATCACGCCGCACAACCAGAAGACGTTGTCATGGCGGCCGCGGCGCGAGCTGTTCATGTGGCCGCTGGGGGCAGCGCTGGCGCTGGTGCTGGTGTACCAGTTGCTGATGTTCAGCTACTCGGCGTGGCTGTCGCGCCCGCGTCGCACGGCTGAAGGGGCTGACGAGATGGCGAATGCCGGCGGGGAGGGGCGCTGATGCAGGCCCTGCTCGATACGCTTGCGCACTTCCATTTCCTGCGCCCGTGGTGGCTGCTGGTGCTGGTGCCGGCCGCGCTGCTGGTGTGGGCGGTGCGGCGCCGCGGCGACGTGCGGCGGCGCTGGCGCCAGACCATCGCGCCGCACCTGCTCGACGCGCTGGTGATTGGCGAACGCCGCCGCGTGGCGCTGCGCCCGGTGCACCTGACCGCGCTGCTGCTGGCACTCGGCGCCATCGCCCTGGCAGGGCCGAGCTGGCGGCAGGAGCGGCCGCCGTTCCTTGACGACAAGGCGCCGCTGGCGATCGCCGTGGACCTGTCGCGCACCATGGACGCGGTAGACGTCACCCCCACGCGGCTGGAGCGCGTCAAGCTCAAGATCAAGGCCCTGCTGGCGCGCCGCGACGGCGGCCGCACGGCGATCTATGCCTATGCCGGCTCCACCCACCTGGTGCTGCCGCTGACGGACGACACCAACCTGCTGCAGACCTTTGTCGATGCGCTGCAGACCCGCATCATGCCGGTGCCGGGGCGTGACATGGCACAGGCGCTGCGCACCATCGACGCCGACCTGGCGCATGAGCCGGTGCCCGGCACCATCCTGTTCCTGACCGACGGCGTGGACCCCGCCGCCGCCAGGGCCTTCCGCGCGCAGGCGGACAGCGGCCGCAGCCAGCCGGTGGTGCTGGCCATCGGCACGGAGCAGGGCGGGCCGCTGCGTAATGCCGAGGGTGCCGGGGGCGGCTTTGTCGAGCAGGACGGCGCACGCGTATTCGCGCGGCTGGATGTGGCGGCGTTCAAGCGCTTCGGCGACGACAGCGGCGTGCCGGTCGCCACCTTCACGCCCGGCAGCGACGATGACGTGGCATGGGTGCAGCGCCATGTGCAGTCGCACCTCGAACAGATGCAGGCCGGCGACCGCACGCGCTGGAAGGATGAAGGCTGGTGGCTGGTGCTGCCGATCACGCTTCTGGCCATGCTGTGGTTCCGCAAGGGCTGGACCGTGCGCTGGACCGCCGGCTTGCTGCTGGCGCTTGCGCTCGCCGCGCCGCAGCCGGGCTTGCGTGCGCAGCAGGCCGATGCTGCACGGCCGTGGCGCTTTGCCGACCTGTGGCTGACGCATGACCAGCAAGGCCGCCGCGCCTTCGAGCAGGGTGACTTCGCGCGCGCCGCGACGCTCTTCGACGATGCGATGTGGCGTGGCATCGCTCAATATCGCGCCGGCCAGTACGCGCAGGCGGTGCAGAGCTTTGCGCTGGTCGATTCACCGCAGGCCGACTACAACCAGGGCAATGCGCTGGCGCGGCAGGGCCAGTACCAGCAGGCCGCCGCGCGCTACCGCCAGGCGCTCAGGCGCCAGCCGCAATGGCCCGCCGCCACGGCCAACCTGGCGCTGATGGAAAAGCTGCTGGCGCAGCAGAAGCCGAAAGACAAGCCAGACCCCGACGACCAGGAAGAGCCTCCCGACGTGCCGCCGGATGAAATCAAGTACGACGCCGCGAAGCCGCCGGAGCAGGGCGGCCAGTCCATGCATATCGGCCTGACGCAGGACGCCGAGATGTGGATGCGCGCGATCCAGACCACGCCGACCGACCTGCTGCAGCGCAAGTTCGCGCTGCAGCGTGGGCAGGCCGCGCCGCAGCAGGGGCAGCGATGAGCGGCCGCGCCGTGTGTCAGCGCGCGTGGCTGCGGCAGCTTGCGCCGCTGGTCTTGCTGATGGCGGCGCTGCTGCTGCCCTTGCTGGCGCGCGCCGCCGCCGGGCCCATCGTGCGCGTGGAAGTGGGCGCCAAGCAACCGGTGCTGGTCGGCCAGCAGGTCAGCATCGATGTCACCATCCTGGCGCCCAACTTCTTCATGTCGGCGCCGGCCTTCCCGGTGCTCCAGGTGCCGGGCGCCGTCGTCACCCTGCCTGACCAACGTGCGCTGAACTCGATCGAAACCATCGATGGCGTTGCCTACGCCGGTATCCGCAAGACCTATGCCTTTACCGCCGAGCAGGACGGCGACTTCGAGCTGCCATCCGCGACCGTGCGCTTCACTTATGCGGGCGACGACGGCGCACCGCGCGAAGGCAGTGTCACCTTGCCGCCCACGCGGATCCGCGCGGGCGCCGGCGGCACGGTCAAGGCCGGCGCCGGGGCAGGGCGGCCCTTGCTGCCGGTGGCTCGGCTTGCCGTGACGCAGGCACTGGACCACGCCTCCGACAAAGGCACGGTGCGGCTGCACGCGGGCGATGCACTGGTGCGCACCGTCACCACCTTTGCGCCGCAGACACAGGCCATGATGATCCACCCGCCGCACGCCGCGGCGCCGCGCGGGGTGCGTGTCTTCAGCGCCGATCCGCGGCTGTCCGACCACGCCCAGGGCGCGCCCGGGCCGGGCGGCACGCGCGTGGACGCCATCACCTATGTGTTCGAGCGGACCGGCACCTACACGCTGCCGGCGGTGACCGTGGATTGGGTCGATCCGGCCACACGCAAGCCGGCACAGTCCGAAGCGCCCGCGGTCAGGGTGATAGTGGCTGCCGCGCGCGCAGGCAGCGCGCTGGCCCCGGGCGGTCCGTCTGCCGGCGCACTGCCGGGCGAGGGCGGCTTGCCATGGCGGACGTTGCTGTGGGGCGCAGTGGGGCTGCTGGCTGTACTGGCAGCCGGGCTGTTGTGGTGGCGTATGCGGCCGGCGCTGGCCCGGCTGCGCCAGCGGCTGGCCGAGCACAAGTGCGCCCGCGCCGAAGGTGCCGACGCACAGCTGGCGGCAACGCTGCAAGCCTGCCAGGCGGGCAATGCCGCCGCGGCCAGCCAGGCGCTGGGCGCGTGGACGCGCGCCGCCCACGGCACCACCCCCGCAGCGTGGGCAGAATCAGTCGGCGATGCAGCCCTTGCCGATGCCGTGACCGACCTGCAACGCCACCTCTACGGCGCGATGCCTGCCCAGGCCGCCTGGAATGGCACGCCGTTGGCCCAGGCCCTGCGCCGCCATGCCGCCAAGGCACCGGTGCGCCGGCACCGGCAAGCCATGCCCGCACTGCCTCCGCTCAATCCCTGACAATCATGCCCCCCGCAAGCGACGCCCCCTATGAAATGCTCCGTTGATCTGTTTGCAGGCAACCCGTTGATGGTGCTCGTCATCACCGTGGGCCTGGGCTATTTCATCGGCAAGGCACGCGTGGGCCCGCTGCTGGTTGGCGCGATTGCCGGGCAACACGTGAGCACCCCGGCGATCAGCGCCATCCTGGCCGCCAGCCAGAGCTCCGTGCCATTGCTGGCTACATCATTACGTATGCCATTGCCAACGTGCTGCTGCCGGTGCTGGGGTCGATCATTGTTTCGCTGGCGTTCAAGTTCACTTAGTTGCCATGTGCGGCGAGCAGCCGTGCAATCGCGGATAGTCCCATTGCTTCGGCCATCTCGCGCGGGGTTTCGCATTCGTCGATGCGCGTCCGGGAAGCCGCATCCGCACCAGCCGCAAGCAGCAACTCCACCGCAGGCAGGTTGCGTATGCTCACCGCCATGTGCAGCGCGGTGTAGTCGTTGATGCCGCGCTGCCCGGGATCGGCACCAAAGTCCAGCAGCAGCCGGAGCACCTCGATCACATCCGTTCGCGTAGTGGCGCCAGGCCGGGCGAGACTGCATGACAGCGCCGCAATCAGCGGCGGAAAGCCAGCGTGATCCTCCGGCCGGGGATCTGCCCCGCTTTCGAGCAAGGCGCGGATCAGCGGCAGCGGACTATGGTAGATCGCGTATTCCAGGCAAGCGCCAATCCCTGGGGGCATGGGCCCGTTGGGAATGCAGGCCGGATCATCAACCGCTGCTCGCAGCGCTTCGATATCGCCGGCACGGAAGGCGGCATGGATCTTTTCGAACTGCCGGTACGCCTCGCAGCGCTCGATGTCTGGGTTCATGGGCTTGCCCGGATGAAGGGCCGGTGCCGGCCTACGCATAATCGAGCGGCAGCGCCGTGGTGTACTTGATCTGCTCCATCGCAAAGCTGGAACTGACGTCGGCCAGCTCGGCGCCCTGGATCAGCTTCTTGTAGACGCGGTCGTAGGCGGCAATATCCGGCACTACCACGCGCAGCAGGTAGTCGGTATCGCCGGCCATGCGGTAGAACTCGGTCACTTCCGGGATCGATGCCACCAGCCCGTGGAACTGCACCAGCCATTTCACGTTGTGCTGGCTGGTGCGGACCGAGACAAAGACCGTGACCCCGGCATTGAGCTTGTCGGCGTCGAGCAGTGCCACGCGTTTGCGGATCAGGCCGGCCTCTTCCAGCCGCTGGATCCGGCGCCAGCATGGCGTCGAGGTCAGGCCGACGCGTTCGCCGATCTCTGCCACCGGCACGGTGGCGTCTTCCTGCAGGATGGCGAGAATCTGTTTGTCGTAGCGGTCCATGGCGCGTAGCGGGTCAGGTGAGGGTGGACCGGCGCCCGCACGCAGCGCGGCTACGCGCGGCCGATGCTAGACGTCGGCGGTCGGCACCAGCAGGTTCACGCCGGTGGCAATGTGGTCGCGGTGCACGCCGTAGAGGTGCAGGGACACGGCGATATCGTCGCTGGCATTGCCCAGCGCATGGATATGCTGCAGCCCGGCCGGCACGCTGAAGGTATCGCCGGCCGTGCGCAAGACGGAGTTGGCATGGCGCGCCTGCCGGCTGGCGGGATCCCACCGGTAGTGCTGCTCGCTCAGCGTGCCGCGCAGCACGCGGTAGGCACACCAGGTGCGATGGCCGTGCACGGGGCTGGTCTGGCCCGGGCGCCAGACCAGCACCATCGCCGAGAAGCGCTCCAGCGGGTCGGCATGGACCAGGTGGCGGGCATAGGTATCCGGCTTGCCGAGCAGGGCACCTGGCGGCAGTGTTGCAAGCAGCGTGTCGGTGTCTGGCAGGTGCACGGCGATGTGGCCGGCCACCATGCGCGCGCTGTGGGCGAAGGTGGCCTCGAGGTCGAACGCCAGCTGGTCGAGCAGCGCGGCTGGCGGGGCGGTATGCGGAAACGCTGCCGGAGCTGCGGCAGTCAGGGGGGATCCGGTCGGCATGGCGGGCACCTTGGTCTTGTTCTGGGTACATGTCCATGATATTTGCGGGCCGGAGCACAGGCATGCGAATTGTCGTTCAATGTCGCCGGGGATTGTAATTCTATTCTAGTAATGAGCTGATCATGAGAATCATATGCTCGAATCGGGCCGGGGCAGGTGGTTGGGGGGCTCCCCCATGGTGCACACTTCAGTCGAGCTCGGCGAGCAGCGCCTTGGCCTCCTGCAGGGCCACGGTGTCGAAGCCTTCGTTGAACCGGCCATAACTCTCGGCCAGCATCTCGCGGGCCTCGGCCCCCTTGCCCTGCTGCCTCCACAGCCGGCTTAAGGACATCACCGCGCGCAGCTCCAGCGATCGGGCGCCCTGGCGGCGCGCGATCGCAATCGCCTGCTGGAAGCAGGCCTCGGCCTCGTCCCGGCCGGCGCCCGCCGCGCCCGCGCAGCTTGGCTGCAGCAGCGTCAGTTCCCCCTTGAGCCGATACAGCTCCGCCTCATACAGGCGCTCGTGCGTTCGGTCTGCCACGGCCAGCGCCTCGGCCAGCATCTGCAGCCCTGCCTCGGCCTGTCCCGCTTTCCCATAGGCTTCGGCCAGCAGCGCCAGGAAATGTGTCTGCCAAATCCCTGCCCCGGTGGCTCGGTAGGCGCTCAAGCCCTGCTGCATTTTCTCGATGCCTTCCACTGTGCGTCCCTGCGCGACCAGCGCCCAGCCCGAGAGGATGGTTCCGGAAGTTAGCCAGAACGGGAAGCCGTGCTCGGTCGCGAGGGCGAGAAGTGCTTCAACCAGTTCATGCATCGGCTGCGTCTCGCCGCGGTACAGGCGAAGCATGGCGGCGAAGGTCAAGGCATTGGCCGAGTCAGGAGGGTGGGACAAGGTCTGAGCCAGCGCGAGCATCTCCTGGCTGCGCGCGAGGGCTTGATCCGGATAGCCGAGCAGCCACAGGTCCAGGGCCAAGCAGGCCAGCGCCAGCACACCAGGCTCCAGGAAGAAGGCCGGCGACTGGCACTGCCCAGAGTCATAGAGGACTAGGGCCTGCTCCAGCTGCGTGCGGGCAGCGCCCAGTTCGCCGAGAGCGAGCAAGCTGACTCCCACCGCCCGATGGGCTTGTACCAGCAACGCAGGGTCCTGCGCCTTTTGGGCCAGCGTCAGGAGTTGCTTCCCCAACTCGTGTGCGGTTGACAGCTCCCCGCGGACTATGAGGGACGTGCGCAGCCCCATCAAGGCGGGGAAGAGCTGAATCGCTTCTCCGAGTTGTCGACACAGCGCCAGCGCTCGGGTGTAAATCGCCTCGACTTCCGGGGCAGCGAGTCCATGGGTGGCCATCCAGGCCGGACCGAGCGTGATCTGCAGTGCGAGTTCCTGCCGTGCGCGTTCGGGACCATCAGGCAAAGTCTTGAGCAAAGCGAGGGCCTTGGTCAGGTGGGCGATCGCTTCGGCATTGGCAGAGCGCTGCGCCGCCTGCCGCCCGGCGCAATGCAGGTATTCCACCGCCTTCGGCGCGTTGCCGCTGCGGCTGAAATGATGCGCCAGCTCGCTGCAGTGCTCCTCGAGCCGGGCGTCAAACAGGGCCTCGATCGCCTGGGCGGTGCGCTCATGCAGCGCACGGCGCCGCTCGCTCAGCAGTGAGCCGTAGGTCACTTCCTGGGTCAGCGCATGCTTGAAGCTGTACTCCACCTCCGGAAACGCCGGCTGCTCGTAGATGAATTCCCCGGCTTGCAGCCGCGTCAGCAGGTTTTTAGTTGTGTCCTCGGGCTGCTCGACGACGCGCGCGAGCAGGCTCCAGGGAAATACCTTGCCGATCACCGCCAGGGTCTGCAGCAGCGCTTTCTCGGCCGGCTGCAGGCGGTCGATGCGGGCGGCGAGCACCCCCTGCACGGTGGTCGGGATGTGCAGCATGGTCGGGATCTGCTCGAGACGGTAATGACCGCGCTCGCCGCGCAGCACGTGCTCCTCGATCAGCGTCTGCACCACTTCCTCGATGAAGAAGGGGTTGCCTTCGGTCTGTCCCAGGATCAGGTGCTCGAGCGGTGCGAGTCCGGCGGTGTCGCCCAGCAAGGTTCGCAGCAGTTCCCGGGCGTCGGCTTCGTCCAGAGGATCCAGCCGCAGCTGCGTGTAGTAGCTCTTGCGACCCCAGTCGTGCCGGTACTCGGGCCGGTAATTGACCAGCAGCAGGATGCGGGCGCTGGCCACGCTCTCGCCGAGAAAACCAAGGAAGGCCTCGGTCTCACTGTCGAGCCACTGCAGATCCTCGACGATCAGCTCCAGCGGCTGGGCCAGACTCTCGCGCACCAGCAGCCGCTTGATCGTCTCGAAAGTACGCTGCCGGCGGACCTGGGCGTCCATCTGCGCCAGCACCGAGTTCGGCTCGGCGGCCCCAAGCAGGTGGAACAGGTAAGGCAGGGCGTCTTCCAGCGCGCGATCCAGGGTCAGGACCTTGCCGGTGAGCTTCTCGCGCCGCCGGCGCTCATCGTCCTGCGCCGTGATCTCGCAGTAGTTCCGCAGCAGCTCGATCAGCGGCAGATACGGATAGGCCTTGCCGTGTGAAACCGAGAAGGTTTCCAGCACCAGGCAATCACGCGGCGCGAGCTGCTTGAACTCGAGGCATAGCCGCGACTTGCCGACCCCCGGCTCGCCGACCACGCCGACGATCTGGCCGTGTCCGGCTTGCGCCCGCGCCCGCGCTTCGCGCAGCTGCTCGAGCTCGCGAGCGCGGCCGACAAAGCGCGCCAGCCCGCGGCTGGCCGACACCTGCAGCCGGGTGCGCAGCGGGCCGAGGCCGAGGACTTCGAAGACCGCGAGCGGCTCGGGCAGCCCCCTGATCGGCGTCGCGCCGAGCGCCTTGAACGCGAAATAGCCTTCGGTCAGGTTGTGAGTGTGTTCGCTCGCGACGATCGAGCCGGGCACCGCGATGCCCTCCATGCGCGAAGCAATGTGGATCGAGTTGCCCACCGGGTCGTAGTCGGTGTGCAAATCCTCGGTGCGGATCGCGCGCACCACCACTTCGCCGGAGTTGATGCCAACGCGGATCTGCAGCGCGATCCCCTGGGCCAGACGCACCCCGTCGGCGTAACGGCGCATGGCCTCCTGCATGCGCAGCGCCGCCAGCAAGGCCCGCTGCGGATGGTCTTCGTTCGCGATCGGCGCGCCGAACAGCGCCAGGATGCCATCGCCCATCGACCTGGCCACATAACCTTCATAGTGATGCACGGCCTCCATCATCAGCGCCAGCACCGGGTCGATCAGGCGGCGCGCGTCTTCGGGATCGAGGTCGTGGATCAGCGCGGTCGAGCCGGCCATGTCGGCGAACAGCGCGGTAACCGTCTTGCGCTCGCCGTCCGCCGCGCCGCGGGCTTCCATGTCCGCCTGCGCCGCCCGGATGCGCTCGGCCAGATAGGAAGGTGTGTAGTCGACGGGGGCGCTGGGCGCAAGTGTCGTGATCGGGGGCGTCGCGCTTAACGGGGTCAGCGGCGCGCCGCATTCGCTGCAGAACTTGGCGCTCGCGCTCGCCTCTTGCCCGCAGGCCGGGCAGACACGCACAAGCTTGCCGCCACATTCCTCGCAGAACTTGGCGCCTGCCGGATTCTCGAACCCGCAGCTTGCGCAGCGCATAGGGCTTGTCCCCCTTCCGGGGCTTGCAAGACTCAACGATTAAATCTTATCAAACGATGCGGCCTCCTATGGCCCGATGACGACCCGAAGGCTGAGCCCTTCGCTGTGCTGCAACGTGTCTCAATCAGCACTTGTATAGGGCAGCCGACGACCAGGTCAACCCGAATCCGACTGTGCCACCGCGCGAGCAGCCGCACGCACTCCTGATTGCCTCGCCTACAATGATTCAGGCTGCACAATTTGCCCTGGATCCATGCATGGCTGCGCAGCAGCTCGGACGACGGTGCGGCAAAGGAGCATGATCGATGCGCTCGCCAGCGAGGGACGCCACGCGCGTGAGACGCCTTGCGACCTGGGTTGTGGCCGTCATCGTCGCGCTGATCGCTGTCGGCCGCGTCACCGGTCTCATTGTTGACTGGCTGTGGTTTGCCTCGGTTGGCTACGCCGGGGTTTTCCGCACGATCTTCTTCACCCAGGCGCTTCTGTTCCTTGCCGTATTCGCCGTTTCGGCAGGCGCGCTCTGGGCATCGGGCTGGCTGGCGCACCACTACGCGAGGCAGGCGCAGGCCTGGACGCCGGAGGTCCTGGGCAACCCGGTCGGCGAGATTGGGACGCGCCTCCCCTGGCGGGCCGCCATTGCCGGCGCCGCCGTCCTCGTGGGGCTGCTCATGGCCGTCGGTGAACTGTCGAGCTGGGCCATTGCGCTGCGCTATATCCATCAGGTGCCTTTCGGCAAGACCGATCCGATCTTCGGCAAGGACATCGGTTTCTACGTATTCTCGCTGCCGGCGTATCTTGCACTCAGGAACTGGCTGCTCCTGCTGCTGTGCTGCTGCGCAGTGGTTGCCGGCGTGGTCTACGGCTTGCGCGGCGACATCGCGCTGATCCGGCCGCCGCGCGGGCTTTCACCGGCGGCCGCTACACATGGATCGGCATTGCTCGGCTTGTTCTTCGCGCTGCAGGCGTGGTCCTACTGGCTCGACCGCTTCATGCTGCTCTACGGCGACAACGGCGTCGTGGTCGGCGCGAGCTATACCGATGTCCATGTCGGGCTGCCGGTCCTGTGGCTGCAATTCGGCCTGGCTGCCGCGGCTGCCGCCGCTTCATGGGCCAATATGCGCTGGCGGGACTATCGGGTGCCTGCGGCCGCGGTACTCCTGGTGGTCGGCAGCGCAATCCTGCTCGGCACGATCTGGCCGGCACTGTTCCAGCGTTTCTACGTCAAGCCAAACGAGCTGCAGCTGGAGACGCCGTATCTGGAACACAATATTGCGCTGACGCGCGAGGCCTATGGCGTGACGCAGATCGAGGTAAAGCCGTTTCCGGTCGAACAGAGCCTGAATCTCGCCTCGCTCCAGGCCAATCGCCCGACCATCGACAACATCCGCCTGTGGGACCTGCAGCCGCTGCGCGATACCTATGCGCAGTTGCAGGAGATCAGGACCTATTACAAGTTCCTCGCGACGGACATCGACCGCTACCAGCTCAGCGCAGGCTACCAGCAGGTCATGCTGTCGGCGCGGGAGCTGGAGCCGGCGCTGATCCCGGCCAATGCCCAGACCTGGGTGAACCTGCATCTCTTGTTCACCCATGGCAATGGCGTCGTGATGTCGCCGGTCACCGAGAAATCCGCCGAAGGCCTGCCCTCGCTCTATCTGCATGGCATTCCCCCGCTCTCCAACGGCGGCCCGGTCATCCAGGAGCCGCGCCTCTACTTCGGTGAAGGCGGCAAAGGCTATGTCATCGTCAAAGGCAGCGTGCCCGAGTTCGACTACCCCAAGGGCAAGGACAACGTCTATGCGGCCTACAGCGGGCGCGACGGTATCGAAATCGGCGGCATGGGGCGCCGGGCCCTGTTCGCCTGGCAGCTCGGCGATCCCAATATCCTGCTGAGCGGCTACATCACGCAGCAAAGCCGCATCCTGCTCCATCGCAACATCCGGGACCGCGTGCGCACGATCGCCCCGTTCCTCAGCCTCGACCATGACCCCTATGTGGTCGTGAGCGACGGGCGCCTTTACTGGATCCAGGACGCCTACACCACCAGCCGCTGGTTCCCTTATTCGCAGCCCGGCACCGGCGGCGGCCACAACTACATCCGCAACGCAGTCAAGGTCGTGATCGATGCGTACAACGGCACGGTCGACTTCTACATCAGCGACCCGGCCGATCCGATCCTGCAGGTGTACCAGCGCATCTTCCCGGGCATGTTCAGGCCGCTGGGAGCCATGCCGCAGGACCTGCAGCGGCATATCCGCTACCCTGAAGACCTTTTCCTGATCCAGGCGCAGATCTACCGCGCCTACCACATGGAAGCGGCGGAAGTCTTCTATAACCGCGAGGATCTCTGGGAGTTCCCACGCCAGCTGTCTGGCATGAGCGCAGGAAACATGCCCGCCGCGCGGATGATGCCCTACTACATGATCCTGCGGCTGCCAGGGGAACCGCGCGCCGAGTTCGTCCTCATGCTGCCGATGGTGCCCAGCCAGCGCGAGAACATGATCGCCTGGCTGGCGGCGCGCTCCGATCCCCCCAACTACGGCAAGCTCGTCGCCTACACCTTTCCCAAGGAAAAACTGGTCTACGGGCCGTTCCAGATCGAGGCGCGCATCCAGCAGAATACCGAGATCTCGCAGCAGATTTCCCTGTGGAACCAGATGGGCTCACGCGTCATCCGCGGCCATCTGCAGGTCGTGCCCATCGAGAACTCCATCCTCTATGTCTCGCCGCTCTACCTGCGTGCGGAGTCCGGCCAGTTGCCCGAACTCAAGCGGGTGATCGCCGCCTATGGCGATCGCGTGGTCATGGAGGACACCCTGGGCGCAGCCCTTGCGGCCCTCTTCAAGGAATCCGCCCCGGCGGCGATACCGGCGCAGGGCGCAGCGAACGCCCGCGCCCGCGAGGCACTCGCACACTATGACCGCGCCGTCGAGCGCTTGAAGGCGGGGGACTGGAGCGGCTTCGGCGCGGAACTCGATGCCTTGCGGCCGCTGCTTGAGGCGCTCGGGGCCGGGGGTGCCGATGAGCGGAAGTGAGCGGCCTGCCGGGAGCCGCCGGGAGGAGTGCCGTCCTATGTCGCCAGCTCCTTGATCTTCTCGACGACCTCCGGATTGGCAAGCGTGGACACGTCGCCAGGCTCCTGGTGGTTGGAGATCGCCGCCAGCACGCGGCGCATGATCTTGCCCGAGCGTGTCTTGGGCATGTCGGGAACAATCACGACCCGATGCGGACGCGCAATCGCGCCAATCTGGGACACCACCGCGGCCGAGACCTTGTTCGCGATCTTGGTGGAAGGCGACAGTCCCGGCTTGAGCGACACATAGAGATCAGGCACCTTGCCCTTGACCTCGTCGGCCACCGGCACCACCGCCGCCTCGGCGACGTCTGGCACCAGCAGTGCGGCCGATTCGATCTCCTTGGTGCCAAGGCGATGGCCGGAAACGTTGATCACATCGTCGATGCGGCCAAGGATGCGAAAGTAGCCGTCCGCGGCCTGCATTGCGCCATCGCCCGCCATATATGGCCAGTCGCGCCAGTCCTTGCTGTCGGGATTCTTGCAATAGCGCGCATAGTACTGGCGCACGTAGCGGTCCGGATCCTTCCAGACGGTCTGGAATATGCCCGGCCAGGGATTGCGGATGCAGATGTTGCCCGCCTTGCCCGAGCCGGCCGGGACCTCCTTGCCTTCCTCGTCAAAGATCACCGGATGAATGCCCGGAATCCCCGGGCCAGTGCTGCCGGGCTTCATCGGGTGGATGCCCGGCAGCGTGCTGCAGAGGAAGCCGCCATTCTCGGTTTGCCACCAGGTGTCCACGATGACCGCCTCGCCCTTGCCGACTTCACGGTGGTACCACTTCCAGACTTCGGGCTCGATCGGCTCGCCCACCGTGGTCATGTGCTTGAAATGGCAGTTGTACTTCGCAGGCTCGTCGGGCCCGTTGCGCCGCAGCGCGCGGATTGCAGTGGGCGAGGTGTGGAAGATATTGACACCAAGGCTTTCCGCAATACGCCAGGGCCGGCCGGCGTCGGGCCAGGTCGGCACGCCTTCATAGACGACAGACGAAGCGGCAAGCGCGAGCGGGCCATAGACGATGTAGGAATGCCCGGTGATCCAGCCAATATCGGCCATGCACCAGTAGACGTCCTCGGGGTGGATATCCTGGATGTACTTCGAGGTCCACGCCACGTAGGACAGATAGCCGCCGGTGGAATGCTGGCAGCCCTTGGGCCGGCCCGTGGTGCCGCTCGTGTACATCAGGAACAGCGGCGCCTCCGCCGGCATCGGCTCGGGCTCGACACGCCTGCCGCGGAACCCGGCTAGCACGTCATTGAGAATGACATCGCGGCCCTTCACCAGTTTGGCGGCACTGGAATACTTGCCCGGGTAGCGCTGCCAGATCAGGACCTTCTCGACCTGCTGACCGGCGCTGGCGGCTTCTGCCACGGCGATGTCGGCCTTTTCCTTGTGATCGAGCAATTCACCGCCGCGGTAATAGGCGTCCATGGTGATCAGCAGCCGGCTCTCGGAGTCCGCGATGCGCTCACCGCAGGCCTTGCCGCTGAAGCCGCTGAATACCTGGGAATGAATCACGCCGATGCGCGCGCATGCGAGCATGGTGATGGGCAGTTCGGCCACCATCGGCATATGCAGCGTGACGCGGTCGCCGGCCTTCAGGCCGCAGAACTCGCGCAGCAGGGCGGCCAACTCATTGACGCGAACAAAGAGCTCCTGGTAGGTGAGGTGATGCACCGCCTCATGTTCCGGCTCGGGCACGAAATGAATCGCGGTCTTGTTCCTGTACGCGGCGAGGTGGCGATCCACGCAATTGTGGCAGGCGTTGATCTTGCCGCCGACGAACCAGCGCCAGAAAGGCGGGTTGCTGGTATCCGCCGTCGTTTCCCAGTATTTGTACCAATCCAGCAGGTCTGCGAACTCCTTGAAGCACTCGGGGAAACGATCGAGGGAGAAGCGCTCGAAAATGTGCGGATCGGTCAGATTGGCCTGCGCAATGAACTGGCCGGCCGGCGGGACATAGTCCTCCTCGGGCCAATGGACCGCGATTTCGGCCTCGGACACATCGGCCAATTCCTGCTGTGCAGCATGGCGTGGCGATTTGCCTTCAGACATGACGATTCCCCTTCACTTTCCATGGCATCCATCCAGGTAGTGTCGGTGCCACTATCCTGCGATAGCTGCCGGAAACGACTAGTCCATATTAAGTCCGGGCACGGGGAGTTGCCAGGAAATCGGCCTGCCGCTGTCCGCCGAGCCCAGAGCTTGCCTGCCGGCCGCCATACGCTAGATTCGTAGTGGGGGGCATTGGAGAATGAGCAATGACCAACGATCTTCTTGTGGAACGCGTGGACGTGTGGGCGGCAACCATACCGGACCGGCCCGGCGGCCTCGCGGAGGTACTGGAGACCTTGCGCGATGCCGGCGCGGACCTGCAATTCGCGATTGCGCGCCGCACGCCGGAGGACCCCGGCAAGGGTGTCGTGTTCGTGACACCGCTGCAGAATGACAGGGAAATCCGTGCAGCTGCCCAGGTCGGCTTCAATGTCACGCACAGCCTGCATTCGGTGCGAATCATGGGCGGGGACCGGCCCGGCATCGTGGCGGAACTGACCCGAAAGCTTGCGGAAGGCGGAATCAACCTGCGCGGATTCTCTGCCTCCGTCATCGGGGTACAGTTTGTCGCGTACGTGTCGTTGGACTCGCTCGACGATGCGAACAAGGCAATGGCAATCCTGGGCAAGGGCTGAAACGGGGTTCGGCCATCTCCTATCATGGAATCACGCCTTGCCTCTGAACGGGCAGGCAGATGGGCCCGGCGCGAACCGGCTGATTCATGTTGATGGCGTCTCCGACGATCCCCTCACGGCCGGTTGCGCCGTGGCGGTCCGTCCGTTGGCGAGTCCTGGCGATTTGCGCCGAAGCTGCGCGTCGCTGGCATGCAAGTTGGGAGAATTCCATGGGCAACAACCAGCAACAAACTGTCTTAGCGCTGAACCAGCTGATCGAGGCTGGCAAGGACAGCGAACTGGCCTGCATGAGCGGCGCCAGCGAAGTGCACGATGCGCAGATTCGCGACATTCTGACCAGCACCGCGGATTCGTGCCGGGCGTCGGTGAAGGAGTTGCAGTCGCTGGTCAGCGCCATGGGCGGCGCGCCAACTGACCGGGGCAGCATGAATGGCATGCTGTTCCGCCGCTGGATGGCATTCCGCCACATGCTGTCGCCGAACAACGACGACGCCGTGCTGGGAATGTGCGAGCACGAGGAAGATGCCGCCAGGCGCGAGTATCAGTCCGTCATGATGAAGCCGCTGCCACCAGAGGCCAGCGCGGCGCTTCAGCGCCAGTATGAGGCGTTGATGCAGCATCATGGCCGGATTCATGCCATGCGCGGTATGCAGATCCACTGAGGGCTTGGCCGCTCGCAATGATGACTTTCACGCCACGATCTTGCGCGCGATGGGAGAAAGAAATGGCAACCTACGAGTTCAAGGACAAGGATCTCCAGTTCCTTGCCCAGGGCGCTGACTCCTGTTTCCCGTCCCCTGACGCTGCTTTCGTTGAGTGCGCAGACAGCCATCCGGCGTTCCTGGTGACATGGCCGGAGAGCGGACCGACGACGATGCGTCTCAAGGTGCAGATTCGGACAAGCCAGTACGCCAGTTACCTGACGGATCCGTTCAGGGGACGCGAAGTCCTGCGCAAGGCAGTTGAAGACCGCCTTGCGCTGATCCACACGGTGAAAAGCGGGCTCCTGGTCGCCCCCGACATCTAGGGTCTGTTCCCATATGGAACGTACGCGCGTTGGCCCGAGCCGGGGTCAGCTACGCGAAGGGCGTCGCCGCGAAGGGTCATTCCCTTTGCAAGGCGCCCGACAAAGTAGATGGCCCCGGCTCGGGCCAACCCGGAGGGCAAGGGGGATACGCGGCGCATGGCGTCGTTGCCAGCCGCTTGCTTGGAATGACCAAGCGGCGCGACTGGCGCCTAGCCCTGCGCCGCGTATCCCCCTTGCGCGCGCACGTTCCATATGGGAACAGACCCTAGGGTCTTGTTATCGGCTTGCGCGCCAGAGGGTGCAGTCTTGAAGACTCCCCCGCTACGAGCGGATGCCGAACAAGCCGTGCCAGAACGAATCGAAGGCGCCGGCGTGACGCCTGGGCCGCGTCGCCTCGTCGGGGTTTGATGCTTCCGCCCCGGCGGGCGCCTGGGCGGCCTCGGTGTCCGGCGTGTGCGCGGCCCGCGCACTTGCCCGCCGCGACTCCTGCAGGGCCCATATGCTGTCCGCGATGCGTGCCGCCAGTTCCGCGTCGCAGTCCCGGCCAAGCAGCACGCCGAAGATGACGTCGCGGTTGTGGCCGTCGTCGGCAAAGCGCATCGCGATACCGAGCATTTTCTCGTAGTGTTCCTGCGCGATGCGCTGGCTCTCGCGTTGCGCCTCGCGCTCCTGCTCTTCCTGGGCCTCGCGCTCCGCCTGCCAGCGCTGCATCTCCCGCGCGAATACCTCGTCGTAGATCTGGCGCTGACCGGCATCCGAAAGAATGGTGTAGGCGTCGCGGATTTCCTGGAATGCCGCATGCGCCTCAGTCTCGCGGCCAAGGTTGCGGTCGGGGTGCCACTTCATCGCGGCGCGGCGGTAGGCGCGCTTGATCTCGTCCAGGGTGGCGTCCGGTTGCACGCCGAGGGTCGTGTAGAGGGTGGTCATGGGCCGATTGGGCGTCTGCTGGGCGCTGCTGGGCGGGCATTCATCCTAGCACGGGGTGACCCGCAGCCATGGCATGCGAGATCGATCCCGGCCCCGGTTCATGGGCACGCAAGCGCGGCGGCAGCGTACAGGAGTAGCGCCACCAGCACCACCGCGGTGAATCCGACGTGGATCGCGACCAGCGTGGCAAGGACCGCCGCCACCACCGAGGCGCAGGCGTTGATGCCCCATGCCCAGGGCACCAGCGTTTCGTCGCGGGCCGCGACCCGGGCCAGGCCGAGCGGGAATGGCATTCCCATCAGGAACGCCAGCGGCGCGATCAGCAGCACGGAGACGCCTATCCTGGCCGGATCCGGTAACCCGATCAGCAGCCTGAAGACTGTCGGCAGCGCCACCAGGTAGACCAGCGCGGCCACGCAGATGCCGCTGACGGCCAGCGCCGCCTGCCGCCTGCCGCGGTCATCGCCAGCGCGCGCGGGCATGCGCTGGGCGTATCGGCTACCCAGTCCCGCAAAGCAAAGAAAGGCGCACAGCACCACCGCGACTGCATAGAGCGGGTGGCTCAGGAACAGGATGAATTTCTGGATAAAGGCGATCTCCACGAACATGAAGCCGAGGCCGACCGCCAGGAAGTAGAAGCCGGCTCGCCATTCGGGCAACCGCCGCACGGCTGCGCCATTGCCGCCAAGCCCCGCGGCGGGCTGCGGCCGGGGGCGCCGCCGCAGGATCCAGAGCGGGACCACGATCAGCAGCAATGCCAGGGCGGTGGCCTGCAGCAGCGTGGCCACCAGCACCGGATAGCCCCATTCCAGCAAGGGCAGGCCGCCCTGCGCCTTGAGCGACAGCAGTTCAGGCAGCGTGCGCCATTTGAAGAAATGGAAGAAGTACGGCCTGTCGTCGGTGGCGGGCCGCACGTCGAATTTGTAGCGGGACAGGAAGCGGTCGCGTTCGGGGCCGAGCAGGGCCTGCGCGGCGTCGAAGAAGTAGGGCTGGTCCAGCACGTTGTAGCGATTCGCCTGGCCGGGCTGGATGCCGGGATAGTATTCGACGTCGAAGGAACGGGCGCGGCAGAAGTCGGCGAGGGCGGCAAGGTCCGCTGCACTGAATTCCCCGTTCTTGACGACCAGCGTGGCCGTCTTCCAGCCACGGACCAGCGCCAGCCGCCGGGATGGCTCGGGCACGCCCGCGCCTTCCATGGCGGCCACGGCGGTGGCGAAGAGTTTGGGTATGTCACGGGGCGGCAGCGTGACCCAGCGCGTGATCGCAAGCAGGCCGCCGGGCCTAAGATGGCGCAGGTAGCCCTGGAAGGCCTCCACGGTATAGAGATAACTCTCGGAGAGCGCGTACAGTCCGGCCGATGACGTGCTGAATGAATCCAGCAGGGCCACCTGGATGAGGTCGTAGCGTGCCGTGCTGGCCGCCAGGAATCCGCGCGCCTCGCCGGCAAAGACACGGACGCCGGCCGCACTGTACGGCTTGCCGGAAAACGCAGCGAAGCGGCCCTGCACCAGGTCGATCACCTGCGGATTCAGTTCCACGGCATCGACCGCGCTGGCCTGGTGATAGACCGCCTGCAAGACGTCCGCCCCCGCACCGCTGCCCAGCACCAGCACCTTCGGATCCCGCAACAGGTGGTAAGGCAGGGCAGAGGTGAGGTCGCCCAGGTAGGCAAGCGGTTCGCGCCGGCCGTCATAGCGGTTGAGCGCACTGAGCCCGTCGCCATCGGTAAATACGGCCAGTTGTGCTGGCGGCTCCTGGCTGGCATTCAGGCTCAGCCCGGGCGCGTGCCGCAACGGGATCGAAGGGCTCTCGACCACCGTGACCAGGCCGAGGGGACTGGAGCGCTGCGCCACCACGCGCGCATTGCCGATGCGCAGGGCCTGGCTCAGCTCCTTGTACTCGGACGGCCGCAGCGCAATCCAGTCACCTGGCACGCCGGCCGGCACGATTGCCGCCAACAGCAGCAGCGCCGGCAGCCAGGGCCGATGCCAGCGGCATTCCACGCATGCCAGGGCCGCCGCTGCCATGCCTGCCGTACCGACCAGCCGCAGGGCATCGACCGGATGCAGCACGAACAGCGCCACGATGATGCCCAGGCAGCCCAGCCCGGCGCCAAGGATGTCGAAGCTGTAGATGCGGGGAACCTGCTCGGTGAAGCGGGAAAAGCTCAGGCAGATACTGGTGGCGGCGCAAAAGAACGGCACGAACAGCAGCAGGTAGATCAGCAACAGGCGCAGCGGCTGCGATGGCTCCCACAGGATCTCCAGGGGATTGAACGCCACGTGCTGGGCCAGGGCGAAGCAGGCCATCGCGCTGACGCCGAACAGCAGGGCCCCGCCCGCGAAGACGGGGACAAAATGGCGGACCAGCGTTCGCTGCGCCAGTGCCACCAGCGCACCCGCCGCGCCATAGCCCAGCAGTGCCACGCTGATCATCATGTAGGCGAAGTGATGCCACTGGATGATGGAAAGCAGCCGCATCAGCAGGATCTCGTAGCCCAGCGCGGCGGCAGAGAGCAAGGCCAGGGCGAATAGCGGGGGGCGTGGCATGGCGTCAGCTGGCAGGGCTGATGTGCCGCGCCTCAGTGCTTGCCAACCAGCGGCACGAACCTGACCGGCAGGATCTGCCTGGTGGACACGGCGCCGTCCGCGGACTTTTCGACCAGCAGCAGATACTGCGTCAGGAACTGGGCGCCCACCGGGATCACCATGCGGCCGCCTGGCTTCAGTTGCCGGATCAGCGGCGGTGGCACGTGGCTAGCCGCCGCGGTGACGACGATGGCGTCATAGGGCGCGTGCTCGTCCCAGCCGTAGTAGCCGTCGCCCACCTTGCACGCCACCTGCCGGTAGGCCAGCCGCTTCAGGCGGTCGCAGGCCTGCCGCCCCAGTGGCTCGATGATCTCGATGGTATAAACCGCACGAGCCAGCCCGGTCAGCACCGCGGCCTGGTAGCCGGAGCCGGTGCCGATCTCAAGCACCGTGTCGCCAGGCTTGACCATCATCAGGTCGGTCATCAGGGCGACGATATACGGCTGCGAAATGGTCTGGCCATGGCCAATCGGCAGCGGCCGGTTCTCATAGGCGTGCGGCTTCTGCTCGTCCGGCACAAACTCGTGGCGAGGCACTTGCCCCATCACGGCCATGACGCGCGCGTCGATGGCATGCCTGCCGCTCTGGGCGGCGGCCTCTGCCGCGACCTCGGCGATCTCCTTGACCATGTCGGCGCGCTGTGGGGCAAGGGCGTCGTCGGCGGCGGTGGTCGAGCAGAACAAGGCCAGCGCGATGGTGGCAATCGAGATTGGAATGGATGGGCGGGGCGCTGAGGGCTTCACGAGTGGGACAGGCAAGGAGCCTACCGTCATCGTAGATCATCGGTCTGGCTGGCGCAGGTAAGTGATAAGAGAGGCGCCTGCCAATCTCTTCGCGATCAGAGCGCCCCGGCCCCAACCCGATTGGGTCTCCTACCCCGCAATCAGCTTGAGGCCGGGGGGCAGCGCCTCCCCAAACACCCGTCCCTCGTCTGCGGTATTGAGTTCCACCACTTCGCGCACCATGGCAATCCAGCTTGGCGGCGCGTTGGCGGCTTCCAGCCGGCGCACCACGGTTGCCCGGATCTCGTCAGGCAGGTCCCGGCTGCGATCGCCGGTCATGCGCGCGATCTGCACGGCGGCGAACGCGGCCGGCTCGACCTTTTTCCAGTCGAGGGCCAGGATCGCGTCCACCCATTGGGCGGCGGTCCCGGCCGGCACGACGCTGTGCGCGCTGCCATAGAACGGCCGGCGCGCGCCGATGCGGCCCACGGCCCACCAGCCCTGGCTGTTTTCGGATGGCTTGCGCAGCCGGGCCAGCAGCCATTCGGCCAGTTCGATCTTGGCGTCGGCGGGAATGCGCTCCAGCGAACCGGCAAGGCGCACCATATCGGCATAGCCGGCCCTGGCTGGCCCGGCGGGCTTCCTGTAGCGGGTGCTGCCGGGTGGCTGCAGGTAAAAGGCCATGTCTTCCAGCAGGCGCAGTTGCGCGCTTTCATCCAGCCCGCCTGCCGCGCGCCGCCACAGCGTCCACCACTCCGACCAGTTCTGGCTTTCGTTGACGTACTGGATGCCCTGGTCGTACTGCGACCAGAGTTGCTCCACGCGCCATTCGTCGAGCGGGTAGCCGAACCCCGGGCGCACGCAATAGCCGGCCAGGTTCAGCCACAGGCGTTCATGGTCGGCAGTGCGCCGCCTGCGCCGGGCGCGCTCCCAGAATGCGCCGAACAGCTCGCGCAGCAGGGCGCTGTCCCATTGCTCGCGCGCACCCAGCAGCTGTTCCAGTTGCGCACGCAGCCGCTTGACTTCCTTGGGGCCAACGTCCTGCGAGCGCGCGCCAAAGGTGCGGTCGATCGCCTCCAGGGCCTGGGGCAGGAACGGGTGTGCCGTATCGGGCGCCGGTGCCGCCGACCGGGTGTCGTTGCCACGCAACTGGAATTCAAGGCGCCAACGCTGCGAGGCATCCGCAATGTTGATGCAGTGGACCTCGAGCGTGCCGACCTCGGTCAGCGAGGTGGTGATCTGCACCGGCGTTTCCCGCGGGCCGCTGGCGCCGCGCGGCGGCACGACGGTGGCGATCGGCGGCAGGCGGACGAAGTCGCCCGTCGACAGATCGGTCAGTTGACCGGGCTGATAGGCCGTGTCGGCGACGGAGGACACCAGGTGGAATTGCACCGGATGGCCGAGCCGCAAGGCGAAGGTACGGTCGCTGAGGTGGATCTCGTGGCCTTCCTCAGTGCCGCGCTGCAGCAGACAGATCCCTTGCTGCCCCGACGCGCCATCATCGAGAACCAGAAAGTAGCTGCGCGGCGAGCCACCGCCGATGCGCGGGGCCTGCCCGGCACGTGCCCGGGCATACGCGACCGCGCCCCGAGCCACGGCTACGTCGGGATTGTCGTTGTGCAGGACCTGCAGCGGCGCGCCGCGCCACGTGCCCAGCGTGTCGGCGATGCGGCCGGCCAGCGCCTGCGCCCGGAATACGCCGCCGTTGAGGAGCAGGGTGTCGGGCATGGGCAAGGCATCGGCCGGCGCCCGTGGTGCGTCCAGTGCCGCCCGCGACTGCGCAGCGTGCTGGCTCAGGAACGCCGCAACGTGCCGGGTAACGGCCGGGTCGGACGCATACGGCAGGCCGAACTCGACAATCGCGCCCCGTGCGCGCCCCGGCCTTTCGCTGGCCGGCACCTTGGGGAAGAAGCCGTCGACGACAAGCTGTTCGACCTCCTGCCGCGTCACTTCCACCGAGCGTGCGCCGCCGATCAGCCTGGCGCCCGCGCCCAGCAGCGTCACCGCGACCGAGTCCGGCGCCTGCGCGCCGAGCAGCTGTTCCTTGGCGGCGCGGCAGCGCGCGACCAGCTGCGACAGGCCTGCCGCCGACAGCCGCGACTGCGCGGCCCCTCCGGCCCCGAGGCGCGCCTCGACCAGATGCGCCAGCCCAAGATCCATGTTGTCGCCGCCGAGCATCAGGTGGTTGCCCACGCCGATGCGGGTCAGCTGCGGCTGCCCGTCCTGCATGTCCACCCGGATCAGGGTGAGATCAGTGGTGCCGCCGCCCACGTCGCAGATCAGCACCAGGCGGGTTTGCGCCAGGTCGGTGTCCAGGCTCTGGCGATGATGGAACAGCCAGTCGTAGAGCGCGGCTTGGGGCTCTTCGAGCAGGCGCAGCGCGGGCAGCCCGGCCAGGCGCGCCGCCTCCAGCGTCAGCGCACGCGCGCCTTCGTCGAACGAGGCGGGCACGGTGAGGACCACGTCCTGGTCCTCGAGCCGGGCATCGGGAAAACGGTGGTTCCACGCCGCGCACACGTAGCCCAGGTAGCTGGCGCTGGCGACCACCGGCGAGATCTTGTCGAGATCGTCATCCCCGCCCCATGGCAGGATGGCCGCGGTGCGGTCGACCGAAGCATGCGACAGCCAGCTTTTTGCGCTGGCTACGAGCCTGCCGGGCACTTGCGCGCCGAGCGTGGCCGCCAGGCGGCCGAACACGGTCCGGCGCGCGGCGGCGCTGGCGGCGGATTGCCAGGGCAATTGCAGGTCGTCGCCGCTGAGCTCGCCCGGTGCCGCATGGTAGCGCACCGAGGGCAGCAAGGGACGGGCCGCGACCTCGCCCGGGCTGACCAGCTGGTCGATATCGAAGACGCGGATATCGTCGGATCCGGCCTTCGCGTAGGCGACGACGGTGTTGCTGGTGCCGAGGTCGATGCCGACGACGTACTGCTTCGTCGTCGGCCCGGCCGCTTGCTCAGGCATCGGCGCTGCCGCGCACGTCGAACTCGACCTTCCAGCGCTCGCCGCTGCCGCTGGGCACGGCTTCGAGTTCCAGGGTGCCGGCTTCGGTCACGCGCGCATGCAGCCTGACCGGTACCACTTCGCCTGCGGTGCGGCCTTCGGCTGGCAGGGTCGCCTGGATTTCTTCCAGCTCCTGCAGTTCCTCCGGCCCCCAGTAGTCCAGCAGGGTGCCGACCTGGTCCTGGCGGCGCACCGACGAGCCAAAGAAGCGGAAGTGCACGGGTTCGCCCACCACCAGGCCGAATTCCTGCGGCGGCAGCGCGGCCTCGGTGCCTTCCTCCATGCCGAACGGCGCCACGCACAGGGCCTGGATCGGCGGTTCGAAGCCAGGCACGGCGGGCATCGACGATTCCACGGCGATATAGTAGGCGCGCGCGGTGCCGCCACGAATCCGCACCCCCTTGCCGCGCCGCACGTAGCCGTAATAGGCGGCGCCGCGTGCCACGGCCAGGTCCAGCTCCGCGCCGTCAAGCAGGCGGGCAGGGGCCGCGCCTTCCGCGGCGAGCCAGCCGTTGAGCGTCTGCAGGATGCGGTCCGCCAGCAGGCCGGACTTGAACACGCCGCCATTGAACAGGACGGCGGTCGGGTGGAGGAAGGTCGCGCCTTCCGGCTGTGCGCCTTGCAAGCCTTCGATTTCGGCCAGCGCCGCCACCTGCCGGCCCAGGAATGCGGCCAGGTGCCGGGTGATGGCTGCATCCTGCGCATAGGGCAGGCCAAGCTGCGTCAGGCCGGCGCGTGCCCGGCTCACCGGGCGGGCCGAGGCCTCGACTTGCGGGAAGAAGCCTTCCAGGATGGTCTGGGTCAGCTCAGCGCGGGTCAGGTCCGTGCGGATCGAGCCGCCGATCAGCTTGGAGCCACGGCTAGGCACGACCAGCGGCACGGTATCGGTATCCGGATCGGTGAGCAGCGTTTCCTTGGCCGCGCGGCAGGCATAGGTCAGCGCGCGCAGTTGCCACGGATCGGCCTGCGTGCCCTGGGCCGCCAGCTTGCGCGCCACCACATGGGCCAGCGCCAGGTCCATATTGTCGCCGCCGAGCAGGATATGGTCGCCGACCGCAATACGATGCAGCTCAAGGTTGCCTTCGCGCTCGATCACGGCGATCAGCGAAAGGTCGGTGGTGCCGCCACCCACATCGACGACGAGGATGATGTCCCCGACCTTTACCTGCTTGCGCCATTGGCCGCCGCTTTTCTGGATCCAGCTATAGAGCGCGGCCTGGGGTTCCTCGAGCAGGGTCATGCGGGCATACCCGGCCGCGGCGGCCGCCTCGGCCGTCAGCTCCCGAGCGGCGGGGTCGAACGATGCGGGAATCGTCACGGTGACGTCCTGCTCGCCAAACGGCGCTTCGGGGTGGGCCTGGTCCCAGGCTTCACGCAGATGCGTGAGATAGCGCACGGAAGCCTCCAGCGGCGACACGCGCGTCACCTCGGGCGGTGCGTCGTTGGGCAGGACCGGCGAGCGGCGATCGACGCCGGGATGGCAAAGCCAGCTCTTCGCGCTCGATACCAGGCGGATCGGCGTGGCCGCGCCGCGGCTGCGCGCCAGCTCGCCCACGGCGAAGTCGCGCTCGGCGTTCCACGGCAGCGCCAGGTCGCCCGGGGCGAGTTCGCTGGCGTGCGGCAGGTACAGGAAGGAGGGCAGCAGGTCCAGGTCTTCGATGGCCCCCGGCGCGGTCAGCTGCGTGATGGGCAGGACGCGCTGGCTGGTCTTCTCGCCATCGCTGGCGGCCAGGTCGACGTAGGAGACCGCGCTATGGGTGGTGCCCAGGTCGATGCCGATGGCATAGCGTGCTTCGCTCATCAAAGCTCCACCTCGGCGGGGGCAATCACGGTGGCGTCATGGCGTTCGGCCACGCGCGGCAGGCGGACTTCCTCGACCTTCCAGCCGCGGTGGCTGATGCTGCCATGGAACGGCGCGCTGCCTATCACGTTGCCGGTCAGGCGGATGGCGGTGGCATCGAAGCCGTCGGCCAGCGTGACGCGGCTGCCCTCGGCTTCCTCGCGCACCGGCCGGATGGTGAAATGCTCGCGCAGCACCCCGCGGCAGCCATCGTGCACCAGGCGGGCGGCGGCACCGATCTCCGTGTCGGAATAGCGCGCGATGTCTTCCTCGACGAAGTCGATGAAGCGTGCGTCGCGCTGGAGCAGTCCCAGCAACTGCAGCGCCGCCACCGGGCTGGCTTCCTTCAGCACGGGTGCGGCAGCTTCCGCCACCGGGGCGGGTGCGGGTGCCGATACAGGCGCCGGCGCCGGGGCGAATCCCTCACCGTCACGCAGGCGCCTGACGCCGGCTGCGAGTTCGCGGTTGCCAAGGATGGCGAAGAAGGTGCCCGTGGCAAGCGAGACCCTGCCGAAGAAAGATAGGTTCGAGTCAGTCATCCGAAAGTTCCTGTCTGCTCTGTGTCAGTCGGCCAGGCTGCTGTTGCCGGCAAGTATCAGGCGTCACGCAGGTAGGTGATCAGCTGATCTGCCCGGCTGGGATGCCTCAGCTTCTTCATCGCCTTGCTTTCAATCTGGCGGATCCGCTCGCGCGTGACATCGAACTGTTTGCCGACTTCTTCCAGCGTGTAGTCGGTGGACATATCGATGCCAAAGCGCATCCGCAGCACCTTGGCTTCGCGCGGCGTGAGCTCATCGAGCATTTCCCGCACGACGGCACGCAGGCCCGCCTGCAATGCGGCGTCGGCGGGCGTGGCCGTGTCCGAGTCGGCAATCATGTCGCCCAGGCTGGTATCGCCATCCTCACCAACCGGGGTTTCCATCGAGACCGGCTCTTTCGCGATCTTCATGATCGAGCGAACCTTGTCTTCGGTCATGTCCAGGCGCTCGGCCAGCACCGCCGGATCGGGTTCCTTGCCGGTCTGCTGCATGATCTCGCGCGACAGGCGATTGAGCTTGTTGATCTGCTCGATCATGTGCACCGGGACGCGGATGGTGCGGGCCTGGTCGGCGATCGCCCGCGTGACGGCCTGGCGCACCCACCACGTCGCGTAGGTGGAGAATTTCCAGCCGCGGCGGTATTCGAACTTGTCGACCGCCTTCATCAGGCCGATGTTGCCTTCCTGGATCAGATCCAGGAACAGCATCCCGCGGTTCGTGTACTTCTTGGCAATCGAGATCACCAGCCGCAGGTTGGCCTGCGTCATCTCATGCTTGGCCTGGCGCATCTGGCGCTCGGCAGCCAGCATCTTGCGGTTGACGCCCTTCAGGTCGGGCAGCGACAGCGCCGCCCGGGCCTGGATGTCGATCAGCTTTTGCTGGTGTGCTTCAAGGTCCGGCAGGGCCCGCGCGACCGCCGCGCTGTACGGACGGGACTGGGCGACAAGCTCCTGCCCCCAGGCCAGGTTGGTTTCATTGCCGGGGAAGCGGGCAATGACCTCCTCACGCTCCATCCCGCAGCGCTCGACCAGCAGCTGGACTACCTGGCGCTCGACCGTGCGCACCTCGTCGACCATGGCCTGGACGTTGGCGCACAGGCGCTCGATGGTTTTCGCGGTAAAGCGGATCGTGCGCAATTCTTCGCGCACCGCATCCCTTGCGGACAGGAAGGCTTCCGAGCCCGCGCCATTTGCGGCGCTTTCCTGGCACATCAGCTCGAATTGCCCGGTGACGCGCGCGAACCGCTTCAGGCATTCGTCGCGCAGCTGGGCGAGGGCTTTTTCGTTGCTTTGTTGGGTCGACCCTTCGTCGTCGGTGTCTTCGGAATCGTCATCGGCCTCGTCGGCACTATCGACGCTGTCGTCCGTCTCGTCAGCTGCCGCCGCCACGGTTGCTTCGGCAATACTCTCGTCGCTCAGGCCATCGACCAGGTCGTCGATGCTGATTTCATTGCTGGCGACCTTGCCCGACAGCTCGAGAATCGCGGCGATGGTGAACGGGCACGCCGAGATGGCATGGACCATATTGTTCAGGCCGTCTTCGATGCGCTTGGCGATCTCGACTTCCTGCTTGCGCGTGAGCAGCGTTGCCGAGCTCATTTCGCGCATGTACATGCGCACAGGGTCGGTGGTCCGGCCGAACTCGGAGTCCACGGTCGCAAGCGCTACCTCGGCCTCCTCATCGGCCTGGTCGTCCGAGGCCACCGCCGGGCCATCGCTCAGGAGCAGCGTCTCGGCATCCGGCGTCTGCTCATAGATCTTCACGCCCATCTCGGCGAACGTGCTGACGATGCTCTCCATCGCCGCCGTGTCCGTGAAGTTCTCCGGCAGATGGTCGCTGATATCTGCGTGGGTCAGGTAGCCGCGCTGCCTGCCCAGCTGGATCAGGGCGCGCAACTGCTGGCTACGCGCGGCAGCTTCCGTCGATGGATCAGGCTGCGCCGTTGACCCTGCGCTGGTCTGGCCAAGGTCCTTGACTACGCCTGCTTCTCGTGTTTTAGCTGCCGTTCGTTGTGCGCCGCTTGTCATTTACTACTGTTTCCTTCGTGAATCGCGTTTCGACAGCAGCGCGCACGCTGTGCGTGCGCTATCGGGCCTGCTGTCAAGGCTCGTGAGGGTACCGGTGCGGCGCGGGCCGATATCGGACGCCGTGACCATTGGAATCGGGGAGGACGCGTATTCTACAGCCATTGCTGCTTCGCAGCGCCAACTCGCCGTATCCCGGTGGGGCTGGCGCAGGGTTGAGGGTAGCCGGTGCGTCACAGCCTGCGCGTGCTTTGCGTTCGCGCGTTGCCGTCCTACAACTGGAAGTGTGGGCCGGAAGCCACCGGGCCGCACCGGTCAAGGAGGAGCATCATGTGCCGCTGGCTGGCTTACTCGGGCAAGTCCGTTGCGCTGGAAACGGTGCTGTTCCAGCCGGAACACTCGCTGATCGACCAGAGCCTGAATTCGCGGCTGGGTCATACCACGACCAATGGGGACGGGTTCGGCGTCGGGTGGTATGGACGTCACTCGGAAGTGCCATTCCGCTACCGCTGCCTGCACCCGGCCTGGAGCGACACCAACCTGCGCGAGACCGCGCGGGCGGTGAGGGCGCCACTTTTCGTTGCCCACGTGCGCGCAGCCACCGGCACCCCGACGCAGGAGACCAACTGCCATCCATTCCGCTTCGGCCGCTGGCTGTTCGTTCACAACGGCCTGATCCGCGAATACCCCCTGTTGCGTCGCGACCTGATGATGGCCGTGGCGCCGCACCTGTTCCGCTGGATCGAGGGATCGACCGATTCCGAGGTGATGTTCTTCCTGGCCCTGAGTTTCGGCCTGGAGCGCGACCCGGGCGGCGCGCTGGAACAGATGGCCGGCCTGATCGAGAACGTTGGGCACCGCTACGACGTGCAGTTTCCGCTCAACATGACCGTTTGCGTGACCGACGGCCAGCAGATCGTGGCGGTGCGCTATTCGAGCGAGGCGGCCTCGCGCTCGCTGTTCCACAGCACCTCGTTCCGGCAATTGCGCGCGCTTTACCCGGACGATCCGCGCATCATCGCCGCCGGCGACAATGCCTTCCTGGTACTGTCCGAGCCGCTGATCGAGGTGCAGGGGGTATGGGAGGAGATTCCCGAGGCGACCACCCTGGTGGCCCGGGGTGGCGAGATCGAGCGCAGCTGCTTCGTGCCGCGGATGCCATCCCAGTCGGCCTAAGGGGGGCAGGGAGTAAGGGACCGCAGCAGGATCCGGCTCCGTAGAACAAGTTCTTACTCGTGACCCCTCACGGCCTTCTTGGTCGCGTGATAGCCCTGTTTGGTCGTATCGGCAATCGCATGGCCGGCCGCCTTTGCGCCGCGGCCAATGGCATGCGCGCCGTCGCGCACCGCATGCCCGGCCTGCTTGCCAGCGGACTTGACGCCGTTCTTGAACCCGCGCCCGTCCTCGGCCACGCTCGCGTGCGCCATCGGGGTGGCCAGGGTCACCAATACGAATGCAATGATCGAGGCTCGTGCCTTCATCGTGACAACCTCTTCGAGTCTGACTGAACCGGGGTCGGGGCCTGAAAGTGATTCCGACGTGGTTCCCATGGATATATTCTAGCCGTGCCCATGTATGTCCCCCGGAGCGTCTGCCCGCCGGGCCGCGCCGGCCTGGGGAATCAGTTCCGGTCCGCGATGGACAGGCTGACCGGCGACGCGGGCAGCCCGGCGCTCACGTCGTCGTAGTGGGCCGATGCCGAGCGCCTGTGATCGATCAGCAGGACCGCGCCCATGCCAATCACGGCCGGAATGGCGATCGCGATGAAGTTCTGCTGCAGCGGGAGTTCCATGGCGACGAGTACCCCGATGACGATTGGCGCGAGGATCGCCCCGCTGCGCCCGATGCCCAGGGCCCATCCAAGGCCGGTGGAACGGATGGCGGTCGGGTAGAACTGCCCGGTGTAGGCATTGGCGACGATCTGCGTGCCGATCGTCGACGCACCGGCCAGGCCCACCACGACGAATAGCAGCTCAGTCGGCATCCTGAATCCGAGCAGCGTGATCGAGACCGCGGCCAGCGCGTACATGGCGGCGAGCACGTACTTGATGTGGTATCGGTCGGCGAGCCAGCCGCCACCCACGGCGCCGATCATCGCGCCGAGGTTGAGGACCAGCACGAACGTCAGCGCGGAACCCAGGCTGTAGCCGGCGCCCGCCATCAGCCTGGTCAGCCATGAACTGAGCGCGTACACCATGAACAGGCACATGAAGAACGCGATCCAGAACATGATGGTGCTGAAGCCACGGCCCTCGTGGAACAGGTGCCGGATCGGCGCGCTGGCGGCCTTGTCCTGCGCCGGCACGGCGAAGCGGTCGGTGGCCGACCACCGTTGGTCCGGTGCAAGCCTGGAGACGATGCGCCGCAACGCTTCGTCGTCGCCCCTGGCCAGCAGGAACGGCATCGATTCGGGCAGCGACCTGAGAATGACAGGAATGAGGAGCACGGGCAGGCCGGCCGCCAGGAAGACCGACTGCCAGCCGTAGGCCTCGATCAGGCTCTTGCCGAGGAGCGCCGCCAGGATCCCGCCCACGGCATAGCCGCTGAACATCACGGTGACCAGGGTCGCCCGGATCTTCTTCGGCGCGTACTCGGTCATTTGCGCGACCACATTCGGCATGACGCCGCCGATGCCGAGCCCGGCCAGGAAGCGGGCCAGGCTGAACAGCAGCGGGTCCTTGACCAATCCGGCCGCGGCGGTGAAGACGCTGAACAGGGCGACGCATATCGCGATCGTCCAGCGGCGGCCGATCCTGTCTGCCATGGTGCCGAGGAAGATCGCGCCAAATACCATGCCGAACAGCGCGGAACTGACCATGAGCCCCGCCTGGGTCGGGGCGACGCCGAGGTCCTTCATGATCGAAGGCAGCGCGATACCCACGACCGCGAGGTCATAGCCGTCGAAGATGATGATGAGTGCGCACCAGAACAGCACGAGCGCATGGAAGCGGTTGAAGCGGGCGGCGTCGGCCAGCTTGTGGATGTCGATTTGCTGCATGGGGGCTTGTCTCCGGTCTGTCTGTTCTTATGGTTGGGCTTACTGCTTTGACATCGGCACGTTCGGGTCGGCAAGGCGGCTGGCATCGACCGGCTTGCACTGTTCTATGTGGCGGCGCGCGAAGCGCAAGTCGCGCGCGGCGTTGGACCCGAGCGCGGCCTTGACCACATCGCCGTCGAGGTAGAACAGCACGAAGCTGTCCGCGCCGGGGGTGCCACGTGCCACCACGCGGTGCGAGGGAAGGGGGATGCCATGGATCTGCAGGTTCATGCCGTACTGGTCTGACCAGAACCAGGGCAGCGGCTGATAGTCGACCGCGAGACCGAGCGCCGCGCGCGCGGCGGCAATGCCCTGTTCCTGGGCGTTCTGCCAGGATTCCAGCCGCAGGCGCCGGCCGGCCCAAGGGTTGGGCGTGACCGCGACGTCGCCCGCGGCGAAGATGTCGGGGTCGGACGTGCGGCAGCTTGCGTCGACGACCACACCGCCGTCGCACTCCAACCCGGCTTCCCGGGCAAGCTCGTCGTTCGGCACGAGACCGACACCTGCAACGATGGCGTGGCAAGCCAGCGTGCTGCCATCGTCCAGCGTCACGATGGACCGGCCGCCGGTACCGGGGGCGATGCCGGTGATGTTGGCGCCAAGCATGACACGGGTGCCATGCGAGGCATGCAGCCCGAGCAGGTGTTCCGAGACTTCCGGCGGCACGGTGCGCTCGCACAGCCGGCTCTGGGCTTCGAGCACGGTTACCTCGGCACCTTTCCGGCGCGCCGTGGCGGCGACTTCGAGGCCGATCCAGCCGCCGCCGATCACCACGATGCTGCGCTCGGGTCGCAACGCCGGCGCCAGGGCCAGGGCATCGCCAATCGTGCGCAATGTATGCACGGCGCCCGTGTCAACGCCCGGGAGGCTGAGTGCGCGGGCCCTGCCGCCGGTGCACAGGATCAGCTTGTCGTAAGACAGCATCTCTCCATTGGCTATCTCCAGGCGCTTCGCGGCCCGGTCTATGCGGGTGACTCGCGTGTCCAGCCACCACTCCAGCCCGAGCGCTGCGAACGCCTCGGGCTTGAGCAGCCACGTGCTGGCGGGCGCGGCCTCGCCGGCCAGCACGGCCTTGGACAAGGGCGGCCGCTCATGCGGTGGATGGGCCTCGTCGCCGATCAGCACGAGCCGACCGGTGAAGCCCTCGTTGCGCAGCGTCTGGGCGGCCCAGCCGCCAGCCTGTCCGGCGCCGATGATGGCGATGGTGGCGGTTGGCGATATGGCAGTCGCGGTGTCTGAGCGCTCGGATTTCATGCCTGTCTCCTCTGGTTGGCGACGCGACCTCTCAGCCGAGGTCGAGGTACACCTTGTCGCCGTCGATCCGCACCGGGTAGGTACGAATGTTCTCGGTCAGCGGGGCGCACTTCGCAGCGCCGTTGCGGATATCGAACCTGCCCTGGTGGAGCGGGCACTCGATCTCATGTCCCTCCAGGAAGCCTTCGCACAGGCGCGCATGGCCATGCGTGCAGATGTTGTCGGTCGCGTAGACGTCGCCGTCCACGCCGTACAAGGCGATCTCCTGGCCTTGCACGCCCACGGCGATGACATCGTCCTGCGGGACGTTGGACAGCAGCGCTGCCTCGATCCAGGTTTCGGTCATGAATGACTCCTGATAGAGACTAGATTGGGTAGATCAGCGAGTTGGGAATCATCTCGCTATCGAATACGCAGATGCGCGAGGCGAAGCGCAAGCCCGCCGGCGTCCGGACGATGGTGTCGAGGTAGCGGCCAACGTTGTAGACGTCGGTCATCTGGTCCGGCTTGGTGCGCAGCACCGCGTAGTTGGTCTCGGCCACGATCCTGTCGCCGTCGGTCTCTCTGATCAGTGGCGCGCCGACGATGTGGCGCTGGTAGTAGGGATCGTGGAACAGGGTCTCGCGAATACCGTAGATGCGGTCCTTGAGCATCCCCTTGCTTTCGAGCGAGAGCGTTGCCAGCGGCAAGCCACGCTCGTGGTTCTCGCGGGGCTGGACCCGGTAGAGGCAATCCTCGGTGAAGAATTCCGGCCAGCGGTCCCAGTCGCCGTTGTCCACGGCGCTGGTGTATTCGGCGAACAGGGAGAGCAGGGCGTAGTAGTCAGTGAAGTTCATGGCGTCAGACCTCCATCACCTTGCGCCAATAGGCGTACATGCCGCGGATCAGGGTCTCGGTCACCATGTGGTCGGTGTTCTCGGCGGTCTTGCCGCCCAGTTCGGCGATCACGCGATGCCAGGGCTTCTGGGAGAAGCCTTCCTGCGAGCATTCGATGGCCTCGCCGTCGTCGGCCGACACGAAGCCGGCGGGGCCGAAGAGATTGGCCTGGCGCAGGCGGCGCCGCGTCATTTCCTCGGTGTCGTCGTCGAAGCCGAAATGCGTCCAGACGAAATCGAAGGAATCCGGGCCATGGGGCTGGATATGGCGCGTGGACACCGAGTTGACCTGCTGCTGGAAGATCACGCTCGGGAACACCGTCATCATCACGGCGGTCGGCTCTCCCCACCACGGTTCGTGGACGATGTCGAGAATGCGGTCGTCGTGCAGCGCCATCTGGTCCTTGAAGCTGGACACACCGGAGGTCACGTCGCTCTTGCCGCCCTGGCCGCGGGTCGACACCATCGCGGCATGCCGGAATTGCGGGTCCATCACCAGGCGTGCCTTGTTGTCCGCGCGCCAGAGGCCGAACGTGACAAACCAGGTATGCAGCAGGCCGGGGTGGTAGGGGTCCTTGATGTTCTCCTGCATGAGCTTCCAGTTGCCCGGAATGCGCTGCTTGTTGTACCCGAGGACCTTCAGCTTGCGGCCATTGAAGAGCCGGTCGAAGTAGCCGAGGATGTCCGGCCCGAGGTATGCCTCGAGTGAAGGAACCTCATGGTCGAACGAGGCAAACACGACACCACCACGCGTCGCCACCTTCAGTTGCGTGAGCCCGTGCTCCTGCGGCCTGAAGTCGGCGGGCATGCCGCCGTTGACCTTGCCGTCCTGCTTGACCCCGCGACGCAGGGGCACGCCTTGCAGGTTGCCCTTCAGGTCATAGTTCCACTGGTGGTAGGGGCAATGGAAGTCCTTCCGGTTGCCGCTGCGCTCCCGACAGAACTTCATGCCGCGATGGGCGCACACGTTTTCGACGACGTTGATCTCGCCGTCCTGGTCGCGCACCAGGATCACGGAACGCTCGCCAAGCGTGGTGCGCTTGAAGTCACCGGGATTCGGGATCTCCGCCTCGAGTCCGACGTAGTTCCAATGACCGCGGTAGAAGCAGCGTTCGAGTTCACGCTGGTATAGCTGCGCATCCGTATAGACGCGGAACGGGATGCGGCTGATGCTGTCGTCGGCCCACACCGGGCCGGCTTGCGGGGAGTCGATTGCCATGCTTGTCTCCGGCTATGTCTCTTCGTATGGGAAGGATCATGGTGCACGGAGGAAAATTAACCAATAGAATCCTGGCTATAGTTAATATTCACCAAATCAATAAGAGACGGCACGATGGAGCTCAAGGACGTCGATCTGAACCTGCTGGTCGTGTTCGATAACCTGCTGCGGCAGGGCACCGTTTCCGGCGCTGCGAAGACCCTGAATCTCAGCCAGCCTGCGGTCAGCAATGCGCTGGCCCGCTTGCGCACCTTGTTCGGTGACCCGCTGTTTGTGCGAAGCAGCAAGGGCATGCTGCCGACACCCCTTGCAGAGGAATTGGCGGAACCGGTTGTCTATGCGCTGGAGTCGCTGCAGGCGGCGCTCAGCCACAAGGTGTCGTTCGATCCGTTGCGCAGCGTGCGCGCATTCCGGATCGCCATGACGGATATCGGCGAGGTGCACTTCATCCCGCCGTTAATGGGCGCGCTCGGCGATCGCGCCCCGGGCGTCACGCTGACGACCGTGCGCAATACGGCAGTGGACCTGGCGGCGGAGATGAGCCAGGGAAAGATCGACCTGGCGGTTGGCCATCTTCCTGAACTCGGCACTGCGTTCTTTCAACGACGGCTTTTTCGCCAGCGATACGTTTGCCTGTTCCGGCCCGGTCATGCCATGGACAAGAAGACGGTCAGCATGCGCGACTTCGAAGCGGCGGAGCACATCGTGGTCACGGCGGCGGGGACGGGGCATGCCCGGGTCGACGAGATCCTCGCCCAGCACGGCGTGCAGCGGAAGATCCGGCTGCGTGTCCCCCATTTCGTTGCGCTGGCGGACATCATTGCCACCACCGACCTGGTTGCCACGGTGACCTGGACGTTTGCGGAGCGATGCGCCAAGTACTTCGGGCTCAGGTACGTCAAACATCCGTTCGCCTTGCCGGAAATCCAGATCAACCTGTTCTGGCATGCCCGGTATCATCGCGATCCGGCGAATCAGTGGCTGCGCTACCAGTTCGTCGAGTTGTTTTCTGATTAGTCGCAGCATTGCTGCTGCGTGGCTCGAACATGCGCAGGCTGATGGATGCGGGCGGGGCAGCGGCTATCGATGTGCGGAACGTTGCGGATCAGGCTCGGTTGCGTAGGCGCGTCCGGTTTTCGGCCAGGAGGGAGATTCCGGGGGGATGTGCTGAACTTCAGTTTATCTATTCCTGCCCGGATACGCTCGCCTCACCCGCGATCTGCTTGCGTAGCGTCGCGAAGCGCGCTTGTACATCTTCCCCGAACAGAGGATCAGCGCTTTCGGGAGCCGCGTCGGCAATAGCTGCCCAGTCCTCTTGTGTCAGCAACTGGGCAGCGCGCGGCATTGCCTGTCTCTCCTCAGTAGAGAGATGATTACGGTAGTACACAAGGTACATGGCTGCGGCTGCCTCCAGAGCCGCTCGCGAACTTATAGCGTCTCCCTCCGCTTCGTGGAGGCGGCTTACGAGCTCTTCGCCTACCGTGGCAATCACGCGATGCTCTTGCTGCAGCCGGTTAACCACAACCTGCATGCCGGGGTCTCGCTCAACGAGGCGTGCATAGGCAACGTCCTCGCGAGGATGATGGACGATATCGCCAAAATTCCTCATGTAATAAACGATAGTACCCATCAGTTCATAGTTCGGTCGCCCTCCCTGGTGGAATACGCTTACCTGCTCTTCCAGGAGGTCGAGCAGACGAGAGAAATTGAGGTGCTCGGCATGCCATATGGCAAGTTGGTTGGACATGGGGCGCTCCTTGGAAACGGGCAAGTACAGGGCTTATTCGAAGGCCGATTGATTTCAACCAGCCTTAAGTAGGACAGTAGTCTCCAATTTCCGAGCAGGTCTGATATAGATCAAGAGAAAGCGCCGCGCCCTTCAACGCCCAAACCGTCCGACAAAGCTCTGTGCCTCCAGGGCATGCCCCTTGAGCGCAGCCATCAGTTCGTCGCGCGTCATGCCCGCAGGCAGGTTCGGCTCCAGATCCGTCGCGATGACCGTGATGACGTAATGGTGGGGCGTCTCGCCGGTTGGCGCGCAGGGACCGCGGTACGCCGCCTCGCCACGCACGTTCTTGCCGACCGTGATGCCAGGCCCGTCCGCCTTGCCTTCGCCTTCCTTCAACTGGCCGCGATTCGCGGCAATGTTGTAGGCGACCCAATGCGAGACCCCGAGACCGGCGACGCCGTCCATGTCATACATCAGGATGGCGACAGACTTCGCGCCAGCGGGAAGCTTCGACCACGAGACCTGCGGCGACACGCCCTTGCCACCGCAGGGCTTTTGGTCGCCGCCAATGCCATCATGCGCATACTGCGAGGCGATCGTGGCTCCCTCGGCGTACGAAGTGGACGACACCTGCATACCGACGGCGTGTGCATTGCTGATGCACAGGCATATCAGCGCCCCGGCTACCGGAGCGGAAATTGCGCTAGCGATCTTCATTCGAATTCTCCAGGTAGGTAATCAGCGGACCAGGAAAGGGAACGCCCCGCTAACCGGAATCGACCTGCTGGCGTAGCACCTGTCTGCGCGCCATCAGGTAGGTCAGGTTTCCTGACAGGAAAGCCGCCAGCAGCAAGGCACCGGCACTCCAGGCCACGGCAGGCAGCCATGGCAGCAGGCTTGCCAGCACGGCGGTCTTGCTGGCGCCCGATGCAACCAAGGCAATGCGCATGAACGCGGCAACAGCCAAAGCGGCAAATACGAGCCCGGTGTACATCCCTTCGCGGCCGACGTGACCGGCGTCGAGCGCCGCATTGGCCGTCGCGGCGAACATGATTCCCCACAGGCCGCCGGCAAGACATTGCACGGCGAGGATGGCCTGGAGCGAGCCCGCAACGGTGAATCCGAACAACGACAGCGCGCCAAGGGCCGCAGCGGTCAGCAGCAGCGTATAGGGCGGATAGCGCCGCAGCAACGACGTCGCGGGCAGCAGCGCGCCCAGCGCGAAGCCGATCCAGAATACCGGCGTCACGCGCTCCAGCCCGGCAGCCGTGACAAAACGCAGGTAGGCCGGCGCGGAGTTGACGGTGGTGTGGATCTGGAAGCCGAGCGCAAGCACCCAGACCGCGGCAAAGAGCAGCCAGACGCGCTTGAGCGCAACGCCGGCTGCCGGCGCGGGCACGGCGTCGGCATCGTGGTGCGCCGGCCCAGATTCCATCCATCGCAGCGCGGCCACGGCTACCACCAGCCCCGCGCTGGCGGCCAGGAACGGCAGCATGGGCGACGCATCGTGCAGCCGGGCGGTCAGCAGCGGCGCCACGGCTCCGGCAAGGCCGACGCCGAGCAGCGAGCATCCCACCAGGAACGACGACGCGGTCGCAGGCAGTCGCCGGGCAATGATCACCATGGGCGGCGCCCGCAACGCCGAAGAGGTGGCCGCCCAGAGCGCGGTCAGGCCCAGCAGCAGCGCCGGTGAAGTTACCCGGGGCAGCAACAGGAACGCCAGTGCGGAGATGACCGACAGCCCCAGCATCCAGCCTCCCAGCCTGCGCATTGCGTTGGCGACACGGTCGGCCGCGATGCCCACCGTGAAGTCCATGGCGACAAAGATCACCTGATCCATCAGCAGGATCAAGGCGACGTGCCCGCGCGCGATGCCGGCCTGCGCGGCCAGCTGCGGCAGGAAGGCCACATAGAGGGTCCACGTCACCGCCAACAGGAACTGCACAGAGCAGAAGACCAACGCGCGCATGCCGCCCTCCCGCCTGGATTGACTAACAGCTTATTCCCATGCCCGACGGCAGGATTGCCGCGCGGAGCCTCCAATTGCAAGGATAGGGCAGCGCCTTGCCATGGGAGTGGCGGGTTGTGCAGGTGCGATTGGGCCTCGCGAGTCGCCTGCGGTCCAACAGTCCACGGGAAGTGCCGGGTCGGTACCGACACCGGACTATTGGCGCCGCACCGGCGCCGGCGCTCAACTGCCGCTCCCGAAGCCAATGAGAGGCGCAGTGTCATAAGCGGGCTGTAATCTGCACTTTTGGCACGGCCTGGCCAAGAACTTGCTTGGTCAATGCGTAAGGTCGTAAGGCGACAGCCATCCGTTGGGAGGAACTATGCAGCATGCACGCATCACCGCGCACAGGGGGATTCTGGTCGTCGAGCTGTTACCTGACCAGGAAAATGGCGAGGGCACCTCGACCAACAAGCTCCGCAATCTGGCCACGGTCATTCATGACACAGGGCGGCACCGGGGGGTTTCAGAGGAAGCGCTCGCGCTGCTGAAGATGGTGAAGCGCGGCCTGGACGCCATCGGCGACTTCGCCTGGTTCAGCAGTGACGACGGCAGAGATCATTTTGCGTGGTTGGGAGGCCCGAAGCGGCTGGTGAATCCCACCGCAGTGGCGGCTGCCCGGAGCTACGCGATTCTTGCGCACCGCGTCATACCGAACGAGGTGCCGGAGGGCGCCAGGATGGCCATCGAAGCCAACTTTTGAGCGCTCGGCATCGCCCCAGGCCGGGCCGATCTTTCGAATGATCCGCGCAGCTAGAACGAGGAGAGTGTGGAGCGATACCTTTCCCAGAGCTTTTGCAGAATGGATTCCGAAGGCGGTGTGATTTCAAAACCGGCGACGTTTCCGAAGACGCCGAGAATGCGAGCCCTGAACGAAGCCATATCTGTCGTCGCCTGCGGTGAGCGGTGTGCGATATCGATAATCGTATGCAGCTGCTCGCCCGAGAGTTCGGCGATAGCGGACCACAAGCTATCAGGCTTTGCGCAGGGCTGGGCGGGCATCTTTCGTATCGGCGCCAGGCAGCGCTTGCTATCGGCTTGCCGGGCCATAGCTGCGCTGGTACGACGACGAGAACGTGGCCAGCGCGCGCAGCGCCGCTGCCGGGTCGTGCCCGGGCTTGAGCGCAAAGCTGTTGAAACCGCAACGCGCCAGGTAGTGCACGGTGTCGATCATCACGTCACCCACGGCGCGCAGCTCTCCGGTCCAGCCTAGCTGGTGCCGGAGCAGCTGTGCGATCGAATAGCCACGACCATCCGTGTAGACCGGGAAATCGATGGCAATCATCGCGATGCCTGTCGGATCAACGGCCGTGGCACCGGGTTCCAGCAGGGTCTGAGGCTCCGCATCCGGCGACAGGTAGACCGCGAGCGGATACTGCCGCAGCCGATACCGCTGGCGGTGGGCGGTCCAGTTCTCCAGTGTCACCAGGTAGCCGGGCTCGTCGGGGGGGCAGGTGTTGTCGGCGTCTTGCGCATCCCCGATGTGAGCGAGCCAGTTATCCGCGATCAGTCGTCCGTCACGGATGACGTTGAGCGGGTCCTGCCCGGCGCAATGGTCATGGTCAGGCATTCACCGCCTCCTGGCGAGCTCGCCGCGCGCCGCTGTCAGGGTCCGGGTACACAGCGCGCTGGAATGGTTCGATGCCGATTCGGCCAACCACGTCGACAAAGCGTTCGGCTTCGCTGTCCCGATGCAACAAATAGGTCTCGATCAGTCGTTCCACCACATCCGGAACCTGCTCCTGGGCAAAGGACGGCCCGATGATGCGACCGATGGCTGCGCCGCTGGCCGCGACGCCATCCGGGCGGCGCTGGCCGTCGCCGCCGTTCTGCCGGCCGCCGATGGTGATCTGGTACCAGGCTTCGCCGGCCTTGTCGACGCCGAGGATGCCGATGTGGCCGATATGGTGGTGGCCGCAGGAGTTGATGCAGCCGGAGATGTTCAGGTCCAGTTCGCCGATGTCGTGCACGTGGTCGAGGTCGTCGAAGCGCTCCTGGATGGCCTGCGCAAGAGGGATCGAGACTGCATTGGCCAGCGAGCAGAAGTCGCCCCCGGGGCAGGCGATGATGTTGGTGATCAGGCCCACGTTCGGCGTGGCCAGCCCGGCGGCGTCCAACTCCTGCCACAAGGCATGCAGGCCGCTGCGGCGGACATCGGCAAGGATCAGGTTCTGCTCATGCGACACGCGCAGCTCGCCGAAGCCGTGGCGCTCGGCCAGGTCGGCCATGATTTCCATCTGCTCGGCAGTGATGTCGCCGGGCGCCTGGCCCGCGGCTTTCAGCGATGCCGTGACGGCAGCGTAGCCAGGCACCCGGTGCCGATGCACATTGCTTTTCAGCCAGAGGCGGAAGGCGCGGTCGGTCTTCGCCAGTTCGGCTGACTCGTCCGGCTCGTCGGCGGCCGCGGGTTCATACGGCGGGATCGTGAAGCGCTCGGCGATGGACGCGACAAAGCCTTCAGACACGGTGTCCGGGCCCCCGCGGATGCGTTGCCACTGCTCGTCCACCTGCGCACGGAACACTTCCGGGGTCAGGTCCTTCACCAGGATCTTGATGCGCGCCTTGTACTTGTTGTCGCGGCGGCCGTGCAGGTTGTAGACGCGCAGCGTGGCCTGCAGGTAGGTCAGCAGGTCCTGCCAGGGGACGAAGGGGTTGATCAGCTTGCCCACCATCGGCGTGCGGCCCATGCCGCCACCGACCCAGACCTTGAAGCCGGCCTGGCCGTCCTGTTCAACGGCCTGCAGCCCGATGTCATGGACGCCGACCGCGGCCCGGTCCGTCTGCGCGCCACTGATGGCAATCTTGAACTTGCGCGGCAGGAAGGCGAACTCGGGATGCAGCATCGACCATTGCCTGACGATCTCGCACCACACCAGCGGGTTCACCAGTTCATCGGGCGCAATGCCGGCAAAGTGGTCGGTGGTGGTATTGCGGATGCAGTTGCCGCTGGTCTGGATGGCGTGCATCTGCACCGTGGCCAGCTCCGCGAGAATGGCCGGAGCATCCTCAAGCCGCGGCCAGTTGAACTGCAGGTTCTGGCGCGTGCTGAAATGCCCGTAGCCACGATCCCAGCGGCGCGCGATCTCCGCGAGCTTGCGCAATTGCCGCGACGCCAGCATGCCGTAGGGAATCGCCACGCGCAGCATGGGTGCATGGCGCTGGATATAGAGGCCGTTCTGCAGCCGCAGCACGCGGAACTCATCCTCGGTGAGCTGGCCGCTCAGGAAGCGGCGGGTCTGGTCGGCGAACTGCACGACGCGTTCGTCGACGAGCTTCTGGTCAATGGCGTCATAGACATACATGGTGGAAAGCCTCCTTGCGCGCGAGCGCTAGTCTTTTGCCCGGGCCCGTTCGATGGACATGTCCGTCGGCATCATGTTGATATCGGCGTTGTGCATCACCCACAACGAACCGGCCACGACGATGACGATCAGGAAGCCGGTACAGGCAAAGATGGCGGTGTTGCCGCGCTGGCCGGGACCGGTGCCCAGGTGCAGGAAGTACACCAGCTGCACCAGCAGTTGCGCGACACAAAGGCCGACGACCAGCGCGATCGCGACCTGCGTTGGCAGGGATCCGGTCATCACGGCCGCAAACGACGCCATCGTCAGCGCGACCGACAGCAGCAGTCCGATGGTGTAGCTGCGCACGCTGCCGTGAGCGGACGGTTCGTCCGCATGGACGGAATGAAGGTGGGACGGCTTCATCAAGCGAACTCCCGCAGGTAGACAAAGGTAAAGACGCAGATCCAGACCAGGTCCAGGAAGTGCCAGAACAGGCTCAGGCAGGCCAGGCGGCGGCGCACGATATCGTCCAGTCCGAAATGCCTGATCTGGTGGATCATCACCGCAAGCCACAGCAGGCCCGACGTGACATGCAGCCCGTGTGTGCCGACCAGCGTGAAGAAAGCCGACAGGTAGGCGCTGACACCGGGACCCGCGCCCTGGTGCAGCAGGTGCGCGAACTCGTAGACCTCCATGGCGATGAACAATGCGCCGAGCGCGAAGGTCACCGCCAGCCAGCGGATCATCCGCGGCGCGTCGTCGGCGCCCTGCCTGAGCATGGCCAGGCCGAAGGTATAGCTGCTCAGCAGCAGCACCATGGTTTCGGCGAACACGAACGGCAGCTCGAACAGTTGCCGCCCGCCGGGGCCGCCGGCGGTGTTTCCGGAGAGCACGCCGAAGGTGGCGAACAGCACCGCGAAGATCAGGCAGTCGCTCATCAGGTAGAGCCAGAACCCCAGCGGAGTGTGCGCGCCGGCTTCGTGATGGTGGTGCGCCACGTCGTGGGCCGCCTCGTGCCCGGGATGGTGCAGGGTAGGGGAGAGAGTCGGAGTCATGGTCAGGCAGCTTCCTGCAGTTGTGCGTAACGCGCGCGCTCGATGCGCTCGACTTCGGCGGCCGGCACGTAATAGTCCACGTCGCGGTCATAGCTGCGCACGATGAAGGTGGCGATGGCGCCGACCAGGCCGACGACGGCCACCAGCCACATGTGCCAGACCAGCGCGAAGCAGCACAGCAGCCCGAACGCCGACACGATGAAGCCTGCCGAGGTGTTGCGGGGCATGTGGATGTCTTCGTAGCGGGCCGGCTGGCGCCATGCGCGCCCGGCTTCCTTGTCGTCCCAGTGCTGTTCCAGCGAGGTGATATGCGGCACGTGGGCGAAGTTGTAGAACGGCGCGGGCGAGGCGGTCGACCACTCCAGGCTGCGGCCATCCCACGGGTCGCCGGTCAGGTCCTGGTTCTGCTTGCGGTCGCGGATGCTGACCGCGAACTGCACCATCATCGCCAGGATGCCGGCGCCGATGACGAAGGCACCGACCAGCGCCACCACCAGGTAGGGATGCCAGTCGACGTTGGCATAGTGGTTCATCCGGCGGGTCATGCCCTTGAAGCCGAGCACGTAGAGCGGCATGAAGGCCAGGAAGAAGCCGGTCAGCCAGCACCAGAACGACACCTTGCCCCAGAACTCGTTCAGCTTGAAGCCGAACACCTTCGGGAACCAGAAGGTGATCGCGGCCAGGCAGCCGAAGAGCACGCCGCCGATGATCACGTTATGGAAGTGCGCGACCAGGAACAGGCTGTTGTGCAGCACGAAGTCGGCCCCGGGAATGGCGAGCAGCACGCCGGTCATGCCGCCGACCGCGAACGTCACCATAAAGCCGATGGTCCACATGGTCGAGGTATGGAAGCGGATCCGGCCGCGGTACATGGTGAACAGCCAGTTGAACAGCTTCACGCCAGTGGGGATCGAGATGATCGAGGTCATGATGCCGAAGAAGGCATTGACGTTCGCCCCGGAGCCCATGGTGAAGAAGTGGTGCAGCCAGACGAAGAACGACAGCACGCCGATCGAGGAGGTGGCGTACACCATCGACTTGTAGCCGAACAGGGGCTTGCGCGAGAACGTGGCGATGATCTCGGAGAAGGCGCCGAACGCCGGCAGGATCAGCACGTAGACCTCCGGGTGGCCCCAGATCCAGATCAGGTTCACGTACATCATGGCGTTGCCGCCGAGCTCATTGGTGAAGAAATGCATGCCGAGGTAGCGGTCGGCGGTGAGCAGCGCCAGCGTGGCGGTCAGTACCGGGAAGATCGCCACGATCAGGATATTGGTGATCAGGGCGGTCCAGGTGAAGACCGGCATCTTCATCAGGTTCAGGCCCGGCGCGCGCATGCGCAGGATCGTGACGATGAAGTTGATGCCCGTCAGCGTGGTGCCAAGCCCGGATATCTGCAGTGACCAGATGTAGTAGTCAACGCCAGGTGTTGGGCTGTAGCCGAGCTCGGACAACGGCGGGTAGGCGACCCAGCCGGTGGCCGCGAAGTCGCCGACGAACATCGACATCATCACCAGCACCGCGCCCATTGCCGACATCCAGAAGCTCAGCGAATTGACGAACGGGAAGGCGACGTCGCGCGCGCCGATCTGCAGCGGCACGATCACATTCATCAGCCCGAGCACCAGCGGCGTCGCGACAAAGAAGATCATGATCACGCCATGCGCCGTGAAGATCTGGTCGTAGTGGTGCGGCGGCAGGTAGCCCGCGGCATCGCCATAGGCGATCGCCTGCTGTGCGCGCATCATGATGGCGTCGGCAAAGCCGCGCAGCAGCATCACCAGTGCCAGGATGATATACATCACGCCGACCTTCTTGTGGTCGACCGAGCAGATCCAGTCGTTCCAGAGGGTCTTCCACTTGCCGTAGTACGTGATGGCGCCCATCAGTGCGATGCCCAGCACGATCACGACGGCCAGCGTCCCCATGATGATCGGCTCATGGAGAGGGATGGCGTCCAGGTTGAGTTTTCCAAGCATTCTTATTGCTCCATGCGGCCAGCGGGCGCCGACGGGACGCGCTGGAAGGCCTGCAGAGATTCCGGGGTGTCCGCGCGGCAGATCTGGCCGTTTGCCAGCATGTATTTGTCGACGACCTGGTCGAACAGCTTCGGCGCGACGGCGGCGTACAGCGTCACGGGGTCCTTGCTGCTGGGCAGTTCAAGCGTGCGATAGGTCTTCAGGTCGAGCGCCTGGGACGAAGCGCGGGCAGCCTGGATCCAGGCATCGAACTCCTCGCGCGAGGTGGCCAGGGTCTTGAAATGCATGTCCGAGAAGCCCGGGCCGCTGTAGGCGGCGGACTGGCCGAGATAGACGCCCGGCGTGTCGGCGATCAGGTGCAGGCGTGTCTGCATCCCCGCCATGGCGTAGACCATGCTGCCGAGCTGCGGGATGAAGAACGAGTTCATCATCGATTCCGCGGTCAGCCGGAAATTGACCGGCGTGCCGACCGGGATCGCAAGCTGGTTCAGCGACGCGACGCCGTATTCCGGATAAATGAACAGCCATTTCCAGTTCAGGGCGATCACATCGACCTGGATCGGCTTGACCTGCGATTCCAGGGGCCGATAGGGATCGAGCTTGTGCGTCGAGTCCCAGATCAGCACCGCCAGGCAGGCCACGATCACGCAGGGGATGCCCCAGACCACGACCTCGATCTTGGTGGAGTGCGCCCATTTGGGGGCATAGGGGGCGCTCGTATTGGTCTCACGGTAGCGCCACGCGAACCACAGCGTCAGGACGATCACGGGAATGACGACCATCAGCATGACGAACAGGGAGATCAGGATCAGTGACTTTTCCTGTTCCCCAATGCTGCCCTTGGGATTGAGCAGTTCCAGGTTGCAGCCGCTCAGCAGCGCGCTCAGGCAGGCGGACAGCAACAGGGTGGGGAACCGGCGGTTCGGGCCGGGGGACGGGCGGGGGAGCGGGCCTTGTCGATTCTTGTCTGCCGGCCCGGCAATAGGTTTGAGCATTTCGGACACCTTGGTTACGGATCACCGAAGGCACCCGGCCACGCGCTCCGATTCAAGTGCTGGCTCAGCCCCGCGCGGGCGTGGTTTGTATGGATTCCCTCGGTGATGTCTGGCATGCTAATGCAAGACAAAACCCATACATCGAAGAAATCTACCGGATGAAATCCATGCAAGAAACCGATGTCCGCGCCGAGGTCAGTGCCAAATGGGATCTGGAGATCACAACGGGTGGCGGTGCGCGCTACTTGCAGATCGTGGACTTTATCGAGCGGGCGATCGGCGAAGGCCGGCTGGTAGCCGGCGACCGCGTGCCGCCGCAGCGCAGCCTGGCCAAGACCCTCCGCGTGGACCTGACCACCGTGACGCGTGCCTACAACGAGGCCAAGCGGCGGCATCTGATCGATGCCCGCGGGGCCCTCGGCACCTTCATTGCCGCGCCGCGGGCGGAGTTGGCGCGGGTGATCGACATGAGCATGAACGTGCCGCCGCCACCGGCGGGGCTGGATTTCCAGGACCTGTTGCGGCGCGGCCTGTCGCAGGTGCTGCTGCATAGCGACCCGCACCTGCTGATGACCTACCAGCTCGGCGGCGGCAGTGCTGCCGACCGGTCGGCCGGAACCCTCTGGCTCGCGCAGATATTCGGGCAGGTCGCTACTGCGCGGCTCGTGGTGTGCCCGGGAGCCCAGGCAGCCTTGTCCGCCGTGATCCTGGCCCGGACCCGGCCGGGCGATGCGATCGTGAGCGAGCCGCTGGCCTACCCCGGCATTCGCGCCGCCGCGGCACAACTCGGGCGGCGTGTGATCATCGCGCCGGTCGATGCCGACGGGATGCTCCCCGACGCCCTCGAAGCGGCCCGCGCCGACGGTGCAACGCTGGCCTACCTCAATCCGACAGCCCAGAATCCCACTACGCACACCATGCCGGCCTCACGCAGGGAGGCGATTGCCAGGGCCGCGGCGCACTGTGATGTCACCTTGCTGGAGGATGATCCCTACTGGCTGCTGACGCCGTCAGCGCCGCCGCCGCTGTCCAGCTTCGCTCCCGACCGCACGTACTACGTCTCGACCCTGTCCAAGACGCTCAGTCCGGGGCTGCGTACCGCCTATGTCATGCTGCCCGAGGGCAGGCGCGGCGACGATCTGCTGGCATCGCTGCGGGCCTTCGCCCTGATGGCGGCACCGATGACCGCCGCCCTGGCGACACAATGGATCCACGATGGCTCGGCCATGCAGTTGCTTGACGGCATCAGGACCGAAGCGTTGGCCAGATGTGCGCTGGCAAGCCGATGGCTGAGCGGGATCGGCCAGCTCCCACCCAGCGCCATCCACGCATGGCATCGTTTGCCGGAGCACTGGTCGGTGCAGCAGCTCACCCGGGCCGCGCTGGCGGAGGACCTGCGCGTCACGCCGTCTGACGCCTTCTGGGAGGGGCCCGACGCGCCGAATGCTATCCGCATCTCGCTCGGTGGCGTGGAGGACCGCGCGCAGTTATCGGCTGCGCTGCGCAGGCTGGCGGCATTGCTGGAACGCCTGCCGACGCCCGGTCTGGAAATGGTGGTGTGAGTTGCGGCGTGGGTCGGCTGGCTACTTGCCCGCATCGTCCACAGGCGCAGACTGCCTTGTCGCAAACTCGCCCGCGGCTTCCAGCAGCCACTCGCGTAGCCGCTGCATCGCCTCGCTCATCGGCCGCGTATCCGGCGAGACCAGGTGATACGCGCTCGTGGAGCGCTGCGAATGGGCGACGGGCATTACCAGTTGGCGGTTTGCCAGATATTCCCCGACGAGGAAGCGCGGCACGAGACCAACGCCCAGCCCGGTGCGTGCGGCGGCGATGACCATGGAATGGTGGTCGAAGCGTGCACCGCGCATGGCGTTGACGTCGTCGATGCCGGCCGCTTCCATCCATTGCTTCCAGCCGAGAATGCGTGTGGCGAGGTGCAGCAGCGGCGACAGGGCGATGTCATGCGGGCTGATCCGCTTTCTGCCTTCGAAGAAGTCCGGATGGCAGACCGCCACCGATTCTTCGTCGAACATCCGGTCGGCATGCGCGCCGGGATAGACGGCCTCGCCAAAGTGAATCGCCGCGTCGTAGGGCGTGCCGTCGAACAGGAAGATGTCTGACTGCGCGCTGATATTGACGACGATCCCCGGATGGCGCGCATAGAAGGCCGGTAGCCGCGGTATCAGCCACTCGACCGCCAGCGTGGGCACGCAGGCCAGCTCGACGGTGCCGCCCGCGCCCTCGTGCGCCATCAGGTCGAGCGTGTCGCGCTGCAGCTTGCGCAGCAACTCCCGCACCTGTCCGCTGTAGAGCGTGCCGGCCGCCGTCAGCGTGATGCGCTGGTTGGCGCGGTGGAACAGCTGCACGCCCAGCAGCCCTTCCAGCGACGCAATCTGGCGCGACACTGCGCTCTCGGTGATAAACAGGTCCGCCGCCGCGCGGCGCAGGTTCAGGTGCAGCGCGGCCGCCTCGAAGGCGCGCAGGCTGGACAGGCTGGGGAGTCGTTGCCGCATCGGGGGAAAGGCTCAGTTGATGACTTTAGATCATCATCCTATACGGAAATCTCGCTTGAAAGCTTGGAGTTGATGAGAAATGATTCGCTCCTTGCGTTGCCGGCCCTTCTCGGCATCGTCATAACGACAACCTAATAACGACAACCATCAGGTAGACAGGAGACTGCATGAAACACTTGTTCAGCGCGCTCGCCGCCGGCACCCTTGCATTCGGCGCGACCATGCCCGGCATCGCCGGCGCGCAAGAGTTCCCGGCCAAGCCGGTGCGCATCATCGTGCCGTACCCGCCGGGCGGCACCACTGACATGGTGGCCCGGCTGATCGGTGAGCAACTTGCCACGCAATGGAAGCAGTCGGTGGTGGTCGACAACCGCCCTGGCGCGGGCGGCATCGTCGGCACCGGCATGGCCGCCAAGTCAACGGCGGACGGCTACACCTTGCTGATGGGCTCGGTGGGCGAGTTCGGCATCAACCCGACCTTGTACAAGAAGCTGCCCTATGACGCCGACACCGACTTCGCGCCGGTCGCGATGGTGGCGCGCGTACCCAACGTGGTGGTGCTGTCGCCGGCGTTTGCGGAACGCGCCCGCGTGCAGACGCTGCCCGAGTTCATCGCCTACCTGAAAGCCAACCCGAAGCGCGTGAACATGGCGTCGGCCGGAAACGGCACGTCCACGCACCTTGCGGGCGAGCTGTTCCAGCGCATGACAGGCACGGAGATGAGCCACGTCGCCTACAAGGGCAGCAGCCCGGCCATCGCCGACCTGATGGGCGGTAGCGTCGACGTGATGTTCGACAACCTGCCGGCGTCGCTGCCGTTTATCCGCTCGGGCAAGCTCAAGCCGCTGGCCGTGACCACGCCCGCGCGCTCGTCGGCGCTTCCGAATGTGCCGACGGTTGCCGCCGCTGGCCCCGTCCCCGGCTTCGATGCAAGCCCATGGTTCGGCCTGCTTGCGCCGCGCGGGGTGCCCACCGCGGTGGCGCAGAAAATCAGCCAGGACCTGACGCGCGTGCTCAGCGAGCCAGGCGTGCAGGCAAGAATGCGCGAACTGGGTGCGGAACCGGCGCCCAGCTCGCCGGAGGCGTTTGCCGACGTGTTGAAGAAGGACCGCCAGAAGTGGGGCGAGATCGTTCGCCTGTCCGGTGCTTCGGTGGACTGAAGCACGCCAGCCCTTTCCCTTGTCCAACACGCGCTGCATCCGCTCATGATTTCCGACGCCGCTTATCCCTTCGTCCCCGCGCTGCGCGACCCGGCCGGCTCGCCGATCCGGGAACTGTTCAAGTACCTGGCCGACCCCGAGATGATCTCGTTCGCCGGCGGCTATCCGTCCGCCGCGCTGTTCGATGTCGACGGCATTGGCGCAGCGTCGGCGACGGTGCTGCGCGAGCGGCCTGCCGAATGCCTGCAGTACGGCGCCACCGAAGGCGCGCCGGCGCTGCGCCATGCCCTGGCGTCGTTGATGGGCGGGCGCGGCGCGCCTGTGACCCAGGACGAACTGCTCGTGACCAGCGGCTCGCAGCAGGGCTTCGACTTCCTCGTGCGTGCGCTGGTCGAGCCCGGCAGCGTGGTGCTGGTCGAGGAGCCGACCTATTCCGCGACGCTGCAGGCATTGCGGCTGGCCGGCGCCGACATACGCGGCGTGCCGTCTGATCACGACGGCATGGACGTGGCTGCACTCGAAGCCATGCTGGCCGACCCATCGTTGCGCCCCCGGCTGATCTATACGGTGCCAACCTTCGCCAACCCCTCCGGTGCAACGCTGTCGTCCGCTCGCCGGCTGCAGCTGCTGAAGCTGGTAGCGCGGCACCGCGTGGTGCTGGTCGAGGACGATCCCTACGGGGCGCTTAGCTTCGATGGCGCACCGCCGCCTTCGCTGCTGGCGCTTTGCGCGTCGGTACCGGAGGCGCGGCCGTGGCTCGTGCATCTGGCCAGCTTGTCGAAGACGCTGGCCCCCGGCCTGAGAGTCGGCTGGATGGTCGCCGCGCCCGAGATCGTGCGCCGCGCGGTGATTGCCAAGCAGGTATCCGACCTGTGCACGCCGCCATGGATCCAGCTGGCCGCGGCGCAGTATCTGGAAGCGGGCCGGCTGCCGGCACAGGTCGCGCGGGAAGTCGCGGCTTATCGTGACAAGCGCGACCAGCTGGCGGCAGCGCTGCGCCAGGCCTTTGGTGACCGCATCCGCTTCGCATCGCCGGCGGGAGGGATGTTCCTTTGGGCCGCGCTGGATGGCATCGACGATGCTGCCGAACTACTGCCGCACGCGATCGCGGAAAAGGTGCTGTTCGTCCCGGGTGCCGGATTCTATGTGGAGCGGCGCCAGCGCGCCGCATTCCGGCTGTCGTTCGCGAGCACGAACCTGACGCAGATCGGGGAGGGCGTCGCACGGCTCGCGCGGGCGGTTGCGCGGGCCGGATGAGGGCATCCACAACGGAAGCAGTTTGTGGCAGCCGGCGGATGCTATCCTGCTGCGGTCGAAACAATACGGCCGAACGCGGCAGGAGGACGGTATGACCATGACGCTCTACTACAACCCCCAAAGCCGCGCCTCGGTGGCGCGCTGGATGCTGGAGGAGGTCGGGGCTGACTACAAGCTGCAGCACATCGATTTCAGCAGGGGGGAGAGTCGCTCGCCAGAGTTCCTGGCGATCAATCCGATGGGGAAGATTCCAACGCTGGTCTTGCATGACGGCACGGTCCTGACCGAGAACGGCGCGATCATCGCCTGGCTGGCGGATGCCTTTCCGCAGGCCGGGTTGATGCCGCCTGCAGGCTCGTCCGCGCGCGGCACGGTGCTGCGGTGGCTGTTCTTCTGCGGCAGTTGCTTCGAACCCGCGCTGACTGACCGGATGATGCGCAAAGATGCGTCGCTGCCGAAGCAGGCGGTCGGCTGGGGCGACTATGACGATGTCATCGAAGCCATCGAGCAAGCCCTGACTCCCGGCCCCTTCGTGCTCGGCGCGACCTTCAGCGCGGCGGACATCTATCTCGGTGCCTCGCTGGCATGGGCGGGGCGATTCGGTGCGCCGCGCATCAGCGAAAGCCCGTGCATCCAGGACTACGTCAAGCGGATCACTGCGCGCGACGCGTTCGTACGCGCGGCGGAAGCCCAGTGAGACGCGACAGATCCCGCGGCCTCAGTCCAGCGAAATGTTCGCCTTCCTGATCACCTCGGCCCAGCGCTGGGTCTCGAAGCGCACCAGCTTGGCATAGTCGGCACTGGCGCCGGGCAGCGGGATCGCACCCTGGGCAGCGAGACTCTCGGCAGTCGACTTCTCTTTCGCGATCTTGTTGATCTCGAGCGAAAGCTTGTCGATCACAGCCTTGGGCGTTCCCGCGGGCGCCAGCACGCCGGACCAGGAGTCGACCACGAAGTCAGGGACGCCAGCCTCCGCCATGGTCGGCACGTCCGGCAGCGAAGCCGCCCGTCGCGCGCTCGCGACCGCGAGGGCGCGCATCTTCCCGCTCTGGATGTGCGGCAAGACGTTAGGCAAGTTCACGAACATCAGGTCGATCTGCCCCGACAGGAGGTCGACTGTCGCAGGGCCCGCGCCCTTGAACGGAACATGCTCGAAACTGGTGCCGGTCTTGTGCTGGAAGAGTTCGCCGACCATTTGATTGACGCTGCCGTTGCCGGCGGAACCCATGAACAGTGTCTTGCCGCCCGATCTGGAATAGGCGATGAACTCCTTGACGGTTTTCGCCGGCACCTTGTTCGAGACCACGAGCACGTTTGGCACGGCCGCGAACAGCGCCACCTGGACAAAGTCCTTGTTCGCGTCGTAGGGCAGATTCTTGTAGATGAGCGGGTGGATGGACTGGTGGCTCGATGACGCGAGCAGGAGCGTATAGCCGTCAGCCGGCGACTTGGCGACCACGTCCGCCCCCAGCGTGCCGCCCGCGCCGGGCTTGTTTTCCACAATGACCTGCTGGCCCAGGGTCTCCGATAGACGTTGTGCCAGCACACGACCAATGAGGTTCACGGTGCCTCCCGCCGCGAACGGGACTATGAGGCGGATCGGCTTGTCCGGGTACGCGGCGGAGGCGCCAGGGGCAACGCAAGCAGCGGTAAGCGCCGCAATCAGGAACTTGGCGATGAGCTTCATGGTTCGTTGGCGATAGAAGGATGGTTGGTGGATCAGGCGGCTGCCAATGCGGCGATGTCACGCTTCATCCGATCGCGCGCTGCATCGAGGCGCGCTCGCGTGGACTTCACCGAAGCCAGCACGGTGTCAACGTGGCCGCGTTGCCGCCGGATGGCGAGGGTGACCTCCGACGGCGCCGGACCGCCGTTGCCGCGCGCGTTGACGCTCTCGACGGGATCCAGGTACTGCCGCAACTTGCGCTCTGGCCATTCGATTGCCCGCCCGATCACGTCCACCGCGGCACGGTCCAGCATGGCGCTGGTCAGCTCGCCTGCGGATTGGCCGGAATCGAGTGCCAAGCGCACCAGTCCGCCCACAACGTGGTGAGCGTCCCGGAACGACAGTCCTGCCTCGGCCACAAGCCCATCGGCCAGGTCCGTCGCGACGGAAAAGTCGAGGCTGACGCGCTGCAGCATGTTCGGCAGCTTCGGCTCCACGCTGCCGAGGATCAGCTCGAACAGGGACAGGCAGCGCGCGGTTTCCTCGCTGCACTCCCAGAAGCTGCGGATGCTCTCCCGGCTGCTGTCACCGGTGTGCGTGAAGTGCGTTCCCTTGACGGTAACCAGGGACGTCGTCAACAGGCCAACGATATGGGCGCTCTTGCCACGCAAGTACTCCAGCACTGCGGGATTCTTCTTCTGCGGCATGATGCTCGAGGTGCTTGCCACCCGGTCGGGGAAGGCAAGGAGGCCGAACTCGGGCGTGGACCACACGTAGAAGTCCTGCGCGACCCGGCCCCACGTCAGCGCTATGATGGCCATGGCGGACATCGCCTCCCAGGCGAAGTCGCGCGACGCCACCGCATCCAGCGTGTTGTGCACCAGCGAGCCGAAGCCAAGCCCGTCCGCCGTGACTTGCCTGTCGATCGGGAAACGCGTGCCGGCCAGCGCTCCTGCGCCCAGCGGCATGGCGTCGATCCTTGGCAATGCCGCATGGAGCCGGTCCATGTCCCGGCCCAGGGCCTCGGACACGGCGCTCAGGTAGAAGCCGAAGGTGATCGGCTGCGCAGGCTGCAGGTGCGTGTATCCCGGCATGACGGCATCGGCGAATTCGCTGGCGCGCTGCAGCGCCACCTTGCGCAGCCTGCCCAGCGCCTCAATGGTGTCGAGAACGATGGTGCGGGCGCGCATCCGGTCAATGGTGGCCGCAATGTCGTTCCGGCTGCGCGCCATGTGCAGCCGCCCGCCGATGTCCCGGCTGGTCACCGTCATCAGCCTGGCTTCGTAGTTGAAATAAGGGTCTTCCTTGGCGGGATCGAGGGTCACCGCGCCGGGGCCTTCGTTTTCCATCTGCTGCAGGCCGCTGGCCAGCTTCCTGGCGATCTCCGGTGACACCAGGCCGGTCTTGTGCAGCATCAGCAGGTGTGCCTGGTTCACCTCGGTGAGGTAGGCGAATTGCCTGGTGAAGTCACGCGCAAGGCGCGGACCGTAAATGTGCTCGCAGATTTCTTGTGCAAGCGGCTCCTTGAGCCGGCGGCTGACTTTCGATTCCATGATTTCCGATACGTTCTGTGGTGAATTGAGTATCGGAGGCCGCTGGCATACCGGTCAAATGACAGTTTTGGCCATCGGCATGCATTTTTGATATGGGCAGCTGTACCATTGCGGGCATGAACTTCAAGCAGATCGAGACCTTCCGGGCCGTCATGCTGACTGGCTCCATGACAGTCGCAGCGCAGCAGCTGCACACGTCCCAGCCAAACGTGAGCCGCGTCATCGGCAAGCTCGAAGCGGAGCTCGGCTTCGAGCTGTTCGACAGGCTGCCCGGACGTGTCGTGGCGACCAAAGGGGCCGAGGCGCTGTTCAAGGAAGTGGAGCGCGCTTTCGTAGGGCTGGACAGCCTGGGCGAATCGGCGCGGGCCATCCGCGACGCCGGCGTCGGAACGCTGCGTGTGGCGGCTGCCGCGTCGATATCGCTGAGCGTGCTCCCCTTGGCGGTCCGGATGTTCAGCGAAAAGTACCCCTTGGTCCGCATTGTCCTCGACACCAGCGAGTCCCACGTCATCGCCAACTGGATCGCCACCCAGCACTGCGACATCGGTTTCGTCTCCAACATTGCCGATAAGCCGGGGGTCGTGGCGTCCGTCATACACACCGAAAGCGCGGTTTGTGTCGTGCCGGCGCGCCACCCGCTGGCGAGGAAGAAGCGGCTCGTTCCGGAGGACCTGACCGGCGAGCGGTTCATTTCCCTGCCCAGCGGCAGCATGTCAAGGCGCGCAATCGATGCCGCTTTCAGCGACGGGGCCCGGATCATGGCGCTCGAAACTCCCTTCGCGGCGACGATCTGCAGGATGGTCAGCGAAGGTCTGGGGGTAAGCCTGGTGAATCCCATCGTCAGCCGGACGATGAAGTTCCCGGGCGTCGTGGCAATCCCGTTCAAGCCGGAAATCCCGTTCAGGAGCTACATGCTGCGCGCGAAGCTGGCGCCACGCGACACGCACGTCAATGACTTTGTCTCCTGCATGCGAGCCGCCTTCAAGTCCATGTGACAGAGGCCGCTGGCGGCTCCTCAGTCCACCCTTTGCGCAGCCTGCGCCCGCCACCGGAATGTGAGACATTGGAGTCCCGGCAACGGCATCCGGTGCATCCGCCAGACCAAGGCCAAGCGATGCGGACGATCGACGTTGTCTCGACGGTGGCGGATTCCCGGTGCTCAACTTTCCAGGAGACACATCATGCAAAGCAAGAACACAATCTGCTTGTGGTACGACCGCGACGCCCTTGATGCCGCAAACTTCTATGCGGAAACATTTCCCGACAGCGCTGTCGGCGCCATCCTCCGTGCGCCGGGCGACTATCCCGACGGCAAGCAGGGCGATGTCCTGACGGTCGAATTTACCGTCGCCGGCATTCCCTGCCTCGGCCTGAACGGCGGCCCGCATTTCAAGCACAACGAGGCTTTCTCTTTTCAGATTGCGACGGATGACCAGGCCGAAACCGACCACTTGTGGAATGCGATCGTCGGCAATGGCGGCCAGGAAAGCGAATGCGGCTGGTGCAAGGACCGGTGGGGACTGTCCTGGCAGATCACCCCGCGCGCGCTCAGCGCGGCGATAAGCGACCCCGACCGTGCGGCGGCCAAGCGCGCATTCGACGCCATGATGACGATGAAAAAAATCGACATCGCCGCGATAGAAGCGGCACGGCAGGGCAGAAGCCCATCCTAGAATTAATAGAGAGTGCCTCAGTGCTAACCTCAATGGGCTGGGGCTGGGCGCCCGGTCCGACGCTTCTCCATCGACTGGGAGAGAGAATCATGAGTCGTTTGCTGCTCGGCAACATCGAACCCGGCACCTCGGACGAGGAAATCGCAGCCTTCCTGGAAAAGTACGGGTTTCCTCCGTTCGACAACCTCGAGCACGAGGAAGGCGATGGCTCGCACCCTGCCGTGCTGCTGACCTATGGCAACCTCGACCCCATGGTGCTGGGCAAGTTGCAGGAGCGCATCCACCATATGTATTGGAAGAAGCGCGAATTGACCGCCTCTATCCTGCATGACCGCTTTGCGTGAGCCGAGGACGCCACAGGAATGGCTGACTCCGCTCACGCGCAATGACCGCCCCGGCTCCGCTAAAATCGGCCACAAGTCATTTTTCCATTGCTTTCAACGTGGCACTTCAGCAGGGTTTCATCCTGACCCGACATTGGCGCGATACGCCGGCCGGCACCGAAGTCGAGTTCTGGCTGGCGACCGATGATGGGCCGCGCCGCCTGCACCTGTCCTGTCAGCCATCAGTCGCGTTTATCCCCGAGTCGCAGCGTGAGCGTGCCGAGGCGTTGCTGTGCCGCGAGCGCGATGTCGAGTTGCGCCCGCTCAAGCTCCAGGATTTCCAGCGCCGGCCCTTACTGGGCCTGTACTGCCGCCAGCATCGGCAACTGATCCAGCTCGGCCGCTCCCTGCGCGACGCCGGTGTGGATATCTACGAAGCCGATATCCGCCCGCCGGAGCGCTACCTGATGGAGCGCTTCATCACCGCCCCGGTCTGGTTCGACGGTGGGCCGGACCCCAGCGGCGCGCTGCGCAATGCCCAGATGAAGCCGTCGGTGGACTACCGGCCCAAGCTGCGCCTGGTCTCGCTCGATATCGAAACCAACGCGTTCGGCGAACTCTATTCGATTGCGCTCGAAGGCTGCGGTCAGCGCCAGGTCTACATGCTGGGCGCGGCGCCGCAAAAGCCCGCCGACGTCGGTTTCTCGCTCGAATACTGCGCCACACGGCCCGAGTTGCTGGAGCAGTTGAACCAGTGGCTGGCCGATCACGATCCCGACGCGATCATCGGCTGGAATCTGGTCCAGTTCGACCTGCGCGTGTTGCACGAGCATGCGCGCAAGTTCCAGATCCCGCTGCGCCTCGGCCGCGGCGGTGCCGAGATGGAATGGCGCGAGCACAACGCCCAGCAGCACTATTTCGCCAGCGCCCCAGGCCGGTTGATCATCGACGGCATCGAGGCGCTGCGTTCCGCCACGTGGAGCTTCCCGTCGTTCAGCCTGGAATCGGTGGCGCAGACGCTGCTCGGCGAGGGCAAGGCGGTCGACAACCCGTACGACCGCATGGACGCCATCGACCGCATGTTCGAGCAGGACAAGCCGGCGCTGGCCCGCTATAACCTGCGCGATTGCGAACTGGTGACGCGGATCTTCGAAAAGACGGAGCTGTTGCCGTTCCTGCTGGAGCGCGCCACGGTCACGGGCCTGCCGGCCGACCGGAGCGGCGGCTCGGTCGCCGCCTTCACGCATCTCTACATGCCGCTGATGCACCGCCAGGGGTATGTCGCGCCCAACCTCGGCGAGAAGGCACCCGAGGCCAGCCCTGGCGGCTTCGTCATGGACTCGCGGCCGGGGCTCTATGAATCGGTGCTTGTGCTGGACTACAAGAGCCTCTACCCGTCGATCATCCGCACCTTCCTGATCGACCCGATCGGGCTGGTCGAAGGCCTGGCGCATCCGGACGATGCCGATTCGGTGCCTGGCTTCCGCGGTGCGCGGTTTTCCCGAACGAAGCACTGCCTGCCGGCGATCGTCGCCAGGGTCTGGCAAGGCCGCGAGGCCGCCAAGCGTGAGCGGAACAAGCCGCTCTCCCAGGCGCTCAAGATCATCATGAACGCGTTCTACGGCGTGCTCGGGTCCAGCGGTTGCCGGTTCTTCGATGCGCGGCTGGCGTCGTCGATCACCATGCGCGGGCACGAGATCATGCGACAGACCCGCGCGCTGATCGAGGCCCGCGGCTATGAGGTGATCTATGGCGACACGGATTCCACATTCGTCTGGCTGCGCCGCGCGCGAACGGAAGCCGATGCCAACCAGATTGGCCGCAGCCTCGTCGCCTACGTCAACGACTGGTGGCGCGACCACCTCTGGCAGACCTATGGACTGGAAAGCGCGCTGGAACTCCAGTTCGAAACGCACTTCCGGCGCTTCCTGATGCCGACCATCCGCGGCACGGACCTTGGCAGCAAGAAGCGCTATGCCGGCCAGGTGGAACGGCCTGACGGGAAGGTCGAGATGGTGTTCAAGGGGCTTGAGACGGTGCGCACGGACTGGTCGCCGCTCGCCCAGCGTTTCCAGCAGACCCTCTACGAAAAAATCTTCAACCGCGAGCCGTACGCAGATTATGTGCGGGACATCGTGCATCGCACCCTGGCCGGCGAGCTCGACGAGCAACTGGTCTTTCGCAAGCGGCTGCGCCGCAAGCTCGATGATTACCAGCGCAACGTGCCGCCACATGTCCGGGCTGCCCGTATCGCCGATGCCTATAACGAGCGCCAGGGGCGTCCGCGCCAGTATCAGCAGGGTGGCTGGATCAGTTATGTGATGACCGTTTCAGGGCCGGAGCCGCTTGAGACCCGGTCGGCGCCGATCGACTATGGCCACTACGTCAACAAGCAGTTGCAGCCGATCGCCGATGCGATCTTGCCGTTCCTGGACGACGATTTCGAGACGCTGTTGGCTGGCCAGATGTCGCTGTTCCCGCAATAGCTCGGGCACCGAGTGTGCCGTGATCGCGGAGCGCCTCGTGCCTGCGCCTTCCCGGGTTGCGCGGCTCACGTCGGATCGCGATGTAAGTTCTTGAAATATGGGTAGCCGATAATCGGCCGAACCATTTCTTCGAGTCGGGATAGACTTTCTCGGCTACGTCTTCTGCAACTGGCGCTGGCGCAACGGCGGGCATGGCCCTTGCTTGGTCCCGCTGTTCCGCTCTGGCACAGGTCAACCGGCTTGCCGGTGACATTTTGACTCGGCCTTGATTCTTACGCAGGAAATCGCAATGCAACGATCTCGCGGCTGCAGCGCCTGGGTTCCGGTCACGCTGGCCATCGCCATGTCAGTGCTTGCCGGATGCGGTGGCAAGAAAGAGGCCGCCGCCCCACCGCCACCGCAAGTGAGCGTGGTCACGCTCAAGACCGAGCAGCTGACGCTGGATACCGAGCTGCCCGGGCGCACCACGGCGTTCCGCATTGCCGAAGTCAGGCCGCAGGTGGACGGCATCATCCTGCGCCGCCTGTTCAAGGAGGGCAGCGACGTCACGCAGGGCCAGCAGCTCTACCAGATCGACCCGTCCACCTACGAGGCCACCTACAAGAGCGCCAGGGCGACGCTGGACTCCACCCGCCTGCTGGCAGAGCGGTACGGGCGTCTGGTCGGTGACGAGGCGGTCAGCAAGCAGCAGTATGACGAGGCCAGGGCAGCCTGGCTGCAGTCGCAGGCCGCGGTGGACCGCGCCGAGATCAACCTGCGCTATACCAAGGTGCTGTCGCCGATTTCCGGGCGCATCGGGCGCTCGAATGTGACGGAAGGTGCGCTGGTCACCAACGGCCAGGCTACCGCGCTGTCGGTGGTGCAGCAGCTTGACCCGATCTACGTCGACGTCACGCAGCCCTCTGCCTCCCTGCTGCGGCTGCGGCGCGAACTGGCCAATGGTGCGCTGCAAAGTGCCGGCGTCAACGCGGCCCAGGTCAGCCTGGTGCTCGAAGACGGTACCCGCTATCCCGAAACCGGCCGCCTGGAGTTCTCCGAAGTGGCCGTGGACCAGGGCACCGGCTCGGTGACGCTGCGCGCGGTGTTTCCCAACCCGCGCCATGAACTGCTGCCGGGCATGTTCGTCCATGCCCGCCTGCGTGAAGGCGTGAAGACCAATGCCCTGCTCGTGCCCCAGCAGGGCGTGACGCGCGACCTCAAGGGCCAGGCCACGGCGCTGGTGGTCAATGCCAGGGACGAGGTGGAACTGCGGCAAATCCGCACCGACCGCGCCGTTGGCGACAAGTGGCTGGTTTCCGACGGCCTCAGCGCCGGCGACCGCGTCATCGTGGAGGGCCTGCAGTTCGTGCGGCCCGGGGGGAAAGTGCGCGTAGCCCAGGCCGGGAACGGCGCAGGCGCCCCGGTGGCCGCCGCGTCCGCCCCGTCCGCGGCCAAGCCCTGAGCGCCCTGCCAGGGCGAGGGAGAGTATCGATGTCCAATTTCTTTATCGATCGGCCCATCTTCGCGTGGGTGATCGCCCTGGTCATCATGCTGGCCGGCGTGCTGTCGATCCGCGCGCTGCCCATCAGCCAGTATCCGGCCATCGCGCCGCCCACCATCGCCATTTCGGTCAACTACCCCGGCGCCTCCGCCGAGACGGTGCAGGACACCGTGGTGCAGGTGATCGAGCAGCAGCTCAACGGCCTGGACCGCCTGCGCTACATCTCCTCGGAAAGCAACGCCGACGGCAGCATGACGATCACGGTGACCTTCGAGCAGGGCACCAATCCGGATATTGCCCAGGTGCAGGTGCAGAACAAGCTGGCACTTGCGCAGCCCCTGCTGCCGCAGGAAGTGCAGCAGCAAGGCATCCGCGTGACCAAGTCGGTGCGCAACTTCCTGGTCATCGTGGGCCTGATTTCCACTGACCCCAAGGTCACGCGGGAAGACCTGTCGAACTACATCGTATCGAGTCTCCAGGACCCGCTTTCGCGCACCTACGGCGTGGGCGACTTCCAGGTGTTCGGCGCGCAGTATGCGATGCGGGTATGGATCGACCCGGCCCGGCTCAACGGCTACCAGCTCACGCCGCTGGACGTGAGCAACGCCATCAGGGCGCAGAACGTCCAGGTGGCCTCCGGCCAGCTTGGCGGCCTGCCGGCGGTGCGGGGCCAGCAACTCAATGCCAGCGTGATCGGCAAGACCCGCCTGCAGACCAGCGAGCAGTTCGGCAACATCCTGCTCAAGGTCAACCCCGACGGCTCCCAGGTGCGCCTGAAGGACGTGGCCCAGGTGGGCCTGGGCGGGCAGGATTACAACATCAATGCGCAATACAACGGCCAGGCGGCCTCGGGCATTGCCGTGCGGCTGGCCGCGGGGGCCAACGCGCTGGAAACCGTGCGCGCCATGCGCAAGACGCTGGACGGGCTGGAGCCCTTCTTCCCGCCCGGGATGAAGGTGGTTTTCCCGTATGACACCTCGCCGGTGATCTCGGGCTCCATCCACGAAGTGGTGAAGACGCTGATGGAAGCCATCGTGCTGGTGTTCCTGGTGATGTACCTGTTCCTGCAGAACGTCCGCGCCACACTGATCCCCACCATCGCCGTGCCGGTGGTGCTGCTGGGCACCTTCGGCGTGCTGGCGGCGTTTGGGTACACCATCAACACGCTGACCATGTTCGGCATGGTGCTGGCCATCGGGCTGCTGGTGGATGACGCCATCGTCGTGGTGGAGAACGTCGAACGCGTGATGGCCGAGGAAGGCCTGCCGCCCAAGGAGGCCGCGCGGCGCTCCATGGGCCAGATCCAGGGCGCGCTGGTGGGCATTGCCATGGTGCTCTCGGCGGTGTTCCTGCCGATGGCGTTCTTCGGCGGCTCGACCGGCGTGATCTACCGGCAGTTTTCCATCACCATCGTCTCGTCCATGGTGCTGTCCGTGCTGGTCGCGCTGATACTGACGCCGGCCCTGTGCGCCACCATGCTCCAGCCCATCGAAAAGGGCGATCATGGCGAGAACAAGGGCGGCTTCTTCGGCTGGTTCAACCGCATGTTCATCTCGACCACCCGGGGCTACGAGCGCAGCGTGTCGGGCATCCTGAAGCGCCGGCTGCCTTTTCTGCTGCTCTACGTGGCCATCCTGGTGGGGATGGGCTTCCTGTTCACGCGCATCCCCACATCATTCCTGCCGGAAGAAGACCAGGGCGTGCTGTATGCCCAGGTGCAGACGCCGGCAGGCGCCACGGCCGAGCGCACGCAGAAGGTGCTCGACCAGATGCGCGAATACCTGCTGAAGGAAGAGGGCGGCGTGGTGGAGTCGCTGTTCACCGTCAACGGCTTCAACTTTGCCGGCCGCGGCCAGAACTCGGGCCTGGCCTTCATCCTGCTCAAGCCATGGGAGCAGCGCAGCGGGGACAGCACCAGCGTGTTCGACCTGGCCGCGCGCGCGCAGCGCAAGTTCATGAGCTTCCGCGATTCGATGTCGTTCGCGTTCGCCCCGCCCGCGGTGCAGGAACTGGGCAATGCCATCGGCTTTGACCTCTACCTGCAGGACCAGGCCGGCATTGGTCACGTGGCGCTGATGAACGCGCGTGACAAGTTCCTGGCGCTGGCCTCGCAAAGCCCGGTGCTGCAGCGGGTGCGCCCCAATGGCCTGAATGACCAGCCGCAGTACCAGCTGGTGATCGACGATGAAAAGGCGCGCGCGCTCGGCGTTTCGCTGGCAGACATCAACAGCACGGTGTCGATCGCCTGGGGGTCCAGCTACGTCAACGACTTCATCGACCGCGGCCGGGTCAAGCGCGTCTACGTGCAGGGCCGCCCGGATTCCCGGATGAAACCTGACGATATCGACAAGTGGTTCGTGCGCAACGACAAGGGCGAGATGGTGCCGTTCTCAGCCTTCGCCGACGGCAAGTGGGCCTATGGCTCGCCCAAGCTGCAGCGTTACAACGGCGTGGCGGCGGTGCAACTGCTGGGGGAGCCCGCGCCCGGGCGCAGCTCCGGCGAGGCCATGACGGCGATCGAGGAGATCATGAAGCAGATGCCGCCGGGCGTAGGCTATGCCTGGACCGGCCTGTCCTATGAGGAACGGCTGTCGGGCTCGCAGGCGCCGGCGCTCTATGCGCTCTCGCTGCTGGTGGTGTTCCTGTGCCTGGCCGCGCTGTACGAGAGCTGGTCGATCCCGTTCTCGGTGATGCTGGTGGTGCCACTCGGCGTGATTGGCGCACTGCTCGCCACGCTGGGGCGTGGCTTGTCCAATGACGTGTTCTTCCAGGTGGGCCTGCTGACCACCATCGGCCTGTCCGCCAAGAACGCCATCCTGATCGTGGAGTTCGCCAAGAGCGAGTACGAACAGGGCAAGAGCCTGGTCGAGGCCGCCGTGGAGGCGTGCCGCTTGCGTCTGCGCCCCATCGTGATGACCTCGCTGGCCTTCATGCTCGGCGTATTTCCGCTGGCCGTGTCGACCGGCGCCGGTGCCGGCAGCCAGCACGCCATCGGCACCGGCGTGATCGGCGGCATGATCACTGCCACGGTACTGGCGATCTTCTGGGTGCCGCTGTTCTTTGTCGTCGTCACCTCCATGTTCGGGCGCAAGCGCAGGCCGGAGCCGCCGGGGCCGCATGTGGCCTCTCTGGAAAAAGAGGCGCTGGATTGACATCCTCCCCCTAAAGAGAAGGGATTCCCTCTGCAGGCGATCGATGTCCCGATCGGGCAAGGATATTTAGCGCAGCGTTCACATCGCGATCATGTACAGCACCGCATTCACTGCATACCCACTGCCTTATTCCAAGGTCTGCGATACCTTTCGGCCTCTCCGGCGGCATCGCGTCGCACGAAGAGCAGACCTGGGTAGTGAAACGTTCGTCGACTTCCTCATACCACGCGCCATGCGCAATCGCCTTGTACGCGAGCATTGTGCGGAAGGACGACCAGCCCGCATCGAGGACGGACTTCGCCATGCTGGTCCTGGCGAGGCCGGCGGCGTTCACATTTCCCACCGCGATGTAGTCAAAATCGCGCACGATGCGATGCGAGAGCTTGTGCAGGAAGTCACGCCGCCCGTTGGTGATGCGGGCGTGAAGGTTCGTCACCTGTCGCCGCTTGCGCGCACGCTGCGCTTTGGCAAGGGCTTGCTCGAGTTGGCAAAGGTGACGCGGATTCACGATTTTCTCGCCAGTGGAAAGCGTGGCAAGGTCCTTCAGACCAAGATCGAGGCCGACGCCGCGTGCCGGGGACCGGGCTTGGGTTTCGGCGACTTCAATCACGATGTTCAGGAACCAGTTGCCCCGGGCGTCGCGCGAGAAATTGGTGCCGTCCTTGATCTTGCCTTCGGGAAGGGGCCTGGAGTTGAACACGCGAAAGGTGTTGCCGGCAAAGCGGAAGGCGTCGCCCGAGCGCTTGAGATCCCGGCCCTTGAGCGGCACCCAGCCGAGGGACTTGCGGCCGCGATAGCGCAGGTACGGCCGGCGGTGCTGGCTACGCGACTTGGCGTACTGTTCGCAAACCGCGTTGATGGTGCCGGAATGGATGCGCAGTTCCTTGCTGCTGCCGGTCGTCAGCACGTTCAGATCGAAACCCGTGGGCCATTTCTTGCCCCATTTGAGCGCGTGCTTCTGCGTGTCATTGCAGAAGTTCCAGACGTAGTTCACCGCGCGGCTCTGCTGATTGAGCAGGCCGTTCAGCGACTTCACCCGGTAGCGATAGACGAGAAGCATGCCGGTCATTCTATTGGGGTTGCTTGCTGCCGGCGGCACTCTTTCACTCCCCGCCCTTAAGGGCGAGGTTTCTTGGAGTAAGTCTGATGAAGCAGACCTTGCTCTGCGCTGTCGCGATGGCCATGCTGGCCGGCTGCAGCCTGATCCCCAGGTATGAGCGGCCGGCCTCGCCGGTGGAGGCGGCCTACCCGCAGGGCCCGGCCTACCTGCCAGCCGATGCCGCCGCCGAAGCCGGCCAGGTGCCCGCGGTTGAGCTGGGCTGGCGCGAATTCTTCGCCGATGCGCGCCTGCGCCGTCTCATCGAACTGGCGCTGCAGAACAACCGTGACCTGCGCGTGGCCGCCCTCAACGTGGAGGCGTTCGGCGCACAGTACCGCATCCAGCGGGCCGACCTGTTTCCCGCCGTCGGCGTGGCCGCACAGGGCACGCGCCAGCGCATTCCCGCCGACCTGTCCCCCACCGGACAGCGGACGATCGGCAGCCAGTATGGCGTGTCGGTGGGCACCACGGCGTGGGAGATCGACCTGTTCGGCCGCCTGCGCAGTCTCAGCGAATCCGCGCTCGAACAGTATTTCGCCAGCGACGAGGCGCGCCGCAGCGCCCAGATCTCTTTGGTGGCGAGCGTTGCCAGCGCCTACCTGACCCAGCGCGCCGATGAAGCCCTGCTGCAGGTCACCCGTGAAACGCTGGCCAATTACGAGCGCAGCTATGGCCTGACCCGGCGCAGCTACGAGGAAGGGATCGCTTCCCGGCTGGACCTGCGCCAGGCGCAGACTGTCGTGGAAACCGCCCGCGCGAGTCTTGCGCGTTATACCCGGCTGGTAGCACAGGACCAGAATGCACTGGTGCTGCTGCTCGGCACCTCCCTGCCCGCGGACCTGCCGGAAGGCCTGCCGCTGGAGCAGAAGCTGTTTGCCGATGTGCCGGCCGGACTGCCCTCAGACCTGCTGCAGAACCGTCCCGACGTGCTCGCGGCCGAGCACCGGCTGCGCTCCGCCAATGCCGATATCGGCGCCGCGCGTGCGGCGTTCTTCCCCAGTATCAGCCTGACTGCATCGGCGGGCACCGCCAGCAGGCAGCTTTCCGGCCTGTTCGCGGCAGGCTCCGGCACGTGGCTGTTCCAGCCGCAGATCAACCTGCCGCTGTTTACCGCCGGCAGCCTGCGGGCCAGCCTGGACTTCGCCACCATCCAGAAGGACGTCAACGTCGCCCAGTACGAGCGTACAGTGCAGACCGCCTTCCGCGAGGTCGCCGATGGGCTGGCGGCGCGCGGCACCTACACCAGCCAGCTCCAGGCCCAGGTCCGCTTCGTGGAAGCCGCCCAGGACGCCTATGGCCTGGCCGACCGGCGCTATCGCACGGGTGTCGACAGCTACCTTGCCGTGCTGGACGCGCAGCGCTCGCTCTACAACGCGCAGCAACTGCTGATCCAGGCACGGCTCGAGCAGCTGACCAGCGAAGTCAACCTGTACAAGGCCCTGGGCGGCGGCTGGCACGACCCGGCATGAACAAGGGCTCGCCGTGGAACGCCCTGCGCGGGAAGGTTTCGCTACGCGACGACAAGAGGCATTGCTGCCTCATGCGATACATCGTGCAATACCACGCGGCCACGCCCCGTCTGCTTGGCCGCATAGAGTGCCCCATCCGCAAAGCGATACGCCGTTTCGAAATCCCGTGCCGGCGGCACTCCGCAAAGGCCGATACTCAGCGAGACAGCACTGCCGTCAGGCATCCTTATCGATTCAGCCTGGATGCGGATTCGCTCGGCCAGTTCAATGGCGTCGCTGCCCTCCACATTGCGCAGCACGATCGCAAACTCATCCCCGCCAAGGCGCCCGACCAGATCGCTCCCGCGTGTGTTGTGCCGCAGGACCTGGCCGATGCTTGCCAGCACGTTGTCGCCCTGGAGGTGACCGAACGTGTCATTGATCGCCTTGAAGTTGTCCACGTCCAATAGCAGGAAAGTCATCGCTCTGTTCGCGCTGGCTGCCTCCGCGACGGCCTTGGGGGCCTGGATCTCGAAGAACGATCGCGACATGACGCCCGTTTGCAGGTCGAAATTCGCGCGCCGTTCAATGTCCTGATTGGCCGCACGCAGGCGCTGTTCGTTGCGACTCTGGATCAGAGAGAGCACGCCGCAGGTACGCAGGAAGGCGGAGAACACCGCGGTGAACGTTTGCAGGGGGAGCCACGTATCCTGTTGCCAGGAGATCACCGTATCCATATGGCGCAGCACATAGACCATGCGGCCGAACAGCGCGGCACCGACCAGGAGGATGGCGAACAGCAGCAGTCCCTGAACCATGCGAAGTCCGGGGCCGCGCAAGCCCAGCACATAGGCCAGGAAGAGTGTCAGCTGTATCAGGAATGCGGCAGAGAACCCGATGACGCGCTGGGCGTAGGTCCATCCGTCAGTCCAGGTGACGATCCAGGCCAGGAAGATCAGCCCGGAGATGACCCAACGCAAGGCCAGCCCGGGCCAGATCGATTCGCGCCGAAACACCCGCAAGCCGGTTTCTATCGTGGGGACATTGCAGAAAATCAGCAAATTGGATCCCGCCAGGATGAGCCACGGCGGCAGTGTGCCCCATGAGAGCAGCAGCAGCGATGCGATGGAAAGCTGCAAACCATCGAAGATCCACCAGCCAAGCCCCTTGTCGGTCCGGCCAGCCCGCCAGAAGCTTGCCAGGATGCAGGCCAGCAGCCCATGGGAAGCGAAGGCAAAGAAATAGCTGGTTCTGATATCCAGGGAGAACGTTAAATCGGCATTCATGCGGGTGCCTGTGTTGCACTTGGGTGTGCTGCTGTCGAATCGGCATGCCTTTGCAAGCGACTCATGCCCCTTGCCGCAAGCCGGCGGCAGCGATTCTACGTCCGAACGCGTTCCATCTGTAACGGAAGAACCGGGCGGCATCCCGAGGCAGATTGCCTGCGATGGCCAGATGGGGTTGGCCAGGATTCGCGAAAGAATCCGGTGCATCTCCGCTAAGCGGCTGATTTGACTGGGAAAGTCGATCGATGGATGGAGTGGCGTGTCAACGCAAGGATCTGCCCGAACTCGGGCACCCGTCACGGACCAACTCGCCCTGCGCCTGCAGGGGGGCATCAGGGCGCATGGCCATGCCAGGTGTTGCGCGATAGCGCCAACCACGTGTTCGCATTCGCGCTGCCGCACTTCCCGACCTAATATAGGCCATGCCATCGGCGGCACGGGGCCTTCCTATGATGATCGATCCGCCAGTCTTGCCATGTTGACGCGCAGAGCCTTCCTGCTCGGCGGCGCGGGCGCTGCCGGTGCGCTGGTGATCGGCTGGGCCTGGCTGCCGCCGCGCCAGCGCCTGGCGGGCGGCGAGCCGCTGGCAGCGCGCGACGGGCAATTCGCGCTGAACGGCTGGGTCAAGGTGGCGTCCGACAACACCGTCACGGTTGTCATGAACAAGGCCGAGATGGGGCAGGGCGTGCATACCGGCGCGGCGATGCTGCTGGCCGAGGAGATGGAGGCTGACTGGTCGCAGATCCGCGTCGAGCCGTCGCCCGTCGACAACCTGTACAACAACATCGAGGGCGTGGTCGCCAACCTGCCGTTCCGGCCGGACGATAAGGGGTGGCCCAGGCGCGCCGCCGAATGGTTCACGCGCAAGGGCGTGCGCGAGGTGGGCCTGATGTTCACCGGCGGCTCCACCAGCATCAGGGACCTGTGGAATCCGATGCGCGAGGCCGGCGCCGCCGCGCGCATGATGCTGTGCGCGGCAGCGGCGAAGCAGTGGGACGTCAAGGCCGAAGCGTGCCGCGCGCAGGCAGGCAAGGTGGTGCATCCGTCGGGGCGCAGTGCCACCTTCGGCGAACTGGCCGCGGCAGCCGCGCGTGAGCCTTTGCCACGCAGGGTCGAACTGAAGGACCCGGCCAGCTACAGGCTCATCGGCACCCGCGCGGCGCGCCTTGATGCCCCTGCCAAGCTCCACGGCACAGCCAGTTTCGGTATCGACGTGGTGGCGGACGCGATGGTCTACGCCAGCGTGCAGATGTGTCCGACGCTGGGCGGCACGCTGCAGGGATCCCCGCCCGACGACGTAAAGAAGTTGCCCGGCGTGCTCGACCTGGTCGCGCTGCCTCCGCTCCAGGGCGGCAGCGGCGGCGTGGCGGTGATCGCCAGCGATGCGTGGATCGCCATGCAGGCCGCGGAAAAGGTCCAGTGCAAGTGGGACGAGGGGGAGGCGCGGACCCTGTCGAGCGACGGTATCCGCGACACGCTGGTGAAGGCGCTTGACGCCTCCGACCCGCGCGTCTGGTACGAGCATGGCAACGGGCGCGTCATGAAGCAGGGCAAGCCCGCCATCCAGGTCTTGTACTCGGCGCCTTATCTCGCTCACGCCGCGCTGGAGCCGGTCAACTGCACGGTACTGGTCCAGGAGGACCGCGCCATAGTGTGGGCTGCCACGCAGATGCCCGGGCTGGCTCGTCGCTGCGTGGCGAAGACGCTCAGGCTGGACACGGACCAGGTCGAACTGCGCCAGCAATCCATCGGCGGTGCCTTCGGGCGCCGGCTCGAAGTCGATTTCATCTGCCAGGCGGCCGCCATTGCCGCGAAGCGCAAGGGCGTGCCGGTGCAGACGATCTGGTCGCGCCCCGAGGACATGCGGCATGACTTCTACCGTCCGGCCAGCATGTCGCGCTTCGAGGCCTGGCTCGACAGTAGCCGCAAGGTCATCGCCGTGCGCAATATCTCGGCCAGCCAGTCAGTGCTCGAGGGCGTCGCCAAGCGCAACTTCGGCCTGCCCGACATCTTCGTGTCGCGGCTGGACAAGTCCACGGTGGAAGGCGCCTTCGACCAGGCTTATGACTGGCCGGACGTGTGGGTCGGCCACCAGACCGTGGACCTCGCCATCCCCGTGGGCTACTGGCGCTCGGTGGGGCACTCGCACCACGCCTTCTTCATGGAGAGCTTCGTCGATGAGCTGGCGGTGGCGGTCGGGCTGGACCCGCTCGACTACCGCATGAGCCTGCTCAGGGATGATCGCCAGCGCGCGGTGCTGGAGCAGGCAAGAAAGATGTCGGGCTGGGGCCAGCCCTTGCGCAAGAAGCCTGGCGTGGTGAAGGTGGGGCGCGGCGTGGCCCTGCACGAGTCGTTCGGCAGCGTGGTGGCGCAGGTCGCCGAGGTGTCGGTGGACAACGCGGGGCAGGTCCGCGTGGATCGCGTTTTCTGCGCCATCGATTGCGGCATGCCGGTCAACCCGACCCTGATCGAGCAGCAGGTCGAGGGCGGCATCGTGTTCGGGCTGTCGGCGGCGCTGTGGCAGAAGATCACGGTGGAGCGAGGCAAGGTGAAGGAGGACTACTACACCGCCTTTCCGGCCATGCGCCTGCGAGACTGCCCGGACATCCAGGTACACGTGATGCCTTCCATGCGCCCGCCACAGGGCGTGGGCGAGTCCACCACGCCGCCGATCGCGCCGGCGGTGGCGAACGCCTTGTTCCATGCGACCGGCGAGCGCTTGCGCGACCTGCCGTTGCTGAAGACCCTGCCGCCTGTCGGAGCCTGCGATGTCAGACAATCAGATCAGTGTCAACGGTAAGAGCGTCGAAATCCGCTCTGACAGCTGCACGCCGCTGTTGTGGGTGCTGCGCTGCGAGCTCAAGCTGACGGGCACCAAGTTCGGCTGCGGCGTGGGGGTGTGCGGCGCCTGCGCGGTGCATGTCAACGGCAAGATGCTGCTGTCGTGCCAGCACCAGGCGAGCGAGATGGAAGGGAAGAAGATCGTCACCATCGAAGGACTCGACGGCCCCGAGGTGAGCGCCCTGCGGGCGGCCTGGCTGAAGCACGAGGTGGTGCAGTGTGGCTACTGCCAGAGCGCGCAACTGATGGCGGCGAGCGCGCTGCTCAAGCGCACACGGAATCCGAAGGAGACGGAGATCGCCGACCAGATGAGCTGCGTGATCTGCCGGTGCGGCACGTACACGCGGATCAGGCGGGCGATTGCGGAAGCGGTGGGGATGTTGAGAGGGTGAGGGCGTAGGGGGGGCATTGGAAACGGCTGGCATCGCGCCAACATGCGCGAGTGCCCCGATCCTTGCAGACGAGCTGGAAGTCTTAGGGGGAAGGCGATGAAACATTCTGGGTCAGCACCAGAGTCGCTGTATCCGGGTGGTTCGCAAGCTGCGACCGATGCTGCCGGCTCCGCGACGATCGCTTCCGCGTCTGCTGCGACCGGGCGCGTGGAACTCTACACCCAAAGAACCATGGTGAACTGGCTGAGCCCGCTACAGCTGCCGTTCACCGCCATGCGCGTTGCCGTGGCGATGGCAATCGGCGCCTTTGCCGACCAGCGCATGGTGCAGGCGGCACTCACCACACTGAATCCGAATCCACCGCTCCCGGTGCCCGCTGACGAGCACGGCGGTGTCTGGGTCGACTATCTGGCCGACACGGGCGACGGTTGGGACTCGACATACTCCATGGCGTTGTGCGTCAGTCACGAGGTGACGCTGCGCGAGCAAGGCGTGACGCTGCCGCGGGCAAAGGTGCTGTTGCTGGGCGGCGACCAGGTGTATCCGACGCCTGCTCATGATGGCTATCGGACGCGCTTCGTCGATCCTTTCCGGGCGGCGTTCCCTGCGCCAATCGAGGCCGTGCACCCCGTATACAGCGACCAGCCGATCAAGTTGCCGGATGCGCCGTGGATGGTCGCCACGCCTGGCAATCACGACTGGTACGATGGCTTGCGTGGCTTCGCCCGCTTGTTCTGCAGCGGCAAGCCCGTGGGCGGCTGGGAGACACGCCAGCGCACCGGCTACTATGCCTTGCAGTTGCCCGGCGGCTGGTGGATCTGGGGCCTGGACCTGCAACTTGAGTCGGAAATCGACCGACCGCAGCGCGAGTACTTCCAGAAGCTGTGCACGTCGCTGCAGCCCGGTGACCGCGTCGTATTGTGCGCGCCCGAGGCGAGCTGGATTGACGAGATGGAGCGCGTGCGCCGCGGCGAGCGGCGGGCCGTGCCTTCGATCGAGGCCAAGACGCCGCGCTTTCGAAGCCTGAGCGAGATCGAGGGGATGCTGGGCGATCGGCTCGCGCTGGTGCTGGCCGGCAACTCGCACCACTACGCGCATTACGTGCCGCGAGAGGGCACGGCGGGGCCGCATCGCATCACCTGCGGAGGCGGCGGCGCATTTCTTCACGGCACGCATCTGCTGCCAGATCCACCGAGGCCTATCGTCGTGGGCCCGGCCAAACAGTGCTACGAGCTGAAGTCAGCGTATCCGGAAAAGGCGACCGCCCGGCAATTGCGCAATCGTGCGTGGCAACTGCCTGCGCGCAACCTTTCGTTCTGTGCGCTGGTGGCGATCCTGTACTTGTTGTTCGATTGGATCATTCAAAGCGCGAGCCTGGGTTCTATTCCCGGGCGCGATCAACGCAGCTTCGTGGACAGACTGGCCGACCTCGAAGTGACATTCGGGAATATCGGCGAGGTGTTTCACCAACTGTTCCGGGTCATGGCGCACAGTCCCGCGTCGGTGGTGTTCGCAGCGGCCATTGTCTTTAGCTGTGCTGCGCTGTCGACCAGGGATATCAGGCGCGGCGTCCGGCTGGCGTGCGTTGTCGGCGCGTTGCACGGGCTGCTGCACCTGGGACTGGCAGTCGCGCTGCTATGGCTCATCGTGCGCCTCAACTTCCAGGTCTTTGGCGCGGACAATGCGCCCCCCATCTTGCTGTTCGTGGTCGAGGCCATGCTGCTGGGCGGCGCCCTCGGCGGCCTGCTGTTTGGCGTCTGGATGGTGTTGGGCAATGCCCTGTGGCGTCTGCACCCCGAGGAGGTGTTCTCCTCCCAGCGCATCGCCGATTACAAGTGCTTCCTGCGAATGCGGTTCGAGGGTGGGCAATTGACAATCTACCCGCTCAAGCTGGAGAAGGTTTGCCGCCATTGGCAGCTGGGCGAGGGCGTCGCGCGCCTGGCGAAGGTCAACAGCACCTGGCGCGTGCGCGCCCAGCCCGGCGCGGCCGGCCCCCGCTTCGTGCCGGCAGACGGCCAGGTATCGCCGCCGGAGGCGGTGCGGATGATTGAGGAGAAGCCAATCATCATCCAACGACAGGGAGCGTCATGATGAGCCATGCGCTGGCCTACGATGTCGTCGTCATCGGCAGCGGCTTCGGTGGTGCGGTCTCGGCGTGCCGGCTCGCGCAGGCCGGCCGCAAAGTGCTGGTGCTGGAGCGCGGCCGGCGCTGGAGCCCCGCGACTTACCCGCGCGACGAGAGTGATCCCTGGCTGTGGAACCAGGAGCGCGCCAATCGCTTCAATGGCTGGGCCGATATCCGGACATTCTCTGACGTATGGGTCATCGCCGGGGCCGGAGTCGGCGGCGGCTCGCTGATCTACGCCAACGTTTCCGTGGAAGCCAGGCCGGAAGCCTTTGAGCAGGGCTGGCCGAAAGAGGTTACCTATGCCGACCTGCAGGCCCACTACGAGGAGGTCGGGCGCATGCTCGCAGTGAGCGAAGTGCCGGATAACCAGTTGAGCGAGCGGACCCGGCTGTTGCGCGAGGGGGCGGAAGCCTGCGGATGGGGCGGGCGTTTCCGTAAATTGCCGCTGGCGGTGACATTTTCCGAGCATTGGGACCCCACACGGCAAGACGCCCGCGATGACCGTCATTCGGAGAGATTCCTGAACCAGCACGGCAGATGGCAGGGCACTTGTGTCCATTGCGGCAACTGCGACGTGGGGTGCCAGGTATCGGCCAGGAATACGCTGGACCTGAATTACCTGGCGGTGGCTGAAGACAATGGCGCCGAGATTCTTCCGTTGCACCTGGTAGACAGGATCGAGCCGCTGCAGCAGGGCTGGCGGGTCTGCTTCAGGAAGATCGACCCGGAAAACGAAACGACGAGCCCTGGCACAGTCACGGCCGCCAGGGTGATACTGGCCGCCGGCTCCATCGGCAGCACCGAGCTACTGCTGCGCTGTCGGGATGAGCATCGCACGCTGCCCGGTCTTTCACCCAGGTTGGGATTTGGCTGGGCCCACAATGGCGACTTCGTGACGCCAGCCTTCTATGGCAACAGGACGATCTCTCCTTCTCATGGCGTGACCATCTCCGCCGCGATCGACCTGCTGGACCACGGCGGTCCGAACGGACAGGCGCTCTTCGTCGAGGACGGCGGCATCCCGAACCTCGCAGGCAACTTTATTCGACGTCATATGAAGAGAACGCGTTCCCGCAAGCTGCGCGCGGTGTGGAAGGACGTCGGAGGACTGTTTGACGACGGCGATCCGGTCGAGCGGATGATGCCCTGGTTCGGGCAAGGCGTGGACCCTGGCGATGGCCAGCTGAGGCTGGGCCGCAGGTGGTACGCACCGTGGCGTCGGGTGCTGCGGCTCGACTGGTCGTATCAGGCATCGGTGGCCGTCATCGAGGCCATGATTGCAGCGCATACGCAGCTCTCGGAAGCGACCGGCGGGGATCCGTGGGTACCGCTCACCTGGCGGCGGTGGCACAACCTGATCACACCGCACCCGCTGGGAGGCTGCAACATGGGAACCTCCGCCGCGGACGGTGTCGTCGATGCATGGGGCCGGGTATTTGGCTACAAGGGACTCTATGTCATGGACGGTGCGATCGTCCCGCGGCCGCTCGGCCTGAACCCTTCGCGCACCATCGCGGCGCTCGCGGAGCGTAACGTGGCGATGCTCTTGCGCGAGCAAGATTGACGCGGGGGCCGCGACGCTCGCATTCCTGTGTCTTCAGCCCCTTTGCCTATACCGCAGAAACGCCGCCCGATTGCTGCGCCGTGCCAGAGGCCGGCGGCGCGGTGACAATCGAGCGCAGCGACGGGTTGGCGGGCCTGAGGGCGGCGAGGTCGGGCACGGGGCGGCGCAACGCTGGCAGCATGGCAAACGCAGCTTCCATCGCCTGGGCCGCACCCAGCGTCTCCAGGTCGCCCCGGAAGCGGCCGGTCACCTGCAGCCCGAACGGCATGCCGGCCTCGTCCGTGCCGCACGGCAGGGAAATGGCAGGGTGCGTGGTCAGTGTCACGACATAGGTCAAGGCCAGCCAGCGGTAATAATTTTCCTGTTTTTCGCCATTGATGGTGTCCGCGAACAGCCTGGTCCATGCGAAGGGCGACACCGGCGTGGTTGGCGACAGGATCAAGTCGTATTCCTGGTAGGCCCGCTGGAAGCGCTGCAGGATACGGTTCTGCTCGGCCTGCGCCCACGCGCTGTCGGCCAGTGACATCTTCGCGCCGAGCTCGTAGTTGGCGCGGGTATTGGGGCCGAGACTGGCGGGGTCGCGCTGGTAGGCGTCATGCAAGCCGGCGACAAAGCTTTCGGCGCGCAGGATATCGAAGCAGCGGTGCACGTCGCCAAGCTCGAAGCGGACCTCATCGCATTGCCGGAACAGGTGGCGCATTTCTGCGATCCTGGCGCGGAACACGCGGCGGACACCGTCGTCGACCGCGCAGCTGCCGAAGTCTTCGGTCCAGCCGACCCGCAAGCTCGACAGGTCCACCGGTGCCGGCGACAGATACGCTGCGGCGTCCACCGCGTAGCTCAAGGGATCGGTCACCGACACCCCGGCCGAAGCCGCCAGCTGCAGGCAGGTATCGGCAACGGTGCGTCCCATCGGCCCGACCACCGAGATCGGCGTCCAGCCCAGCAGTTTGCGCGAGTTGGGGACGATGCCCGGCGAGGGCCGGAATCCGACCACGCCGCACTTGGCCGCGGGAATGCGCAGCGAGCCACCGGTGTCCGACCCGGTGCAGACCGGCAGGAAGTCCGCGGCCAGCGCCGCGGCCGAGCCGCCGGAGGACCCGCCCGCATTGAGGTTCGGGTTGAAAGGATTGCCGGTCGCGCCCCAGACCGCGTTGCGCGAGTTCGCGCCGGCGCCCATTTCGGGAATATTGGTCTTGCCCACCACGATGGCACCGGCCGCCCGCAGCCGTTTCACCAGCACGTTGTCGTCGGTCGGCACGTGGTTGCGGAACAGCGGCGAGCCATAGGTGGTCAGCAGGCCCTCGGTGGCCTCCAGGTCCTTGACCCCTAGCGGCAGCCCGTGCAGCAGGCCGAGTGGTTCGCCCCGCAGCATGGCCTGTTCGGCGGCGCGCGCTTCCTTGCGGGCGCGCTCGAAGCAGGTTGCCGTGATGGCATTGATCAGCGGGTTATAGGTCTCGATGCGCGCGATGCACGCCTCCAGCAGTTCTACCGGCGAGATTTCCCTGGTGCCGATCAGTCGTCGGAGTTCGACCGCCGAGGCCGAGGTCAGTCTGTCTTGCGTGGTCATGGAACAGGTGTCTCCGGGGCCTTGCTGTCAGTCAAGCTTGATTTGGGCGCGTTGCGCGATGGCACGCATCTGCGGGATTTCCTTGTCGATCATGGCCGCGACCTGCTTGCCGGGCGCGTAGAAGGGCTCGATGCCGTTCTCCGCCAGCTGGCTGCGCGTTGCCGGATCGGCAATGGTGTCTGCCAGTGCCTTTTCCAGCCTGGCCCGGACCTCCGCTGGCAGGCCGCGAGGCGCGACCAGCGCGATCCAGGTACTGGTGTCCATGCCCGGATAGCCGCTTTCGGCGACGGTCGGCACATTCGGCAGCAGCGACGAGCGCTTCGCCGTAGTGACCGCAATGGCCTTGATCTTGCCAGACTTGAGCTGTGGAATGGCCGCAGCCACCGTATCCACGCTGAAGGGGATCTGGCCACCCATCAGGTCGGTCATCGCCGGCGCGCTGCCCTTATAGGGCACATGCAGCAGTTTGGTGCCGGTGAGGTTCAGCAGCTCTTCGCCGGCAAAGTGGGCAGTGGTGCCGGCGCCGAACGAGCCGTAGGAATACTTGCCCGGGTCTGCCTTGACCGCGGCGACGAACTCCTTGAGGTTGTTCACCGGCACGTCGCGGTTTGCCAAAAGGATCAAGCCGGTCGACCCGATCATGCCGATGGGCTCGAAGTTCTTCTGAGGGTCGTAGGGCAGCTTTGCGTAGACCGCCGGATTGACCGTGAACGTGGTGCCGGACGTGGCCATCAGCGTGTAGCCGTCCGGTGCCGCTTTGGCCACGTAGCTCGCCGCGACAATGGTGCCGGCCCCGGGCCGGTTCTCAACCACCACGGTCTGGCCAAGACGCTCGCCGAGTTTGCGGGCGATGGTGCGGCCGACGATGTCTGTGGCACCGCCTGGCGGAAACGGCAGGACCAGCTGGATCGGCTTGGATGGATAGCCACCCTGCGCAGTGGCAGGGGCGGGCGCCAGCGCGGTTCCGGCAGCCACGCTGCAGGCCGTGAGGAGGAACAAGGTGCGGTGGGCGGGGGATCGCATGTTGATGCTCCGGCAGGGTAGGTATCGCGCAGCGCAGTAGGGTGGGGGCACCGCGTGATCTCATCGTACGATCAATCCGGCGTGACATCGTCGCAATGTTTCGAAAGCTTGATTGCCGAAAAGGCAATCCATAAAATGAATCTGACCTTTGCTTCGCTTTCGCCCCGACCATGTCGTATCGCATCCTGCAGGAAACCGCCGTCCGCTACTTCCTTGAGGTCGTACGCACCGGCTCGGTCAAGGACGCCGCCCTCAAGCTGAACGTGGCGCCATCGGCGGTCAGCCGGCAGATCGCCAAGCTGGAGAGCGAGCTGGACACACTGCTGTTCGACCGGCGCGCGCGCGGCCTGGTACCCAATGCGGCGGGGGAGATGCTGGCGGCGCACGCCAAGCGCGCCCAGCAAGAGATCGATCGCGTCACGGGCGACATCCAGGCGCTGCGTGGCTTGCGCGTGGGGCAGGTTCACCTGGCAAGCGTCGAGGGCATCGCGCACGATTTCCTTCCGGCTCTGGCCGCCAGTTTCCGGGAGATTTACGGTGGCATCCGCTTCGACCTGGACGTGTGCCCGCAAGGTGACATTGCCAGGCGCATTCGCGACGGCGAGGCGGATATCGGCGTCACGCTGAGCGGCCTCCCCGAACTCGATATCGAGGTGGAACTGCGCCACCCGGCGCCGGTGCTCGCGGTCATGGCGCCGGACCATCCGCTGGCGGGCCAGCGCCAGATCTCGCTGTCGCAGGTCATCGGCTATCCGCTCGCGCTGCCGCCCAAGGACAGCTCACTGCGGCAGTTGCTGGACACCAGTTGCAGCCGCCAGGGGCTCAGCTACCAGACCGTTTTTTCGAGCAATCACCTGGACTCGCTGGTCGGATTCGCTGCGGCGGGGGCCGGTATCATCACTTTCTATGGGGAGCTTTCGGTCCGGCGGCGGTTGAAGGAAGGGTCCATTGTCGCGGTGCCGCTGCGCGACCGGGAAATGAACGAGCGCTATATCGAGATCCAGACGCTGGCCCGGCGCAACCTCCCGCCCGCGGGGCGCGCGTTCGTGCAGCACCTGGCCGATGCCATCACGCGTATAGGCGACCCATGATTGCCGGATTGGCAACCATGGATTCCAATAATTGATTGCGATGGATATTCCGCCCGGACGCGCCGGCATTGCAGAATCAGGGCATCAGCATCCATTGCCTGACTCCCCATGACCCGGACCGCAAACCTGCCGTCCTCCAGGATCCGCATCTGCCATGGCTTCTAAAGACATCCTGGTACTTGGTGCCGGCATGGTCGGCGTCTGCACGGCGCTGGCCTTGCGCCAGCGCGGCCATGCGGTCGTGCTGGTCGACCGGCAGGCGCCCGGCAGGGAAACATCCTATGGCAACGCCGGCATCATCCAGCGCGAAGCGGTGCAGCCCTACGCCTTCCCGCGCGAGTGGATGGCGGTCCTTCGCGTCATCACCCGCCAGGGCAACGATGTCCACTATCACCCCGCGGCACTCGCCAGCCTGCTGCCCGCGCTGGCGCGCTACTGGCGTGAATCGGCGCCTGACCGGTACGCGGCCACCGTCACGGCATACAGTGCCCTGATCCGGCACTGCCTGACCGAGCACGAGCGGCTGATCGCGCTGGCCGGCGCACAGGACCTTGTGCGCAGATCGGGATGGCTGCAGGCGTATCGCAGCGCTGCGCCGTTCGACCAGGCGGCGCGCGCTGCGACGGAAGTCGCGCAGCGGCACGGACTCGATTGCCGGATTCTCGACCAGGCCGGGCTGATCGCTACCGAGCCTGCGTATTGCGGGCCGGTGGCCGGCGCTATTCACTGGCGAGATCCCTGGACCATCGTCGATCCCGGCGAGCTGGTAAGCCGCTACGCGGCGCTGTTCAGCAAGGAGGGCGGAATCTTTAGCCGCGGTGATGCCGCAACGCTGAAACAGACGGAAGGCGGCTGGACCGTGGAGACGGAAGATGGCCCGGTCAAAGCTGCCGAGGCCGTGATTGCACTTGGGCCGTGGGCAACCACCCTTACCAGACCGCTTGGCTATCGTTTCCCGCTATTCGTCAAGCGGGGATACCATCGCCACTACGCCGCTGAGCCGATGCCGTCCATGCCGCTGCTTGATGTCGAGAACGGCTATATGCTGGCGCCGATGCAGCGCGGCCTGCGCCTGACAACGGGGGCCGAGTTCGCGCACCACGATGCCACGCCGACCCCCATCCAGCTGCAGAATGCCGAGCGCCACGCCCGCGAGCTGGTGCGCCTCGGTGCGCCAGTCGAAGACACGCCCTGGCTCGGCGCCCGGCCATGTGTCGCTGACATGCGGCCGATCGTCGGCAGGGCACCGCGCCATCGTGGCCTCTGGTTCAACTTTGGACATGGCCACCAGGGCTTCACGCTCGGCCCCGTCACGGCCCGGCTGCTTGCCGAACTGATGGACGGTGAGCAACCGTGTGTCGATGCCCGCCCGTATGATCCGATCCGCTTCGGCGCGTGAGACGGCTATGCTGAAAGGGGAGTGAAAGCGGATCATGCACCCTCGACACCTTCAGCCCGGCACGCTGTGGCCGGCAATCACGCAGCGGACGGCGCACGCCCTGCAGAGCGGGGCGTTGTGCCCGATCGAAACCGCCCAGGCGGCAATTGAGGACGGCGGCGTGCGGTTCCTGGTCCGCCAGGTGTCCAGCCTGGCGCGCAAGGACAAGGCACGCGGGACGAGCAGTGCCGGGGGCAATCCATTCCTGCCCTATGACCCGGAACTGTTTGTTGCGGATATCTCCGACACCCATGTGGCCTTGCTCAACAAGTTCAATGTCATCGAGCATCATCTGCTCATCGTCACCCGGCGCTTCGAACCGCAGGAATGCCTGCTGACCGTGGCTGACTTTGAAGCGCTGCTGGCTTGCATGGCGGAATTCCCGAGCCTGGGCTTCTATAACGGCGGGGCAGTCGCGGGAGCGAGCCAGGGCCACAAACATCTGCAGATCGTGCCGTTGCCGCTCGCCGAGGGTGGCCCGGCGCTGCCGATCGGCCCCTTGCTGCCGTCGGCGCGGATCGCCGGCGCCATCGGCGCCGTTCCCGGCCTGGCATTCGCGCATGCGTTCGCGCCGCTGGATCTGTTTGCGGCGCCCGTCGAAGAGGTGGCGCGCACGGCGTGCGAGCGCTACCGCGCGCTGCTTGATGCGGTTGGGGTGCGGGCGGTCGATGTCGAGGGCGGGCTGCACCAGTCGGCGCCGTACAACCTGCTGGTCATGTCCGCAGGGCTGTTGCTGGTGCCGAGATCCGGGGAGTGCGTGGAAGGCATATCGGTCAATGCCCTGGCGTTCGCCGGTTCGCTTTTTGTCCGGGATGCGGCGCAGATGCGGACCATTGAGGGCCTTGGCCCGATGCGTCTCCTGCGGCGAGCGGCGGCAGCCGCGGGGCAGGGCGGGGCAGCCGGCTAGCGGCCGCTGACGTGACCCTACGCAGCCTGATTCGCAGCCGGCTGCCGCGCTGCCGCTTTTTGCCCGGCATGCTTGCTGCGCCGGGTTGCACGCAGCACCAGCAGCACCACTGGCAGGATCAACACGCCCTTGATCAGTTCCGGGTCCAGTGGGAGATGCACCGCATGCAGCGCCTTGAGCCCCGTACCCGCCAGCGACAGTACGTAGTAGGAAATGGCCGCGACCGACAGGCCTTCGACCGCGTGCTGCAGCCGCAGCTGGCTGCGCGCGGTCTGGTCCATGCCTTCGAGCAGGCGCGTGGTGTCCTGCTCCTGCGCGAGGTTGACGCGCGTGCGCAGCAGGTCGAGCGCGCGCGCCACGCGGCCGGCAAACTGCTCGTGCCGCGCCCAGACCGACCTGCACGTCTCCATGGCAGGCGCGAAGCGGCGCTCCATGAATTCGGCGATGGTCGGTATGCCTTCGATGCGCTCTTCACGCAATTCCTGGATGCGCGCCAGCACCAGCTTCTCGTAGGCGCGCGACGCGCTGAAGCGGTTGCCGGATTCCGCCAGTGCCTCGATGCGGACCGCCAGGTGCGTCAGCCGCTCCAGCAACTCGGCATCGTGGCGGCCGCCCTGGCTCGTGTCCATGCTGCGCATCAGCGGCGCGAGCGAGCGCTGCAGGTTGTCCACGCTGCGGCCCAGGTCACGCGCCACCGGCAAGGCCAGCAGCGCCACCATCCGGTAGGTCTCGATTTCATACAACCGCTGCAGCAGCCGTCCGCCTTGCACTTCGCGGAAGCCGTTGTCGATGACCAGGAAGCGCGAAAAGCCGTCGGGCGGGATGGTCCAGTCGCAGAACACCTCACCGCCGCCCAGAACGTGGCTGCCCGCCAGGATGGGGCCGTCGATCCATTGCCTCACGTTGTCGCGGGCATGGGCCGCGGCCTCGCCCGAGACCAGTTCCATGCGCAGCGCCACCAGGCGTTTGCCGGCGAAGCTGTCGAACCAGTCGGCTGGGATATGGGAGGTGGCCAGGTCGGAGAAGTAGTCCGCGTCACCACGCCGCGCCACGAACGTGAAGGTGGAGAACTCGGTGTGCCGCTCCCACTTCAGCTGCTTGTCATCGCCCCATCGTCCTGAATAGTGGGTCACGCCGTCGGCCGGGTCTTCCAGCCCGGTCAGCCGGCACAAGGAGGCCAGCAAGGCATGGTGGACGGCGGTATCGCCGTCGGCATAGATGGCGAAGTGCGTCAGCGAGGCGGAGCCGCCGATACGCAGGAAGGGGCGGGCATGCAGTTCGCGCGCAAGGCTGTCGCGCAAGGGGTGGTCCATGATCGGCTGTGGCATAGGTCGTCAACGTTTTGGCCAGTATGCCCGAGGGCCAATGATTAAGAAAAACGCGTAATATTGATCTGTTGCTTCAGTTTTTCTGATACCAATGAAAGCGCTTGACCTCGATGTGCTGGCCATGATGGTGGCGGTTGCCGATACCGGCAATATTTCCCGTGCCGCGGAACTCGTGCACCGGTCGCAGTCGGCGGTCAGCATGCAGATCAAGGCGCTCGAACAGGCTTTGGGCAAGCCACTGTTTGTGCGCAAGCCGAGAAACGTGGTGCTGACCCTGGAAGGCGAAGTACTGCTGGGCTTCGCGCGCCGCATGCTGGCCCTGCGCGACGAGGCCTGGGCGGCCGTGGTCCGCCCCGACGTGACCGGGCGCGTGGTGCTCGGCATGCCGGACGACTATGCCTCATCCCTGCTGCCCGCGATCCTGAAGAAGTTCTCGGCGACCTACCCCAAGGTCGAGATCCAGGTCATTGGCTTGCCGAGCGTGGCCCTGGCGCCCATGGTCAAGGACGGATCAGTCGACCTGGTCTGTGCAACGCGAGTGAAGGGGTTGTCCGGGGAGTTCATCCGGCTGGAACCGATGGTGTGGGCCGCCTCGCCGGCGGCGCACGAAATCTGGAACGAGCGGCCGCTGCCCATTGCCGTGTTCCAGTCGGGCAGCGTCGCCCGCGACATTGCGATCCGCAGCCTGGAGCAGGCCAGGATCGCCTATCGCATGTCCTATGAAAGTCCCAGCCTGCTCGGCCTGCTCAGCATGGTCGAAGCGGGACTGGCGGTGGCGCCGCTCGCGCGATGTGCCGTTCCGGCCCGTTTCACCATCCTTGGCCAGGCCCAGGGGCTGCCCGAGCTAGCCGGGCTGGAGCTGGTGCTGGCGCGCAGCGCAAAGTCGAAGCGGCCGCCTTGTGACTTCCTCGCTGAACAGATCCTGTCCGAGTTGCAGCGCTGGCAAGCGTAATGAGGTGTTCGCCCTCGTCGACAGGGCCCCCCGCAGGTCGTGGGTCGGCGTGGCCAAGTGACAAAAGAGGCTCTTTCAAGTTCTTTTCAAAAACGCTTGCAAGGTAGGCATCCAGCCATTAATATTCGCTCCCTCGTTCGCAAGGCACCGCGCAACGGGGGTGGGAAAAGACTTGCAAGGATTAACTCGATTCGAAAGAGTGTGCCTTCCAGAATAAAGAATTTCTCGAAAATGATTGATTAATCGCAGAAACTTCTTTATAGTCTCGTTTCTCCGCTGCAAACAAAACGCAGCAACGCAAACGGCAAAGCCGGATGCGGCCCGAAAGGGCGGGTTCTTTAACAACCAAACAACCGATAAGTGTGGGCGCTTGATAACGGATGCGGAAGACTTCGGTCTTCTAGCTTCACAAGTTATACAGTGCTCGCACAGCAAAACGTGACTGGATCTTCGGATCTGGTCAGTCAGTTTTCTGAGAGTGAGCGACCGCTCGA